>NZ_JAAIXZ010000136.1 GCF_010894435.1 Pyxidicoccus trucidator | reverse complement strand
AGCGGCGCGGGCGCGTGCGTGGTGTGCCTCGACTCGGCTCAGGCTGGTGCCCAGGACACGGGCTGCGCTGCCACGGCTCCCATCTGCAACACCACTGCGGCCAGCGGCGCGGGCGCGTGCGTGGTGTGCCTCGACTCGGCTCAGGCTGGTGCCCAGGACACGGGCTGCGCTGCCACGGCTCCCATCTGCAACACCACTGCGGCCAGCGGCGCGGGCGCGTGCGTGGTGT
>NZ_JAAIXZ010000135.1 GCF_010894435.1 Pyxidicoccus trucidator | reverse complement strand
TCGGCGGGGATTCGGGCCTCGCGGCGGCGAGCCGCGTCGTTGGTCCAGCCCTCGGGCAGGTACAGCTCGAAGTCGAGGGGCAGGTGCTCGGTGCGGGTGGCGACACTGAGGCTGACGCCAATCTGGCAGTTAGTGATTTTGCCCGCCGAGCCGGTGTACTGCCGCTGCACGCCCACCGAGTGCTTGCCCTGCTTGAGGAAGCCCGTGTCGTCCACAATCCAGGCCTCCACCGGCTCGCGCT
>NZ_JAAIXZ010000134.1 GCF_010894435.1 Pyxidicoccus trucidator | reverse complement strand
CGCAGGGCTGCCTGCTCGGCCATGGCGCGCCTCCCTACAAGCACCAACAGCCAGCCCCCTCACTTGCCTCCCGCCCGCCTCACACGCCAGGCAACCTCAAACCCCGCATCTCGCGCAGTTCAACTAGAGCGCCAAACAGGTTAGTGGAACCTCAGGCCGCAAGCCGCCGCTTCTCGTCGATGCGGCGGTGGAGGGTCTCCAGGTTCTGGAGAGCGCAGAGCCTGCGAAGGTCGAAGGTGTTCTTCCGGGT
>NZ_JAAIXZ010000133.1 GCF_010894435.1 Pyxidicoccus trucidator | reverse complement strand
CACGCTTGCCGGACCCGTCCCGCAGCTCCATGCACACGCGTACGGTGCCACCTCCCTTGGGCAGCCGGGCCTCGGTGAAGCGGCCATAGACGCGATCTCCGAAAAGGAGCTTCCCGGACAGAATGGTGCCCGGGTGCATTCCGATTTCGCGGCTGCCTGAGAAGATGCGGATGCTGGTCCACCCCTCCTTCACGAAGCGCCGCCCGGTGAGCGTCAAGGAAGATGTCGGGTGAGTCGGGTCAGCGCGTCTTCGTCCGTGCGTGCTGAATGGGCGTGGTGTTCGCGGAGGGGTTGAGGCGCACGGGCCCCGCGGGCGTCCAGTTGCGCGTGG
>NZ_JAAIXZ010000132.1 GCF_010894435.1 Pyxidicoccus trucidator | reverse complement strand
CACGCTTGCCGGACCCGTCCCGCAGCTCCATGCACACGCGTACGGTGCCACCTCCCTTGGGCAGCCGGGCCTCGGTGAAGCGGCCATAGACGCGATCTCCGAAAAGGAGCTTCCCGGACAGAATGGTATCCGGGTGCATTCCGATTTCGTGGCTGCCTGAGAAGACGCGGATGCTGGTCCACCCCTCCTTCACGGAGCGGCGCCCGGAGTTCTCCCCGCGCGCAGACCAGGTCACCTCTAGCCCGAATCGGTCACACCGGGCGCTGACACTGGGTTGGTGTCGCAGCGTAACCTGACGGTGGCCGCGCGCTTGGCCTCGCATCGGTTCTGGCTCCGGCAACGGGCAAAGCCCGGCCCTCTCCTGCCGG
>NZ_JAAIXZ010000131.1 GCF_010894435.1 Pyxidicoccus trucidator | reverse complement strand
GAACGAGGGCAGCAGGAGCTGCCGCGAGAGTGCCTCCACGAGCTTTTCGGCCAGGGTGTCGAAGAGTGCCGTCGACGCCGGGTCGGCCAGCCCCGCGCGCTCCATTCCCGCGAGCATCAATAGCACATAACCTCGGTAGAGCACGCTGTGGGGCAGGAGGTGTTCCTCCACGCGTGCGCTGCCGTCGGAAAGGAAGGGCCCACGTCCTTTCGTCAGGGCATCGTCGAGCAGGGCCTTCACGCGTCGAGGTGTCTCTGGCAGGGGGGCGCCATCCAGCGACAGCTGGACGAGGATGAAGGACAGGTGCGCGGCACACAGGAGCTGGGCCTCGGAGAAGCGGCGGTTCGCATCGCCCAACAGCTTGGGCTCGCAGCCGAG
>NZ_JAAIXZ010000130.1 GCF_010894435.1 Pyxidicoccus trucidator | reverse complement strand
CGGGTCCCGATAAGATAGCACCACGGCTTTTCTATACTTCACCACTTTCAATACTTTCATCACTTCAACCCTTAGTTTTTTATTTGATTTTATTTTTGTTTAAAGAAGGGTGAGCAAGGGATTTAGACCATGGATCCTTTTGTGTATGCATGAATTTAAATGTCGAAACTTAACGGCCCATTACCTCTGAGGAGCTCAATACCTCAGGTGAGCCTCACGAGCAGTGGGAAAGGAACTTTTCAGACTAGCATCCTCCTTTCCTACATGAGCCGCGAGTCGACAATGATCGATTGGGTAGCGGTGAAACCCCACATGAGATGGAGGAGCCTACTAGCTTTGATATCATTAAATAAAGAAGGTATTCGGCTGAACTCTGTCA
>NZ_JAAIXZ010000129.1 GCF_010894435.1 Pyxidicoccus trucidator | reverse complement strand
ACGAGCGCGGCGCCGTTGAGCAGCGCACCCCAGATCTCCAAGGTGGAGAGGTCGAACGTCACCGTGGTCACCTGGGCGACCCGGTCGTCTGGCCCCAGGCGGACCTGGTCCGCGTCGAGCGCCATGCGAACCACACCCCGGTGTGGAATGCAGACACCCTTGGGGCGCCCCGTGGACCCGGAGGTGTAGATGATGTGCGCCAGGTCATCGGCGGTGCTGTCATCCACCCACGGGTTTGACGCCGAACCCTCCAGCGCATCCCCGAGCCGATCCAGGTTCACCACGTGCCATGGTCCCTCGGGAAGCCGCGTGCTCAGCGCATCGTGAGAGATGATGGCCGCGAGTCGGGCGTCATGGGCCATGAAGGCCAGTCGCTCGGT
>NZ_JAAIXZ010000128.1 GCF_010894435.1 Pyxidicoccus trucidator | reverse complement strand
GTGCCCACTCACGATGCCCACCAGGGCCTCGGAGTTGGTGCGCACGCTGTCACCCAGTCGCTCCGACAGCCGGGGCAGTCCGTCCGGACGCTCCTTCAAGCGCAGCAGCAGGTCCACGGTGCCCAGCACGCCCCCGGCGAAGACGACGTTGCGCGCGGTGAAGCGCAGCGTCTTCCGGGAGAACAGGCCGGTGCCCTGGCGCGCCTCCACCTCGTAGCCCCCCTCCGGCAGCGGGCGCACCCACGTCGCCTCGGTGTCGGCGTGCAGCGTGAGGCCGCGCTTCTCCGCGAGGTGGAGGTAGTTCCGGTCCAGCGTGTTCTTCGCGCCGTGGCGACAGCCGAGCATGCAGCCGCCGCACGCGATGCAGCCGGTGCGCTCCG
>NZ_JAAIXZ010000127.1 GCF_010894435.1 Pyxidicoccus trucidator | reverse complement strand
GTCCACACCGAGGCGGTGGAGACGCTGTGCCAGGGTGTCTATGCCCCCGATGAGCTGAACACCTGGGTGAGCCTGCTGCGGCCAGAGGGTTACCTCCGGCCGGACCGGCCTCGCACGGTGCTGGTGGCGGAGCGAGGCCGACGGCTGGTGGGCTTTGGCCAGCTCGATTCCCGCGCCGGAGAGCTGGAGGCCCTCTACGTGGTGCCAGACGAGGTGGGCCACGGCGTCGGCTCCCGTCTGCTCGCCGCGCTGGAGTCGGTGGCCTGGGGGGGCGGCACGCCGCTGTTGGGCCTGGATGCCAGCCTCAACGCGGAGGACTTCTACCGGCACCGCGGCTACGTGTCGCTGCACCCGGCCAAACGGCCGTTGACACAACGGGTG
>NZ_JAAIXZ010000126.1 GCF_010894435.1 Pyxidicoccus trucidator | reverse complement strand
CGCGGCAAGGTTCGCCTGTCCATGAAGGTCGTCGACCAGGAAACCGGCGAGGACGTCACTGAGAAGCTCAAGGCCGAGCGCGAAGCCGAACGGGCGCAGCGCGACCAGCCAGTCGGCGAGTAATCTCGGCGATTCATCCAATTGAAAAGGGCGGCTTTCGGGCCGCCCTTTTTATTTTCCGATCGCGTTCCTCGCAGCCTCGACAACGAAGCGATTGATCGCTCGAGCAAAGTCGCATCAAATCAGAGCATGACCTTTATCTCGACCATCGATGCTCTCGAAACTCTCTACGGCGAAATTGGCGAAGCCTCCATCGTCAAGGAAACGGATCGTCTCACGGGAGAATATCGCGCGCTCATCGAAGCGTCACCCTTCGCGGTTTT
>NZ_JAAIXZ010000125.1 GCF_010894435.1 Pyxidicoccus trucidator | reverse complement strand
GGGCGACGCGCGTCACCTCCGAGGCGAACGAGTTGAGCTGGTCCACCATCGTGTTGATGGTGTTCTTCAGCTCCAGGATTTCACCGCGCACGTCGACCGTAATCTTCTTGGACAGGTCGCCATTCGCAACGGCCGTCGTGACTTCGGCGATGTTGCGCACCTGGGCGGTGAGGTTGGACGCCATGCTGTTCACGTTGTCGGTGAGGTCCTTCCACGTTCCACCGACGCCGCGCACGATGGCCTGACCGCCCAGCTTTCCTTCCGTACCCACCTCGCGGGCGACGCGCGTCACCTCCGAGGCGAACGAGTTGAGCTGGTCCACCATCGTGTTGATGGTGTTCTTCAGCTCCAGGATTTCACCGCGCACGTCGACCGTAATCTTCT
>NZ_JAAIXZ010000124.1 GCF_010894435.1 Pyxidicoccus trucidator | reverse complement strand
GTGGTGCGTGAGGTGGTAGTTGCAGTTGAGCGGCGCCACGAAGAAGTTCTCCAGCAGTGTGCCCTTCACGTCGCGCGTCTCGCGCGTCTCGTCGCCCTTGATTTCGGCGTCCAGCGGGTGCTCGCCCAGCGCACGCATCCGGAAGAAGGCCATCATCACCGTCGTCGTCGGGAGCACCCACAACAGCAGCCAGTGCAGCCACGCGCCCGTCATCACCAGCGTGGTGAGCAGCGCGGCGACGTAGATGACGTAGCGCACGTGCTCGGCGGCGGAGACCTTGGGCTTCGCGCCGCCCAGGAGCCGGCCCCAGTACGTCCACGGCAACACCACCTTGAGGTGGTTGGGCGCGTACAGGCCCAGCGCGTCGCCCATGAACACCGCCGCG
>NZ_JAAIXZ010000123.1 GCF_010894435.1 Pyxidicoccus trucidator | reverse complement strand
AAGAGGCCCCACCGGTCGATGTCCACGTTGACGCGGTTGTTGAAGAGGAAGGCGTGGCCGAACTCGCTCAATCGGCCGAAGCGATACACGTTGTAGCCAGCGGCCAGCAGCCCCAGCGGTGCGGCGCCCAGCGCGAACAGGCCCACCTTCCGCGCCGCCGGCTTCCAGTTGCGCCCCAGGGCCTTGAGTTGCTCCAGCCGAGGCCCGGGGCCCGGGCACAGCGCCTCCAGCACGAAGAAGAGGCCCGCGAAGAACAGCGGCGTGCGGGTGAGCGTGGCCATGGAGAAGAACACTCCGGCCAGAACAGGCCGGTGGGCACGCAGGGCGTTGCGCACGTAGAGGCAGGTGAGGGCCACGCCCATGACCTCGGCGCTGAACCAGACCTC
>NZ_JAAIXZ010000122.1 GCF_010894435.1 Pyxidicoccus trucidator | reverse complement strand
GCCAGGCCCCGGCGGAGAAGGTCCATGATGGCGGACACGGCCTTGATGGCGTGGCCCGTCGCGCTTCCGCTGATGGGTGCGGTGCTGGCGCTGCTGGTGGGGCGCGCGGGGGTGCGCCTGGTCGCGGGCGTGGCCTCCGTGGCCACGCTCATCGCGTCATCGCTGGCGGCCTGGGAGGTCTCCACGCAGGGAGTGCTGCGCCAGCAATTGGGAGGGTGGGGCGCACCGCTGGGCATCGAGTGGCGCGCGGACGGGCTCGCCGCCCTGATGCTGCTGACCATCGCGGTGGTGGGGCCGCTCATCAGCGTCCACGCCTTGGACCACCTGGGGGACCGAGAGGACCGGGAGTTCCTCCCGCTGTGGCTGTTCATCTGGTGCGCGCTCAAC
>NZ_JAAIXZ010000121.1 GCF_010894435.1 Pyxidicoccus trucidator | reverse complement strand
GGGGTCGCCATGGTGGCCGTCGACGACCAGCCCGGGTCCACCACCAGCGGCGCGGTGAGTCCGGCGAGCGCCACTTCGGTGACGAGGCTCACGCGAGGGCCCTCCACCTCGAACACGTTCGCGAGCGATGACGCGCGAACCCCCGACAGGCGCGTGTCACCACGCCGGGACTCGCCCCGCGCATCGCGCACCTCGGACGGGTGGAAGCGCAGGACCGGCTGCCCGTCGGTGTCGAGGAACTCCACGTACTCGCCCACATCCCGCAGGCGCGTCACCGAAGGGGGCAGCGTGACGTGGTACTCCGCGCGGTGGAGGGGCTCGGAGCCATCCACCACCCAGGCCTCCTCCAACCGCGAGGAGCGCCACCCCTGGCTCACCTCGGCGGAAT
>NZ_JAAIXZ010000120.1 GCF_010894435.1 Pyxidicoccus trucidator | reverse complement strand
AGCAGCAGCTGGGGGTGGAGCCGGACTCGCGCTCCACCCCTCAGTCATTGGCTACAGGCGCACCAGCTCCACATCATCCATGTGGATGAAGTTGGCGCCGTTGCCCGTGGTCGCCCGGGTGTGGAACCCCAGCTCCAGGTAGCCGCCGGTGACGGAGATGGCGGGAGACTCCACCAGCGTCCACGCGCCATACGTCCCCAGCTCCGTGAAGGCCGGTGCGCAGGAGCCGCACGTCTTCGCCTGGATGCGCGCCAGCTCGAACGAGCCCCCCTTGCGAACCCACGCACGGACCTTGTAGTTGCCCGACGCCAGCCCCGACACGGCCTGAAAGGTCCACACCTCGAAGGGCGTCGCGTTGGTCCAGTGCGACAGGTGGTAACTGCCCGAG
>NZ_JAAIXZ010000119.1 GCF_010894435.1 Pyxidicoccus trucidator | reverse complement strand
CGCGCGTTCCAGCACCGGGTGGACCTTGTAGGTCGTGGTGCCGATGCGCTTCACCATCGCCAGGAAGTTGGCGACGTAGGACAGGTCGTTGTCCGGGTAGATGTACGGCAGGCCCATGCTGTGCCGGTAGGAGAACGCGGCGAGCGTGGGCATCTTGGCGATGAGCCGGGTGATCTGGATGCGACGGCTCAGCTCATCCTTGGTGTTCTTCGCGTCCGGGTAGAAGCTGGACAGCGCCGCCACGGTGGAGCCCAGCATGGACATGGGGTGCGCGTCGTAGCGGAACCCATCCATGAAGGACTTCACGTTCTCGTGCACGAACGTGTGGTGCGTGACGAGGTGGACGAACTGCTCCAGCTCCTTCGGGGTCGGCAGCTCTCCGTTCAGCA
>NZ_JAAIXZ010000118.1 GCF_010894435.1 Pyxidicoccus trucidator | reverse complement strand
GCCTATGACCGCACCCGGGTGACGCCGGGCATCGCCCACCTGGGCGTGGGCCAGTTCCATCGCGCGCACCAGGCGCTCTACCTGGACCGCTGCCTCGCCCTCCCCGGGCAGGAGCGCTGGGGCATCGTCGGCATTGGCGTCCTGGATGGAGCCCGGGAGCGCCACAAGGCGGACGCGCTCCACGCGCAACAGGGCCTCTACAGCCTGACGGAGTTTCCCGCGCGGGGACGTCCCACGGTGCGAGTGGTGGGCTCGCTGGTGGGCTACCTCCATGCACCCGAGGACCCCGAGCGCGTGCTGGAGCTGCTGGCGGCTCCGGACCTTCGCCTCGTCACCCTCACGCTCACGGAAGGGGGCTACAACCTGGACGAGGCAGGGCAGTTCCTGCT
>NZ_JAAIXZ010000117.1 GCF_010894435.1 Pyxidicoccus trucidator | reverse complement strand
GGAACACCGTCCTCCGCAGGGTGGCGAGCGAAGCTTCCACGAGGAAACATGATGGAGACGTCCCCGCCCATCGCCATCCAACCCGGCCGGGCGGACGGGCCCCCGCTTCCGGGCCGTCGGTCATCGCAAACCCACGCGCCGTCCCCGGGGGGACGCGCCCTGCCCACCCCGGAGGTTGCTTTGAGTAGGCAACGCTTCGCGCTCGGCCCCATGGGCTTTCAGCCGCCAGTCGAGGCAGGCTGCGGGACGTTGTTTCACCCCGCCGAACGTTCGCTCGCCCTGTCGTTTGAGTTTCGATAATGTGAGGATGAAGCGCAGCTTTGGTTGTCTGCCTGCCGAACCATGCAGATGGTTGAGGGTATGGGAGGCCCGTTCGACATCCTCGTGGAG
>NZ_JAAIXZ010000116.1 GCF_010894435.1 Pyxidicoccus trucidator | reverse complement strand
CGGACGGGCTGGCGCTGGTCGTGAAGGGCAAGAAGTTCGGCTTCGTGGACGAGTCCGGCGCCTGGGTGCTGGAGCCTGGCTTCTCGAACTGGGACACGAGCCTGACGGAGTGCGCGTTTCGCGAGGGGCTTGCTCCCGTGAAGCAGAAGGGCGCCTATGGCTTCATCGACCGGAAGGGGGCCCTGGTCATCGAGCCCCGCTTCCAGGCGGTGAATGGCACGTTCTCGGAAGGGCTGGCCGCCGTGAAGGAGAACGGCCTGTTCGGCTACCTGCGCCCGGACGGAAGCTGGGCGGTGACACCCCGCTTCGCCTCCGCTCAGCCCTTCTCCCACGGGCTGGCCGTGGTGTTGAACGGCTGACGACGCGCGCTACTTCGACGGCGTGTCGGTGC
>NZ_JAAIXZ010000115.1 GCF_010894435.1 Pyxidicoccus trucidator | reverse complement strand
CGACCTCGTCGCCGCTCTCCTCGAACTCGGCGCTGTAGGACTGGCCGTCCACCAGCATGCTCATGGTGCCGTGCTCGAGCGCCAGCGCGTCCACCTGATACGTGACGCCGTTGACGGTCAGCTTGTACCTGTCGCCCCCCAGGGCCTCCAGGTCCACCGGCACCGCTTCCTTCTGTCCCTGCTGCTTCGTGAAATAGCGCATGGAAGTCTCGTGAGCTCGGAGGTGGGGTTACCGGCGGCGGGAGCGCAGCGCCAGGCGCCACGGGCTGATGCGACCACTGCTCGCGTCGGCCGCGCCCGCCTTGCCACCGGGCATCGTCCTGGCGCGCTTCGCGTCACGCTGGTGCGCGTACACCGCGCTGGCCAACAGGGCCATCTCGCTCAGCTTCGG
>NZ_JAAIXZ010000114.1 GCF_010894435.1 Pyxidicoccus trucidator | reverse complement strand
CTCCAGGGGAGACGCCAGATAGAACGGATACGGGCGCGAATGGTGCCCATCCGAGACGTCCGGCGAGACGAGCTGCTGGAAGAACTCCTTCGAGGGCGTCCAGGTCCCCATCAACCGGTGCGCGACGTCCGGCGCGGGAAGCTCCGCCACCTTCGCGAGTGCGCGAACCACCAGGGTGGATGAGACGCCCACGCGCAGCTCCCCGGTGAGCATCTTGTTCAACAGGAAGACTTCGCGCCGGGGCATCGACCGCCACCAGGACACCACCTGCTCGCGCTGCGCTGATACCTCCAGCTCACGCAGGGGCATGAGTCGCTGGGTGAGCCATAGCGACAGCGGGAGCTCTTCCGGTGTGCTCGGTCGTTCCAGGTTGTCCAGCAGCAGGGCGATGAC
>NZ_JAAIXZ010000113.1 GCF_010894435.1 Pyxidicoccus trucidator | reverse complement strand
GAGGGCGAGCCCCGGCGCCAGGTGCCCTCCGAGACGGACAAGGCCGCGCTACTCTGAGTCTCGGCTCTTCGTGACAAGAATCGGGTTGCGCGGGGCGCTGGGAGCGGCAGCATGTCACCCCTCCCATGCCGCGTCCTGCTCCCACCGCCCCGCGCCTGCCCGAAGCCTTCACTCCCGAGGTCCGCCGTGCCCTGGCGCGCGAGGACCCGAAGCTGGGCGCGCTGATGAAGCGCGTGGGCTCCTTCCGCCTCCAGTTGAGCCCCCTGCACAGTCCCTTCGCCGCGCTGGCGGAGTCCATCGTCTATCAGCAGCTCCACGGCCGTGCCGCCGCCGCCATCTTCGAGCGCGTCAGCGAGCGCGTGGGCAAGGGCCGCCGCTTCACGCCCCAGGCCCTGCTG
>NZ_JAAIXZ010000112.1 GCF_010894435.1 Pyxidicoccus trucidator | reverse complement strand
GCGCGGCGGGCGTGGTCCATGTCCCCACGGAAGCACGCGCTCGTCACCTCACCACCCAGGCACGCCGTCAGCGCGAAGAGCCCCTTGCTGTGCTCGGCGAGGACCTTCTTGTCGATGCGGGGGTGGTAGTAGAACCCCTGCATGTACGCGGTCGAGGACAGGTAGCGCAGGTTCGCGTAGCCCTCCGCGTTCTTCGCCACCAGGATGAGGTGGTGGTTGACCTTCTCCGAGCGGTCCTCGCGACCCTTGGCGCCCGCGACGTACGCCTCCATGCCGAGGATGGGCTTGATGCCGGCGTCCTTGGCCTTCTTGTAGAAGTCGATGGCTCCGAACATGTTGCCGTGGTCCGTCACGGCGACACTCGACATCCCCTTCTCCTTCACCGTCTTGATGAGGTC
>NZ_JAAIXZ010000111.1 GCF_010894435.1 Pyxidicoccus trucidator | reverse complement strand
AACTCGTACCGCCCCATCACCGCGCGGATTCGCTCGCAGGAAATCTATCGCTGCGGCGACGGCATCTGTCAGTTCACCGAGCGCTGCGGCACGGACACCACCGCGTTGAGCTGCCGCGCGGATTGTGGCACGTGCCCCTGAGGGCGGACCGTTGGTCTTCCACGACACAGTCCGCGCCGGCGTGTCGGGCCCCCGGGCCCCCGCCGGTGGGGACCTCCCCTTGGGTGGGGTTAATCTCTCCCCATTCCCGAGGTCGGGCCGGACACGGGAGGTGGCATGAACGGTCTTCACGTCCTGGACGCGCCCGAGGGCACGGACATCGCCGGTTACACGGTGGAAGGACTGCTGGGCGCGGGCGGCTGCGGCGTGGTGTATCGGGCCACTCGCGACGGACAGGCC
>NZ_JAAIXZ010000110.1 GCF_010894435.1 Pyxidicoccus trucidator | reverse complement strand
CTCGCGAGGGCACGGGCTCACGAAGTCGAGGTCTGGGCGGCCGAGCCCTGAGCGGCGCTCTTGCGCGACAGGAGGCCGTCTACCGCGAACGCACCATTGCCCAGCAGGGCCTGGGCGATGAGCGACAGGATGAGGAACGCGACGTACTCCCGGCCTCCGCCCTCGTTGGTGAACATCCAGCCCAGGGAGACGTGAGACTTGAGCGCGCCGAGCATCACCGGGAGCAGCGCGAGCGCCACCCATCGGACGCGAAGCCCCGCGAGCAACGCGAGGCCGCCGAGCAGCTCCGCCGCGAACACGGGCCCGGCCGTCCAGCCGGGGAAGCCATGGGCCTCGAAGAAGCGGGCGGTGCCGTCGAGCGTGAAGATGAACGCCTTGGCCCCCGCGTGCGCGAGGAAG
>NZ_JAAIXZ010000109.1 GCF_010894435.1 Pyxidicoccus trucidator | reverse complement strand
CTACGCAACCCCGTGGGCCGCGGGGTGGCCAGCAGAGCGTCTCACCGGGTGGATCAGCCCGCCCATCGCATCGAGTACTTGCGGGGAACTCCGGCGGAAATGGGCCCGGCCGGATTCGGCCCCATTGCCAGTCACTGGTCGCCGCGCCTTGAGCTGACAGGCACCTTCGACGAAGCCTGGCGGAAGACGCGACATCCACTGCTGCCGCGAGACTTCGACGAGCGCTCCGCTCTCTGTGCCCCCGTCGACCAGCGGCCTTCGCGCCGCCTCGTCGGCGGAGAGAAGGTGGCCCTTGTGCATCTTACGCCGCGAGGCTCGCTCCACTTCACGCTGCCGCGTCTGCGCTTCGGCTTCACCACTTACTTCGGCGCCTTCCGCCGCTTTCACGAGGCCACCCTGG
>NZ_JAAIXZ010000108.1 GCF_010894435.1 Pyxidicoccus trucidator | reverse complement strand
GGCTGCCCGTCGTCAAGGTGATGGTCCCCGGCATGCGTCACTTCTGGAAGCGCTTCGGGCCGGGCCGGCTCTACGACGTGCCCGCGCGGCTGGGCTGGGTCCAGCGGCCGCTGCGCGAGGAGCAGCTCAACCCCACCGGCATCTTCTTCTGAGGAGCGGACGCGATGCGGCTCCATGAATCCTTCGGGCTCACGCCCGGCATCAAGGTCCACACGCTGGAGGATGGGCGGCGCGTCGTCGCCAGTCCTCGCTTCGGTCTGGAGTTCGGCGGCCTGTCCGCTGGCGCCCGGGCCGCGCTCCAGCAATTGGAGACAGGCGGCACGGAACACGAGCTGCTCGACACCGCGGAGCCGCATGACGGGCCCACCGCGAGCCTCCTGCTGGACCACCTGCTCCAATCCCTC
>NZ_JAAIXZ010000107.1 GCF_010894435.1 Pyxidicoccus trucidator | reverse complement strand
CTCGTCAAGCCCGGCGACCTCATCAGCGCCGAGCTCATCAACGCAATCATCCAGCTGCTCAACGCGCTGGCCACCACGTCGGGTGGGCCCAACGTGGTGCCCAACCTCTTCAGCCGAACGCTGCTCGACGTGAAGGCCCTGCTGGCGCAGTCCGGCGGCAACCTCCAGCTCGCCCTGTCGATGGATGCCTCGGGCCTGGTGGTGAACCTCAATGACCCGAAGAACAACGCGCGGCCGGTCATCGGGCAGATTCCCACGCCGGGCACCCGGGTGCCGGACGGCACGGGCATCCACCTCCTCATCGCAACCATCGCCGGCTCCACGCCCACGCCTCCGGCGAAGCCCACCGTCAGCGGCTTCTCTCCGCTGACGCCGAACATCGGCACGGAGGTGCAGATCATCGG
>NZ_JAAIXZ010000106.1 GCF_010894435.1 Pyxidicoccus trucidator | reverse complement strand
CAGGGACACCTCACTCTCGACTCCCAGCCGGGCACCGGCACGTGCTTCCGCCTCTACCTGCCGTTGGATTCACCCGCTTCCACGCGCCCGCTGCTGGCCGTTCCGTGACTTGAAGTCGAGAGGAGGGTGGGCTGTCAGCGCCACATCGTGAGCCACGCCACGAGCAGCCCCAGCAGCGACGCGCCCGTGAACAGCGCGACGGCGAGCCAGACGCGGGAGCCCTGAAGCCATCCACCGGAGGGCTCGGGATCCGCGGTGAGGACCTCGCCGTCACCGGTGATGGCACGCACCAACTCCAGTCGACGCGCCTCGAGGGCCTCCGTGGCCACCGTCTGCGAGATGTCGATACCGAAACCGACCTGCGTCTCGCGCGGCGCGCGCCGGGGGGCATGTCTCGACATGGCG
>NZ_JAAIXZ010000105.1 GCF_010894435.1 Pyxidicoccus trucidator | reverse complement strand
GAAGCCCCTGACGAACTATCAGATTCAATCCGTCGCGGACGTGCGCCAGTTGGCGGCGCTCAAGGACGTGATGCGGGCGTACTGCAACACCCTGAGCGGCGCCTCGCTGGATCCGAAGAACGTCAACTTCCTGGGTGGCACGAAGAACGAGATCGCCGCCTTCATCGCCATGCACCACGAGTTCATCCCCCCGGTCGTCGCGGACGAACTCACGCACTTCCTCATGCGCGTGCGGACCCGCGAGGAGTTCACCAACGGCTACACCGGGGACGAGATGACGGACATCCGGGACGCACTGAAGGGGATCGACGACTACTTCAAGACCCATGAAGAGGTCCGGACGTTCCTCGAAACGAAGATGACCCAGGTGGTGATGGACTACCGGAAGCTCATGCTCGCTCCGTT
>NZ_JAAIXZ010000104.1 GCF_010894435.1 Pyxidicoccus trucidator | reverse complement strand
CCCAGGGCGTGTCGCGGATGTCTCGCAGGCGGATGCGGGCCGCGTTCCACATGGCGCGCTGGAATCCCTCGATGGTCCGTCCCGCCATCTGGAAGCGGTAGTACCAGTGATACGTCTTGTAGTAGTTGCCCGCCGATTCCGTCTCGTCCATCCGCGCCCAGGTCGCGTCGTCGCGCTGCTGCGCGGGCCAACCCGAGTACTTCTTGCCACTGCTGCTGTAGAGCGTGGCGCCGTTGCCGGCCCCCGCGTCCCAGTCCTCGTCGATGCGCAGGCCGAAGAACTCGATGGCCTCCTCGAAGGCGGCCTGGTTGCTGGAGCGCAGGTAGGCGAGGAAGCCGCACAGCTCACCCTCGGAGGGCTCGGCGCTGCCGGCGAAGAGGATGCCCAGCGTCCAGTGACACGGCC
>NZ_JAAIXZ010000103.1 GCF_010894435.1 Pyxidicoccus trucidator | reverse complement strand
CGGCTGGAGCGCAGGTGCCACTCGTGGCCGCCGGACTGCCAGTCCTGGAGCCCCCGGATGTAGACGAGGACGTTGGCCTGCTCCACCGGGTTGAGGCCGTGCTCCGCGAAGAGCGAGGGCAGCTCCGTCACCGCCGTGTTCTCGAACTGCTGGAGCCGCGACGTGAGCACGTCGTTGACCAGGTTGGCCGCCGCCTGCGGGTCGATGTCCAGGAAGCGCTCCATGACGAGCACGCCGTTGGACAGCTCGCCTTCCTCCAGAATCTCCCGCTCGTAGGAGAACAAGTCGTTGCGCAGGTGGACCGCGTCCGCGAACGAGTGCTTCAGCACGAGCATCGCCCGGCTGGCGGCGATGCGGTCAGGCACTTCGGCGAAGACAGCGTGCTCCACCAGGTCCGCGGACCAG
>NZ_JAAIXZ010000102.1 GCF_010894435.1 Pyxidicoccus trucidator | reverse complement strand
GAGGTAGGGGTACTTCTCCGCGTCCCAGTTCACCCACGTCGTCTTTCCGCCGGTGACGGGGATGACGCCCAACCGCACCCTGGCGTTGGCCTTGCCGGCGCGAGGGTAGGAGAGCTGCTGCGCGCCCTGCGCGGGGTTGCCGGTGTCCGCGATGGAGAGCTTCTCCACGCCGCTCGTGTCCGACTCCGTGTAGGCCAGGGCCTTGGCGTCCGGGCTCCACCAGTAGCCAGAGAAGCGATACATCTCCTCCTGGGCGATGAACTCCGCCAGCCCGTGTGTCTTCTCCTCGGTGCCGCCCTTGGTGACGCGGCGCTCGGTGTTGGTGGCCAGGTCCAGGCGGTACACGTCGTGCTCGCGGACGTAGGCCACCTGGGTGCCATCCGAGGACAGTCGCGGGTCGATGACGCC
>NZ_JAAIXZ010000101.1 GCF_010894435.1 Pyxidicoccus trucidator | reverse complement strand
GGGATGGATGCGTCGCGCGGGTAATCACTGACAACGCCATTCCAACCCGCGAGGACCTGCTGCTTCTCCGCCAACGTGAGCAGAGGGATCAGGCCAAGCTGGGTATCGGGGGCCGCCTGAAGTCCCTCAATCAGCACCGCGTAGTGACGCGAGAGGCGCTCCATGGTCGCCGCGTCGAAGAGGTCGGTGTTGTAGTTGAAGACACCCGCGAAGCCATTGATGCCTTCTTCGAGCAGAAGGCTGATGTCGTACTTCGAGGACTCGATGCTCGGAGGCAGCGCGCCCAGCGTGATGCCGGCGAGCTTGAGTTCTCCTTCAGGAGCGTTCTGAAGGGTGAGGGTGACCTGGAAGAGCGGTGAGCGGCTCAGGTCACGCTGAGGCTGGAGTTCTTCGACAAGCTTCTCGAAGGG
>NZ_JAAIXZ010000100.1 GCF_010894435.1 Pyxidicoccus trucidator | reverse complement strand
GACAAGCGGCACTTGATAAGTGGCAAAGCGGAGGCAGAGCAGCCCTTCCCGACCTTCTCAGACCTTCTCAGAGCGGTAATCGTATCCAGAGTCTGCCTGGAAGCCGACCCGCGAAAGAGAACGACATCCTACGACCTTGGCTCAAATCCCGAGGCGTCGGCCAAGGCCTACGCGTTCCTCACACAACTAGGATTCTCGCTTACGGAGCTCGGGGCATCCTCGGCGATAGTTCCCCTAGAACACCCAGAGCGCGGCGCAGTCGCCCTTATCAGTGCGCCTTCGACACTTATCCCAAGTACGAGCGTTGAGTTGCGCGCGCGTGACAAGGCACAGCAGAGGATTCTGGAGGAAGTCATCAGCGACCATGAGAAGGAGTTGAGCGGTGGTTGACGAGGCCACCATTCTCATGGC
>NZ_JAAIXZ010000099.1 GCF_010894435.1 Pyxidicoccus trucidator | reverse complement strand
GCACCCGCAGCGCGCTGGCTCCCACGGCACCACCGAAACGCTCGGCCGCCGCCTCCAGTTCTTCCGCGGTCCGAGCGGCCATGGACTCTTCGTAGAGACGTACGCAGATGCGTCCGAGCTGAATCAGCTCATGCACGCCCACGGCGAGCGCAAGTCTCACGGTCACCGCCGTGGCGAAGGCCTTGGAAAACACCGGTTCTGGCAGTGCCCACGCGGCCACATAGACCAACATCGCGAGGGTGACACTCACGAGGAAGGCCGGGGAACGGAACATCTCCAGCGCCGCATCCCGGAGCCCGGGGGCCATGTAGCCAGGTGAGAGCCGCAGCGCGAGGAGGACCGGGCTGTCCCCCAGTGAAGCAGGCAGCGGCAGCCGGGACGGGCCAAAACGCGTCAAGTACTCCTGACGAAGC
>NZ_JAAIXZ010000098.1 GCF_010894435.1 Pyxidicoccus trucidator | reverse complement strand
CGCATGGCCCAGGCGGACGCGCTGCATCCCTTCAGCCTCTCCACCGGTCCGCTGCTGCGCGTCAGCCTGCTGCGCCTGGCCGAACAGCAGCACGTGCTGCTGCTCAACATGCACCACGTCGTCTCCGACGGCTGGTCCATGGGGCTGCTCGTCTCCGAGATTGGCGCCCTCTATCAGGCATTCTCCGCGGGCCTCCCCTCGCCCCTGCCAGAGCTGCCCGTTCAGTACGCCGACTTCGCCGTCTGGCAGCGCTCGTGGCTCAAGGACGAGGTGCTGGAGCAGCAGGTGGACTGGTGGAAGCAGCAGCTCTCCGGCGCGCCTCATGCGCTGGAGCTGCCCACCGACTTCCCCCGCCCGCCCGTCCAGTCCTTCCGTGGCGGTCTGGTCAGCTTCCGCCTCTCGCCCCAGCTCGGCCGC
>NZ_JAAIXZ010000097.1 GCF_010894435.1 Pyxidicoccus trucidator | reverse complement strand
GGAAGAGGGTTGAGCGATAACCGAAAGTCCGCACGGGTACCCACCTTGCTGCGCTGCTGGTGCGAGGGAGACAACGTCACCCTGTATGCCCGCATCACGAACCTGAGCGAGGGAGGTCTGTTTCTCCGGACGAGCACTCCGCTGGCGCGAGGTGCGCGAGCGGTCCTCCGGCTGACGCCCGCGGAGGATCCCGACGTACAGGCGGCGGCCACGGTGGTATGGCTGAGGGAAGAGGAGGACCGGGCCTACCCGCCGGGGATGGGGCTCCAGTTCGAATCGCTGGATGCGGAAACCTTGGGGCGGCTCCGGCGGATTATCTCGCAGCAGCAGAAGAACCCCGTGAAGGCGGTCTGGGCCGGCTGAACGCGGCGCCACCGACCGAGGCATCCATGCGCATCGCCGTCATCTCCGACATCCA
>NZ_JAAIXZ010000096.1 GCF_010894435.1 Pyxidicoccus trucidator | reverse complement strand
AGCGGAGGTATGGAGCCGACGGGCCTGTCGTGGGGTTGCCCGACCTCCAGGCGACCTTCGGTTATTGCTACTGCGTGGCGGGAGTCGTGGGCGAGATGCTGACCGGACTCTTCATCGCTTACTCGCCGCTCGTCACGCCGCCGCGTCAGGCCCTGCTCGAACCGAGGGCCACCGCGTTCGGCAGGGCCCTGCAGCTCACCAACATCTTGAAGGACGTGCGCGAGGACCTGGACCGAGGAACATGCTGGCTGCCGCTGGACCGGATGGGCGCCTACGGACTGGACCCTGCCACGCTCGCGCTGCCGAGCCACCGCGCGCGGGCGATGGCGCTGCACTCGGAGCTGGTGGCGGTGGCGCGCCGCGAGTTGGATGAAGCGCTCGAATACTCCCTGGCGATACCGCCCGAGGAGCCCGGCCTCC
>NZ_JAAIXZ010000095.1 GCF_010894435.1 Pyxidicoccus trucidator | reverse complement strand
GTTCCAGAGAAGCTGTATGCAGAATTGGGCAAGAGGTTTTTGAGCAGTGTCCGGCTGGTTTTGATCCTGATTGAGATCGTGCAGTATTTTGCGTTCGCAGATGCCAAAGCTCGGCTACGGCCCCAGAAGTCCTGGCGGGGCCCAGGCATGGGGCCAAAGACTGAAGGCTGCCGGTAGTAAACATCTGGGTTTTTAAGGCGGAGATGTTTTCTAAGGCGTTCAGTAGTGGAGTCCCATTCATCGTGATCGTAGATCTCGGAAGTTATTGCCATCACTGAGGCAGTGTCAAGGTTAGCTCACAGTCATTCAAACAGAAGAGGGTAAGGCGGAAACGGGAAATTTCTCGGGTCACAATTTTGGGAATTAAAGCTTACCTTCTTCCCTGGGAAGATGCCTTCTTCCAGACTCTCGGGAATGTTCC
>NZ_JAAIXZ010000094.1 GCF_010894435.1 Pyxidicoccus trucidator | reverse complement strand
AAGACCACCAGCCTGCGGCGGATGTGCATGCGCCGGGGTGGCAGCGCGGCCAGCACCTCCAGCGGCGCCGGCCCCAGCGACACCAGCCGGTCCAACGTGGCCCGCGCGCGGCGCACCACCATCAGGTAGGTGAGCATGGCGCTCAGGGGCCCGATGGACAGCCCCAGCACCATCACCCGCACACCCTCCGTCCACGGCACGTCCGCCAGGGTGGGGAAGGCCAGGGCCACCGTCAGCGTGCCGCCCAGACAGCCCTGCATCACGAATCAGAAGCTGCGGCCGGGGATGGCCGCCACCTCCTGGACCGCCACCAGCAGGTGCTCGGACGTGGCGGGCAGCCGGCCCTCGCCCAGCGCGAAGAGCGTGCGCAGGGCCCGCGTGTCGCGCGCGTACCCCACGCTGATGAAGAGCACGAGCGCGCCC
>NZ_JAAIXZ010000093.1 GCF_010894435.1 Pyxidicoccus trucidator | reverse complement strand
CATCTACGCGGACCCCACGCGTTTGGCGCGCAAGGCGCGAGGGTGGGGCGCCGTCGCGAACTGGTACCTCAACGGCAACGTCCGCGTGGCCACCTCATATGACCACACGAGCTTCGAAGGGGGCTCCGTGGACGGCGACCGCATCCCCGAAGACGTCGTCATGTCCCGCTTCCAGGTGAGCTGGTGAAAGGTCCCTCCATGCGCTTCTCTCTCCGGCTGTCCCTGCTCGTCGTGCTCGCCCTCACCGGGTGCTCGAAGTCCGGGGGCGAGTCCTCCGCTCCGAGCTCCGTCACGCTGCTCAACGTCTCGTATGACCCCACGCGGGAGCTGTACGCGGACGTCAACGCCGCCTTCGCGAAGCATTGGGAGGCGACGCACGGGCAGAAGGTCTCCATCAAGCAATCGCATGGCGGCTCCGGCAAGCAGGCG
>NZ_JAAIXZ010000092.1 GCF_010894435.1 Pyxidicoccus trucidator | reverse complement strand
GGTGGCCGTCTCCGTCGACGGGTCTCCTCGGAGACCATTCATCACCCCGGCCCCCACGATGAGCAGCAACCCCAGGCTCATGGTGAGGCCCAACACGCGACGAGGCCGGAGCCACACCGAGGGCTTCTGCCTTCCCGGCGAGGTGTCGGTGACGGTGGGGACCTCGCTGCCGGAGAGGGACAGAGGCCCCCCCTCTCGCGCATCCAGCACGGGCGCTCGGGTCGAAGGTGCGGTCGACGCGTGCCCACTGGAGGTTGCCCCAGCACCGCGCTCCTTGGAGTCACGCTGTTCGTGAGAGGCGGTCGACAGCTCAGGAGCCACGGACGCAGACACGACATCGGCACGCCCGGAGTTCGACGGGAGGGCCATCTCCGAGGCGGGCGTCAGCGCATCGGAGGAGTCCCGCTCGCTAGCATTCGCCGGGAGATCC
>NZ_JAAIXZ010000091.1 GCF_010894435.1 Pyxidicoccus trucidator | reverse complement strand
ATCAGCCGGCCGGACAGGGCGTAGTCCTCGCGCTTGAGGATGTTGTTCGTGTCCTTGTCTATCCACATCTTGACCAGGGGGTAGGCCACGTCCACGTTGGGCTTCACCTTCAAGAGCAGCTTGTGGGCGGTGAACTTGCCCAGCTTCGCCTCGCCTTCGTAGGTTGGGTCGAACTCCTCGGCCAGACGGGACTCGTCGAAGTCGGCGCGTCGGCTGTCGGTGCCGGCGATGCGCTCGCGCTCGGTGCGGCGCTCCCACTTGCCCACGTTGGGGTCGTAGCTCCAGAGGTTCTTGTCCATCCGCAGGTAGCCCTTGCCCGCCTCCGTCTTGGGCTTGCTGAAGAGGATCATCAGCTTGTCGTCCGCGTCCCGCCGGTAGATGAACGCCTCGCGCACGTTGTCTGTTTTGTCCTTCTCCTTCTGCTCCATGTA
>NZ_JAAIXZ010000090.1 GCF_010894435.1 Pyxidicoccus trucidator | reverse complement strand
AGCACATCTCGGAGGGGATCGAACTCAAGCCCCCCCTTCTGGCAGGCATCCTGGATCGCTTCGAGGTGCTCCTGGAAAGGAACGCCTCCTCCAGCGGCGGAGCAGGCAAAAAGGAGCCTCCCGTTCAGTGGAGGAGTTCCTGACAGAGGCTTTGGCAACCATTCGCAACGAACCAAGCAGTCAGGAAGCTCCGCAAGCTGATTTCCGGAAGCACTGAGCTTCAGCAACTCCCAAGGCAGATAGTAGAGTTCCGGAGCATCCGTACGTATCGTGAGGTCGATTGGCCGACCTTCCCGCTGTGCTTCTTCGATGGCAGCCTCATAGCGAGGCCACCTAGTCTGTTCCAGGAACTCAAACAGGCGATCACCAAACAACTCAAGCACTTCAGACGAAGGGTGGGACTTCTCTAGTTCGTCAAGAGCCTTGATAATCTTTGGGT
>NZ_JAAIXZ010000089.1 GCF_010894435.1 Pyxidicoccus trucidator | reverse complement strand
GGGCTGTGGCTGCGGCGCGGGCACCGGCGGCGGTTCCCCGCTGCTGCTGCTCGGGATGTGGATGGGCCTCACCGCCATCCAGTCTCGCCGTCGCTCCAGCCGTCAGGCGCGCGGCTGATACGGCCTTCGGAGGGCTCGGGACTCCCGAGCCCTCACGCCGCCGCCGCGCTCAGCTTGGAGACGAGGAACCACAAGAACAGGCCCACGGCCAGGAACCCTCCGCCAACTTTGGCAAGGGACCAGAGCCATTTCTCGCGGGCCTTTTCGCGCTCGTACTCCTCGACGTACTGCCGTGCGGCGACGTTGCCTGAATCCAGCGCGAGCGCCCGCTTCGCATAGGCCGCCCGTTCCCAGCCCCCGCGTCCTTCTCCGATCGCATCCATGTAGATACGGGCAAGCTCGGGACGGGTCGCGGCCTTCACCCGCGCCTCGACCCGCTCG
>NZ_JAAIXZ010000088.1 GCF_010894435.1 Pyxidicoccus trucidator | reverse complement strand
TGCTGCAGTTCCTCGTAGGCCTGCGCCTTGGGAGCCGCGCGCAGGTCCAGGGTGATTTCCGCCATGATGGGGTCCTCGAGCCAGGTCTCCGCACCCGCCCGTCAGGGCCCGGCGCGGTCATCGTCGTCCCACGCTTCATATCCTGAATCCCACGCCGCACAGGAGGCACCGTGGAAACGCTCCTTCTCGATTCGAATACCTGGCTGCTCGTCCTCACCGGCGCGGGCGTCTCCGCCGAGAGCGGAGTCCCGACCTTCCGAGGAATGAACGGGCTCTGGGAGGACCAGCCCGTGGAGCAGGTGGCCTCGCCCGAGGGCTTCGCGAAGGATCCGCTGCGGGTGTGGCGCTTCTACTCCCAGCGGCGAGCAGGGGCCGCGGGCGTCTCGCCCAACCCCGGCCATGACGCGCTGGTTTCCTGGGAGCGTCACCTGGGCGACCGCTTCCTCCT
>NZ_JAAIXZ010000087.1 GCF_010894435.1 Pyxidicoccus trucidator | reverse complement strand
TACCACCCAGGTCCGACACACCCTTCCAACCCCTCGGAATGGATTCAGGGAAAAAAGGGAACGGCCCCCACCGGAGTGGGAGCCGTCCAGGGGCCATCCGCGAGGAGGCGGACCGCCCGCTTGCGCTGCGTTACTGGTTCGTCGGCGTCACGGCCTGGGTGACGCTCAGCTCGCGGACCACCATGTCCTTGCCGTCCAGCACATACGAGGCGCGGACCTGGTCACCCTCCTTGATGTCCTTCACCTTCACGGCGCGGTTGTTCTGGAGGATGCGGCTCTGGTCGTTCGTCTTCAGCTTGAGCTGCCGGTTGTTGGTGGTGTCCACCACGGTGAGCGAGTCACCGCTCGTGGAGAGCACGCGGCCCTGGACGCTGGTCGCGGCCATGGTGGCCCCCGCGGCGCCGGAGCCGCCCGTGGCCACGTCTTCATTCAAGTCCCGCTGCGCCTCGGCCAGGT
>NZ_JAAIXZ010000086.1 GCF_010894435.1 Pyxidicoccus trucidator | reverse complement strand
AAGTTATAATGTAGACACATACCTTGTCCCAGTCGGCGTCATCCATTGCATCCAGATCAGCAAAGTTGACCATTTTGGTCCATCCCTATTTTATCCATGAGACGAATGCGAGGTAATTTGTGTCATATCACGGATCGACCTACCGCGTTTGAGATCACGACATCCAAGCCGCCCAATTGTTCAGTGGTTGTCTTGACGACATTGGTACATTCGGTCTGGCTTCCTGCATCCTTTAGAAGACCAACACGACCTTGTCAGTAATCTTGCATATAAAAAAGAAAGAAAAAAAACGCCAATCAACTTACTCCCTGGACAACAGTAGTCTTGACTCCGTACTTGCTTGCGATTTCGGAGGCCACTGAATCGGCTGTCTCCTTGTTTGACACATAGTTGATGGCGACGTTGCTTCCCTCAGCGGCAAACTTGTTAGCCACAAGAGCACCCAAGCCTCTATATTGTTGT
>NZ_JAAIXZ010000085.1 GCF_010894435.1 Pyxidicoccus trucidator | reverse complement strand
CTGCTCGACCTGGGCGCCCAGGGCAACCACATCTCCAACCAGACGCGCGTCTACGCCCTGCGCCCGGAGGCTCGCAGCCGCCTCAACACCCTCTACATGGTGACGTACTTCGCGGGCGGCGCGGGCGGCTCCTGGCTGGGCACCACCGCGTGGACCCACTGGGGCTGGGCGGGCGTATGCGCGTCGGGCGCGGCCCTGTGCCTCGTGGGACTCGCCGTGCTCGGACTGAGCCGGAACAGCGCTCAGCCCTCCGACGACACACAGCCCCACCACCACTGAATCGAGCGAACGGGCAGCGGCTCCAGCGTCGTGACGTCCACGAGAGGCATCTCGAGCGCCACGACGCCTTCCGCGGAGGAGCGCACCTCTCGCTCGAAGTAGCGACCGGACCGGTTGCTCCAGTCGATGTTCGCGCGCACGAAGTTCCCCAGCCCCTTCAGGTACAGCGACAGTTCCAGACTCGCACTGGACTGTCCC
>NZ_JAAIXZ010000084.1 GCF_010894435.1 Pyxidicoccus trucidator | reverse complement strand
TGCGCTCGGGGTTGAGCACGCGCACCAGCTCCTCGAAGGGAACGTCCTGGTGGGCGTAGGCGCCAAGCGCCACCTTGCGCGTGCGTCCCAATAGCTCGCGGAAGGAGGGGTCCCCCGAGAGGTCCCCACGCATGACGAGCTGGTTGACGAAGAAGCCGATGAGGCCCTCGGTGTCGGCGTGGGTGCGGCCAGCGATGTCGGTGCCCACGACGATGTCCGTCTGCCCTGAGTAGCGAGAGAGCAGGGACTGGAAGCCTGCGAGCAGGGCCATGAAGGAGGTGACGCCCTCGCGCTGGCAGAGCGCGGCGAGCGCTTGCGACAGCGCCTTTGGCAGCTGTCGCGAGAGGACGGCGCCGCGGTAGGACTGGGTGGCGGGACGGGGCCGGTCGGTGGGCAGCTCCAGCACCTGGGGCGAACCGGCGAGCTGCTGGCGCCAGTAGGAGAACTGCGCTTCGAGGGCCTCGCCCTGGAGCCACTGGCGCTGCCAGGC
>NZ_JAAIXZ010000083.1 GCF_010894435.1 Pyxidicoccus trucidator | reverse complement strand
CATGGGGCCTGGCGCGGTGTTGGTGCGGATGGTGGCGTCGGCGGACAGGTAGAGCTCCACCAGGGTGTCACCCGGGCGGGTGCCGTGGTTGCAGACCGTCACCTGCGCGGTGAGGGGCTGGCCGTCCTGGACGCTGGTGGGCCCGGTGACGGAGGTGACGACGAAGTCAGGCGCGTCGCCCACGCCGATGCGGTAGCCGGACGAGGAGTTGTTGTCCTCGAGGAGCTCCGGGCGGTTGTTGGACGGGTCCACCACGGCGCCGAGGTGGTAGGGGCCCTCGATGCCCGGAGGAGGCAGCCAGGCATTGCCCTGGACGGGCACGGTGGCGCACTGGCCTGGGTAGAGCGGGCCTGAGGGAGCGCCGCCCACGAAGGAGTCCTCCATGGGCCCCGGCGCGGTGTTGGTGCGGATGATGGCGTCGGCGGACAGGTAGAGCTCCACGTGGGAGTCACCCGAGGTGGTGCCATGGTTGCAGACCGTCACCTGCGCGATGAGAGGCTGACCGTCCTCGG
>NZ_JAAIXZ010000082.1 GCF_010894435.1 Pyxidicoccus trucidator | reverse complement strand
CGCCACCGTGCCCGTCCAGGGCAATGCCTGGCTGCCTCCCCCGGCCTTCCAGGGCGCCTACCACCTGGGCGCCGTGGCGGATCCGCTCAACAACCGCCAGGAGCTCCTCGAGGACAACAACTCCTCGTCCGGCTACCGCATCGGCGTGGGCAACCGGCCCGACTTCGTCATCACCTCCGTCACCGGCCCCACCAGCGTCCCCAACGGCCAGCTCTTCACCGCGCAGGTGACGGTCTGCAACCACGGCACCACCCCGGGTGACTCCCAGGTGGAGCTCTACCTGTCCGCCAATGAATTCATCCAGCCTTCCGGCGGGCCGGGGCCCATGGAGGACGCATTCGTGGGCAGCGCCCACTCGGACCCGCTCTACCCGGGCCAGTGCGCCACCATGCCCATCCAGGGCAATGCCTGGCTGCCTCCCCCGGGCACCGAGGGCCCCTACCACCTCGGCGCCGTGGTGGACCCGCAGCACGTGCGGGACGAACTCATCGAGGACAACAACTCCTCGTCCGGCTACCGCATCGGCGTGGGCAACCGGCCCGACTTCGTCA
>NZ_JAAIXZ010000081.1 GCF_010894435.1 Pyxidicoccus trucidator | reverse complement strand
TCGAAGCCAAGTGCGGGCGCATCCGGGGTGCGAGCCACCTGCTGCTCGAAGGCGTGGTGGATGCAGGTGTCGGCCGGGAACTCGGCGGCCGTGTCATTCCACTCCACCAGCACCTGCTGGCGCTCGGAGTCGGAGAGCAGGGGCAGGGCGGACAGGCGCGTGTCGGGGTTGGCGACGGCGGCCTCCAGCAGCACCTGCAGGTGCTCGATCATCCGGGCCATGGTGCCGGCGTCGTACAGGTCGGTGCTGTAGTCGCACAGGCAGGCCAGGCCCTCGGGCGTCTCGTTGATGGAGAGCGTGAGGTCGAACTTCGCGGTGCCCGTGTTGCCCTCCACTCCTCGGAGGGCGAGGCCGGGCAGCTTCAGCTCGGCGGTCGGGATGTTCTGCTGGACGAGCTTCACCTGGAAGATGGGCGCATGGGCGAGGTTGCGCTCGGGGTTGAGCACGCGCACCAGCTCCTCGAAGGGAACGTCCTGGTGGGCGTAGGCGCCAAGCGCCACCTTGCGCGTGCGTCCCAATAGCTCGCGGAAGGAGGGGTCCCCCGAGAGGTCCCC
>NZ_JAAIXZ010000080.1 GCF_010894435.1 Pyxidicoccus trucidator | reverse complement strand
AACAAGCCCCACGTGAACATCGGCACGATCGGACACGTGGACCACGGCAAGACGTCGCTGACGGCCGCCATCACCAAGGTGCTGGCGAAGACGGGCGGCGCCACGTTCATGGCGTACGACCAGATTGACAAGGCGCCGGAAGAGCGTGAGCGCGGTATCACCATCTCCACCGCGCACGTGGAGTACCAGACGAAGAACCGGCACTACGCCCACGTCGACTGCCCGGGCCACGCCGACTACGTCAAGAACATGATCACCGGTGCGGCGCAGATGGACGGCGCCATCCTGGTGGTCTCCGCGGCCGACGGCCCGATGCCCCAGACGCGCGAGCACATCCTGCTGGCGCGCCAGGTCGGCGTCCCCTACATCGTCGTCTTCCTGAACAAGGTGGACATGCTGGACGACCCCGAGCTGCGTGAGCTCGTGGAGATGGAAGTCCGGGATCTGCTCAAGAAGTACGAGTTCCCCGGCGACTCCATCCCCATCGTTCCCGGCTCCGCGCTCAAGGCGCTGGAGGGTGACACCAGCGACATCGGCGAGCCGTCCATCCTGAAGCTGATGGAGGCGGTGGACAGCTACATCCCCACCCCGGTGCGCGCCACCGACAAGCCCTTCCTGATGCCGGTGGAAGACGT
>NZ_JAAIXZ010000079.1 GCF_010894435.1 Pyxidicoccus trucidator | reverse complement strand
CTCACCAAGAGATGCCCAAGGAGTGGTCGGTAACTGGGGTGAAGTCGTAACAAGGTAGCCGTAGGGGAACCTGCGGCTGGATCACCTCCTTTCTAAGGAGACCGGGCATCGGACTCGCGCCTTCGGGTGCAGTAGGCGATGCCAGTGGCACTTCGGTGCTGCATAGGTCGACCAGGTCAACGTTTCCGAATCACAATCTGTCGTAATACATGGGCTTGCTGTTTGGTTTTGAAGGACCGAGTGCAGGACGCGGCTCGGCTCTTTGAGAATGAAGGACGCTGTAAGGGTTTTCCGACGCGGTAGCCCCCTGGGCCTATAGCTCAGCTGGCTAGAGCGCGCGCCTGATAAGCGCGAGGTCGGTGGTTCAAGTCCACCTAGGCCCACCATACTTCCCTCCGCCAACGGGCGAGGGAGTGTGGGACGCGCAACCAGCATGGTGGTTTTCCGGGGCTGTAGCTCAGCTGGGAGAGCGCCAGCTTTGCAAGCTGGATGTCGTCGGTTCGATCCCGATCAGCTCCACAAGTTTCCCAGTCGTTTTGGGAAGCGTTCTTTGACAAGTGCATACGAAGGGTAAGTTCAATTTCTGCTGAGTAAGAAGTTCTCGCAGAAGACTGACTTGCCAGGTGCGATGAAGCCGTGAGGCTTTGACG
>NZ_JAAIXZ010000078.1 GCF_010894435.1 Pyxidicoccus trucidator | reverse complement strand
TGCGCCAGCTACTGCCCGAGTACATGGTGCCCTCCGCCTTCGTACAGCTGGAGGCCCTGCCCCTGACGTCCCACGGCAAGGTGGACCGCAAGGCCTTGCCTGCGCCCGAGGCGCCTGACTCCTCCCGGCACTACCTGGCCCCTCGCACGCAGGCCGAGGCGAAGCTGGCCGCCCTCATCGCCGCGGTGCTGCGCCTGCCCCGCATCGGCGTGCACGACGACTTCTTCGCCCTCGGCGGCCACTCCCTGCTGGCCACCCAGGTCGTCTCGCGCGTGCGCTCGGAGCTGGGCGTGGAGCTGCCCCTGCGCGCCCTCTTCGAGGCACCCACGGTGGAGGCCCTCGCCAGGCGTGTAGAGAAGGAAGAGCGCAGCGACTCCCTACCGCTGACGCGGGTTGCACGGGAGGGCGCGCTGCCGCTGTCCTTCGCCCAGCAGCGGCTGTGGTTCCTCGACCAGCTGCGGCCCGGCGACGCCTCGTACAACATCCCCGCGGCCCTCCGCATCGAAGGGGCCCTCGACGTCGAAGCCTTGCGCCGTGCCTTCGAGGAGCTGGTGCGCCGCCATGAAGCCCTGCGCACCACCCTCTCCACCCTCCAGGGCTCACCCCAGCAGCTCATCCACCCGCCGCACACCTGGAGCCTGCCCGCGGTGGA
>NZ_JAAIXZ010000077.1 GCF_010894435.1 Pyxidicoccus trucidator | reverse complement strand
GCGCCAGCAGCTCCACGGCGCCCCCACCCTCGAGCTGCCCACCGACAAGCCCCGCCCCGCCGTGCGCGGCGGCGCGGGCGCTTCTCTCGGCTTCACCTTCCCGCGCCCGCTCCTCGACGGCCTCAAGTCACTGGCCCACCAGGAAGGCGCTTCGCTCTTCATGGTGCTGCTGGCCGGCTGGCAGGCGCTGCTCGCGCGCTACTCCGGCCAGGACGACATCAGCGTCGGCTCCCCCATTGCCGGCCGCACCCACTCGGAGACGGAGCCGCTCATCGGCTTCTTCGTCAACACCCTCGTCTTGCGCTCCCACGTCCACGCCGACGAGGGCTTCCGCGGCTTGCTGCGGCGGGTGCGAGACACCGTGCTGCAGGCGTATGAGTACCAGGCGGTCCCCTTCGAGAAGCTGGTGGAGACGCTGCAGCTCGGGCGCAGCCTCAGCCACACCCCTCTCTTCCAATCCCTGCTGGCACTGCAGAACGTGCCCATGGGCCCGCTGCGGCTTCCCCACCTGACGCTCTCCCCCCTTGAATTCGAGGGCCAGACGGCCAAGTTCGACCTGAGCGTCATCTTCACCGAGACGCCCCAGGGACTGAGCGGCACGCTGGAGTACAGCACCGAGCTGTTCGAAGCGCACACCCCGGCCCGGCTGCTGGGCCACTTCC
>NZ_JAAIXZ010000076.1 GCF_010894435.1 Pyxidicoccus trucidator | reverse complement strand
CCACGCGCAACTGGACGCCCGCGGGGCCCGTGCGCCTCAACCCCTCCGCGAACACCACGCCCATTCAGCACGCACGGACGAAGACGCGCTGACCCGACTCACCCGACATCTTCCTTGACGCTCACCGGTTCCATCCTCGTTCCACAACTTGAGTCTGAAGCCGCCCTGGGTCTCCTGCTCCGTCGCCTCTGCCTCGATCACAACCCGACCATCAATCACGCTGGGGTCAATGGGTTCACTCTGCCAGGGAGGCAGCGCGCGTAGCGTGCGGCGGCCAGGGCCCACCAACTCTGCTCCGGCCGCAGTCCACGGTAACGCCCCGGCGGGCGCCTCCAGCGACACCTGCACCGCCACGAGTCCCCTGGCGCGGTAGCTGATGGCGCTCATCAGACTGAGGGCACTCGCTGGATGCAGACTGATGTCCTTCATGACGTCCTTGGCCACAACCCCGTTCCTGTCCAGGCGCCTCGCGGCCAGGAGTCCCGTCAAGCCGCGTGGCCCTCCACGCTCCGAGCGGAGCCGTGCAGTCTCCTCGCGGCATTGCTGAAGCTGGAGTCCCTTCTCCTTCTCCGCCTGCTGGTAGGACGCCAAGGTGCGTTTCTGGCGAAAGACCTCCACCTGGCGCGTGGCACGGGCCGGATGTACCACCAGCACGAAGCTGATGCTCG
>NZ_JAAIXZ010000075.1 GCF_010894435.1 Pyxidicoccus trucidator | reverse complement strand
GCGAATGGCGACCTGTCCAAGAAGATTACGGTCGACGTGCGCGGTGAAATCCTGGAGCTGAAGAACACCATCAACACGATGGTGGACCAGCTCAACTCGTTCGCCTCGGAGGTGACGCGCGTCGCCCGCGAGGTGGGCACGGAAGGCAAGCTGGGCGGTCAGGCCGTGGTGCGCGGTGTCGGTGGCACGTGGAAGGACCTCACCGACAACGTGAACAGCATGGCGTCCAACCTGACGTCGCAGGTGCGCAACATCGCCGAAGTCACCACGGCCGTTGCGAACGGCGACCTGTCCAAGAAAATCACGGTGGACGTGAAGGGCGAGGTGCTGGAGCTGAAGAACACCATCAATACGATGGTGGACCAGCTCCGCGCGTTCGCCTCGGAGGTGACGCGCGTCGCGAAGGAAGTGGGCACCGACGGAAAGCTCGGTGGTCAGGCTGACGTGAAGGGCGTTGCCGGCGTGTGGAAGGACCTCACCGACAACGTGAACAGCATGGCGTCCAACCTGACGTCGCAGGTGCGCAACATCGCCGAGGTGACGATGGCGGTGGCCCGTGGCGACCTGTCCAAGAAGATTACGGTCGACGTGCGCGGTGAAATCCTGGAGCTGAAGAACACCATCAACACGATGGTGGACCAGCTCAACTCGTTCGCCTCGGAGGTGACGCGCGTCGCCCGCGAGGTGGGTACGGAAGG
>NZ_JAAIXZ010000074.1 GCF_010894435.1 Pyxidicoccus trucidator | reverse complement strand
GGCCCCGGCGCGGTGTTGGTGCGGATGATGGCGTCGGCGGACAGGTAGAGCTCCACGTGGGAGTCACCCGAGGTGGTGCCATGGTTGCAGACCGTCACCTGCGCGATGAGAGGCTGACCGTCCTCGGTGCTGGTGGGGCCGGTGACGGAGGTGATGACGAAGTCGGGCCGGTTGCCCACGCCGATGCGGTAGCCGGACGAGGAGTTGTTGTCCTCGAGGAGCTCCTGGCGGTTGTTGAGCGGATCCGCCACGGCGCCGAGGTGGTAGGGGCCCTCGATGCCCGGGGGAGGCAGCCAGGCATTGCCCTGGATGGGCATGGTGGCGCACTGGCCGGGGTAGAGCGGGTCCGAGTGGGCGCTGCCCACGAATGCGTCCTCCATGGGCCCCGGCGCGGTGTTGGTGCGGATGATGGCGTCGGCGGACAGGTAGAGCTCCACCTGGGAGTCGCCCGAGGTGGTGCCGTGGTTGCAGACCGTCACCTGCGCGGTGAAGGGCTGGCCGTTGGGGACGCTGTAGGGGCCGGTGACGGAGGTGATGACGAAGTCGGGCTGGTTGCCCACGCCAATGCGATAGCCGGGCGAGGAGTTGTTGTCCTCGAGGAGCTCCTGGCGGTTGTTGAGCGGATCCGCCACGGCGCCCAGGTGGTAGGCGCCCTGGAAGGCCGGGGGAGGCAGCCAGGCATTGCCCTGGACGGGCACGGTGGCG
>NZ_JAAIXZ010000073.1 GCF_010894435.1 Pyxidicoccus trucidator | reverse complement strand
CCGACCATCCACGAGGCGCTCAACCGCCGGATGCACAACGGCAACAACACCAGCACCCTGCCGGGCGCGGTGGTGCGCACCGAGGGTCAGCCGGAGCACGCTGACCCCGTGGTCAACACCAACTACGACCACCTCGGCACCGTCTACAACTGCTACAACACGCTGTTCGGCCGCGACTCGTACACCAACACGGGCGCTGTCCTCATCAGCACCGTGCACCACCGCGTCGCGTACGTGAACGCCTTCTGGGACGGTACCCAGATGGTGTACGGCGATGGCGACGGCGTGAATGCCTCCAACCTGGCGAACTCGCTGGACGTGACGGCGCACGAGCTGACGCACGCCGTGACGGACGTCGAGTCGGACCTCATCTACTCGGGTGAGTCCGGCGGTCTGAACGAGTCCATGTCGGACATCTTCGGCGCGGTCTGCGAGTGGTACGGCGACGGCGCGGGTGATGTCTCGGCCCGTCACTGGCTGATCGGCGACGACATCTGGACGCCGAGCATCCCGAACGACGCGCTCCGCTACATGAACAGCCCGACGCTGGACGGCGACTCGCTGGACTACTACCCGGACTACTCGTCCGGCGTGGACGTGCACTACAGCTCCGGCATCTCCAACCTGGCGTTCTACCTGCTGTCGCAGGGTGGCACGCACCCGCGCGCCAAGACCACCCAGGTGGTCGCTGGCATCGGCATCGAGAAGGCCGCTCGCATCTTCTACAAGGCGAACGTCGACCTCCTCCTGCCGTCCTCCAACTTCGAG
>NZ_JAAIXZ010000072.1 GCF_010894435.1 Pyxidicoccus trucidator | reverse complement strand
ACCATTCTGTCCGGGAAGCTCCTTTTCGGAGATCGCGTCTATGGCCGCTTCACCGAGGCCCGGCTGCCCAAGGGAGGTGGCACCGTACGCGTGTGCATGGAGCTGCGGGACGGGTCCGGCAAGCGTGGTCTGGAGCGAGAACCCGGCTCCACGGAGGGCAACGTGAAGGTCTGGAACACCGGGTACGTCCGGGCAGTGGATCGCTTCGAGTAGGCGCACCCGGGCGTCCGCGTGGTTTGCTCAGGGCGTAGTAGGGGCGGCGCCTCGGGCCTATATGTTCGCGCCCACTTCGGAGGACTTGTCTCGTGTCCGCGTCAGCACCCATCGCCCTTCTGGTCTTGGTGGCCCTCCTTGGCTGGACGGCCCACGCCGATGAGCCGTCACGACTCCCAGCCTGCGACTCGGCCCAGGACCAGATCGCGCTCCCGGACGAGCTCGAAGGCAGGGTGTACGAAGTCTGCATCAGCCCGGGCCTGGCGACTCTGATTGTCTTCTTCTCGTCCGAGTTGAAGCGCGAGAACCTGACGCTGGAGGGAGCCGACCGATTTACGGTGGTGGAGACGGGAAAGCGCAGCATCTCGCTTCTGCCCTCCGAGAACGTGGTTCCTGGCGAGCGGCTGAAACTGACGGCCCGCTTCGCGGACGGAGAGTCGCCCGCGAGCATCAGCTTCGTGCTGGTGGTACATCCGGCCCGTGCCACGCGCCAGGTGGAGGTCTTTCGCCAGAAACGCACCTTGGCGTCCTACCAGCAGGCGGAGAAGGAGAAGGGACTCCAGC
Source organism: Pyxidicoccus trucidator (assembly GCF_010894435.1). Classification (NCBI taxonomy): domain Bacteria; kingdom Pseudomonadati; phylum Myxococcota; class Myxococcia; order Myxococcales; family Myxococcaceae; genus Pyxidicoccus; species Pyxidicoccus trucidator. Next base: position 7 of record NZ_JAAIXZ010000072.1, on the reverse strand, counting down.
TTCAGCA
>NZ_JAAIXZ010000071.1 GCF_010894435.1 Pyxidicoccus trucidator | reverse complement strand
GTCTGAAGGGGCGGGCGGGCGAAGTCGGTGGGCAGCTCCAGCGCCTGGGGCGCGCCCTTCAGGTGCTCACGCCACCACGCGAGCTGGTTCTCCAGCGCCTCACCCTGCAACCAGGAGCGCTGCCACAGCGCGACGTCCGGATACTGGAGAGGAAGCTCCGGGAGCGGCGAAGGCTGTCCCACCGAGAAGGCGCGGTAGAGCGCGGCCATCTCCCGCACCAGCACGCCCATGGACCAGCCGTCGGAGACGATGTGGTGCATCGCGAGCACCAGCACGTGCCGCGTGTCCGAGAGCTTCAGGAGCGTGGCCCGCAGCATGGGCCCCGTGGCCAGATTGAAGGGGCGGGACAGCTCCTCGTTCGTCAGCCGGAGTGCCTCGGCCGCGGGCGCCTCGTGCCCACTGATGTCCACCACGGGTAGTGGGAAGGGCGCCGGGGGCTGGATGACCTGGACGGGCGTACCGCCCTCGTCACGGAACACCGTCCGCAGCGACTCGTGGCGGCGCACCAGCTCGGAGAAGGCGCGCTCCAGTGACGGAACGTCGAGCCGTCCGTCGAGTTGGAGCACGGAGGGCATGTTGTAGGTGGCGGTGCCGGGCTGGAGCTGGTCCAGGAACCACAGGCGCTGCTGGGCGAAGGAGAGCGGCAGCGGCCCGGTTCCCTCGGGACGGCGGGCAAGCGCGGGCAGCGAGTTGCGCGACGCCTTCTGCTGGAGCTGCTTCGCCAGCTGGGCGCGCTTCTCGGGGGTCAGCGCTGCAAGCTTCTTCTTGATGTCGCTCATGTTGAATGGCTCGT
>NZ_JAAIXZ010000070.1 GCF_010894435.1 Pyxidicoccus trucidator | reverse complement strand
CTCACCAAGAGATGCCCAAGGAGTGGTCGGTAACTGGGGTGAAGTCGTAACAAGGTAGCCGTAGGGGAACCTGCGGCTGGATCACCTCCTTTCTAAGGAGACCGGGCATCGGACTCGCGCCTTCGGGCGCAGTAGGCGATGCCAGTGGCGCTTCGGCGCTGCATAGGTCGACCAGGTCAACGTTTCCGAATCACAATCTGTCGTAATACATGGGCTTGCTGTTTGGTTTTGAAGGACCGAGTGCAGGACGCGACTCGGCTCTTTGAGAATGAAGGACGCTGTAGGGTTTGCCGACGCGGTAGCCCCCTGGGCCTATAGCTCAGCTGGCTAGAGCGCGCGCCTGATAAGCGCGAGGTCGGTGGTTCAAGTCCACCTAGGCCCACTACATTCCCCTTTGCCATCGGGCAGGGGAGTGGGTGACGCGCGACCAGCATGGTAGAATGGCGGCAAGCATCTCCGGGGCTGTAGCTCAGCTGGGAGAGCGCCAGCTTTGCAAGCTGGATGTCGTCGGTTCGATCCCGATCAGCTCCACAAGTTTTCCCAGTCGTTTTGGGAAGCGTTCTTTGACAAGTGCATACGAAGGGTAAGTTCAATTTCTGCTGAGTAAGAAGTTCTCGCAGAAGACTGACTTGCCAGGTGCGATGAAGCCGTGAGGCTTTGACGTACCGACGGCGCAAGACAGTCTCAATCAAGCGTTGAATCGAATCAACATAGAAGTCTTCCGGGCCTGCTGCGAAGAGCAGGGGTCTGGGCCTTGACTTTCGAGTTTCAATAATCCGCCGGGAGGCGGGTATGAAAGAGATCAGGGCAAGTAAGCTACTAAGGGCGT
>NZ_JAAIXZ010000069.1 GCF_010894435.1 Pyxidicoccus trucidator | reverse complement strand
GCGCCGGAGGCCGCACTCGACTCGGAGCAGGCGCACGAGCCGCCCGCGACGCCGATGGAGGAGCAACTGGCGGAGCTGTGGCGGGACTTGCTGCGCGTGCCCCGGGTGGGCCGCCGCGACAACTTCTTCGAGCTGGGCGGCCATTCACTGCTGGCCACGCGGGTGGTGGCGCGCATCCGCGCCACCTTCGACGTGGAGCTGAGCCTGCGAGCCTTCTTCGAGGCGCCCACCGTGGCTGCCCTCGCGGAGCGGCTCCAGGCCACCGCCAGGGCTGCACGCCTGCCGACGCTGACGCGCGCGAGCCGGGAAGGCCGGCTGCCGCTGTCCTTCGCCCAGCAGCGCCTGTGGTTCCTGGAGCAGCTCCAGCCCGGCACCGCGCAGTACAACCTGCCCACGGCGCTGCGCCTGTCCGGCACGCTCGACGTCGGAGCGTTCCAGGGCGCCGTCGACGCGCTGATGCGCCGTCACGAGTCGCTGCGCACCACCTTCCACTCGGAAGGTGGCGAGCCCTACCAGGTCATCCACCAGGACGGGTCCGAGCAGGGGCGCTCCGGCTGGCAGGTGAACCGGGTGGACCTGTCGGAGCTCCAGGGCTCGGCTCAGCGTCAGGCGGAGGCCGTGCGGCTCGCCAACGAGGACGCCCGGCGGCCCTTCGACCTGGCCACGGGCCCGCTGCTGCGCGTCACGCTGCTGACGCTGGAGCCGACCGAGCACGTGCTACTGCTGTGCATGCACCACGTCATCTCCGATGGCTGGTCCATCGGCGTGCTGGTGCGCGAGCTGGCCGCGCTCTACGAGGCCCTTCGTCAGCGCGCGCCGTCCCCGCTGCCGGAGCTGCCGGTGCAGTACGCGGACTACGCCGTCTGGCAGCGCCAGTGGCTGGCGGG
>NZ_JAAIXZ010000068.1 GCF_010894435.1 Pyxidicoccus trucidator | reverse complement strand
GACGCGCGCCGCCGCCTCACCCTGGGACTGGCGCAGGTGCTGGTGGCCACCGTGGCCGCCGAGCGCGCCGCCGAAATCAACCGCGTCGGCCTGCAGCGGGCCCTGGAGCGCGAGGCCCTCACCCGGCGCACCTTCGAGCTGGGCGCGGGCAACCAACTGGACGTGGTGCGCGTCAGTCAGGACGTGGCCGTGGCGCGCGGCGCCCTCATCGCCGGTGACGAGCAGCTGCGTCGGGCGCGAGAGTCGCTGGGCTTCTCGCTGGGCTTCGGCCAGCCCTTCGGCGTGGACCCGGCCTTCAACCTCCAGGGACTGGTGGACCAGACGCGCAAGGACTGCGCCCCGCTGGAGAGCCTGGAGACGCGGCCGGACCTGGTGGCCGCACGCGCGCAGGTGGACTCGGCGCGCGACAGCCGGCGGCAGGCCTCGGCGGGCTACCTGCCCACGCTGGGCGTCAGCAGCACCCTCTTCGGCCTCACCACGGACCCGGGCTTCGGCCGCTTCGCCACGTGGAATGTCGCCGCCGTGCTGTCGGTGCCCCTCTGGGAAGGCGGCGGACGCGGGGGCCTGGTGCGCGAGCGCGCGGGCGTGGAAGAGCAGGCGGCCGCCGCGCTGGAGAGCGCGCGCCGCGACGTGGAGCTGGAGGTGGCCCAGGCCCGGCGCGGCGTGGAAGTCGCCGAGGCGCTGGTGAAGACGGCGGTGGAGTCGAGAGACCTCGCCGACCGCACCGACAAGCTCACCCGCCGTTCCTTTGAAGTGGGCCGTGGCAGCAGCCTCGAGCTGGTGCAGAGCGGAGCGGCCCTTCGCCAGGCGGAGCTGAACCTGGTGCTGCGTGAATTCGAGCTCGTCCAGGCACGCCTGGACGCATTCCTGACGGAGGCCCGGTGCGACTGGT
>NZ_JAAIXZ010000067.1 GCF_010894435.1 Pyxidicoccus trucidator | reverse complement strand
CACTACTGCATCAGGGGCCCGCGGGGTGCACGGGGAGACCGGGCAGGCTGCGTGAGGCGCGTCGGTGGTTGGAGCGGTGGCAGGTGGGACAGCGAGGCAGCCAGGTGGCAATCACGCGCGCCATGGCGAGCCGTACGGTGATGAAGCTGTCGTGGAAGTGGCGCTCAGGCCGGGAGCGGCTGCGTGTGGGCTTCAGCCGTCCCTCGGGCCGAGGGGGGAAAACGCCGCGCGCGTTCGGCAACGATGAACGCGTAGCAGCACAGGGCCACCGAGACGTGGTGATGCCAGCCGGGGAAGCGGCGGCCCTCGTAATGGTCCAGCCCCAGCTCGCCCTTGAGGTCCTCGTAGACGCGCTCGGTTCTCCAGCGCTGCATCACCAGGCGGATGAGTTGCTTCTTCGTCCTGCGCCCCGGCAGGGAAACGAGGAAGTAATTGGCGGGCTCGGGCTCATCGTCCCGCCACTCGATGAGCAGCCCCAGCGGCTCCTGCTTGCGCTGGGGTACGCCCGCGGCGATGACTTGACGCAGGGCAAAGCATGCCGACAAGTCCTCCTGGGTGCCCTTGCGCCAGGTGCACCGTCGGAAGCCTCCCCGCTCATGAATGCGCAGGGCCAGGTCCGAAACACTCCGCGCGTCCCCTCGGGGACGCCCCTTTTCATCCAGCCTGCAGACGGTGGTTTGGGGGTCCACCGCCACCGCGTAGTGCAAGCCCAACGAGCGCAGGTGCGCTCGGAACTGACTGGAGGTGCCGTAGGCGGTATCCGCCAGGACGACACCCGGAGGAACACCGTCCTTCACGGCCCGGTCAATCATTTGCAGCGCCAGTTGGGGCTTGGTCTTGAAGGGGACCTCGGCGGGGATTCGGGCCTCGCGGCGGCGAGCCGCGTCGTTGGTCCAGCCCTCGGGCAGGTACAGCTCGAAGTCGAGGGGCAGGTGCTCGGTGCGGGTGGCGACACTGAGGCT
>NZ_JAAIXZ010000066.1 GCF_010894435.1 Pyxidicoccus trucidator | reverse complement strand
CTCCCCCGGTCACCGAGGGCGCCTACCACCTCGGCGCCGTGGTGGACCCGTCCAACAACCGCCAGGAGCTCCTCGAGGACAACAACTCCTCGTCCGGCTATCGCATCGGCGTGGGCGACGCGCCTGATTTCGTCGTCACCGACGTGAAGGGCCCCACCAGCGTCCAGGACGGCCAGCCTCTCACCGCGCAGGTGACGGTCTGCAACCACGGCACCCGCCCAGGTGACACCCTGGTGGAGCTCTACCTGTCCGCCGACGCCACCATCCGCACCAACACCGCGCCGGGGCCCATGGAGGACTCCTTCGTGGGCGGCGCCCCCTCGGGCCCGCTCTACCCGGGCCGGTGCGCCACCGTGTCCGTCCAGGGTAATGCCTGGCTGCCTCCCCCGGCCTTCCAGGGCGCCTACCATCTGGGCGCCGTGGCGGACCCACTCAACAACCGCCCGGAGCTCCTCGAGGACAACAACACCTCATCCGGCTATCGCATCGGCGTGGGCAATCGGCCCGACTTCGTCATCACCTCCGTCACCGGGCCCACCAGCGTCCCCAACGGCCAGCCCTTCACCGCGCAGGTGACGGTCTGCAACCACGGCACCACCTCGGGCGACTCCCAGGTGGAGCTGTACCTGTCCGCCGACGCCATCATCCGCACCAACACCGCGCCGGGCCCCATGGAGGACGCATTCGTGGGCAGCGCCCACTCGGACCCGCTCTACCCGGGCCAGTGCGCCACCATGCCCATCCAGGGCAATGCCTGGCTGCCTCCCCCGGGCATCGAGGGCCCCTACCACCTCGGCGCCGTGGCCGACCCGTCCAACAGCCGCCAGGAGCTCCTCGAGGACAACAACTCCTCGTCCGGCTACCGCATCGGCGTGGGCAACCGGCCCGACTTCGTCATCACCTCCGTCACCGGCCCCACCAGCGCCGAGGACGGTCAGCCTCTCATCGCGCAGGTGACGGTCTGCAACCATGGCACCACCTCGGGTGACTCCCACGTGGAGCTCTACCTGTCCGCCGACGCCATCATCCGCACCAACACCGCGCCGGGGCC
>NZ_JAAIXZ010000065.1 GCF_010894435.1 Pyxidicoccus trucidator | reverse complement strand
CGGAGACGACGTGGTGCATGTTGAGCAGCAGCACGTGCTGCTGTTCGGCCAGGCGCAGCAGGCTGACGCGCAGCAGCGGACCGGTGGAGAGGCTGAAGGGATGCAGCGCGTCCGCCTGGGCCATGCGCCGGGCCTCGGCTTGACGGTCCTCGTGCGAGGAGAGGTCCACCAGGGGCAGGAGGAAGGGCGCGGGCGGAGAGATGAGCTGGACGGGAGTGCCGGCCTCGCTGCCGAAGGTGGTGCGAAGGGCCTCGTGGCGGCGCAGCAGCTCGGAGAAGGCGCGCTCCAGTGCGGACACGTCCAGCATGCCGTCCAGCCGCAGGGCGGTGGGCATGTTGTAGGTGGGCGAGCCGGGCTGGAGCTGGTCCAGGAACCACAGCCGCTGCTGGGCGAAGGACAGTGGCGGGGGCCCGTTGTCGCGCGACGCCGGACGCAGCGGAGGAAGCGCCGCACCGGAACCGGTCTGCTCCACGCGAAGGGAGAGCTGCTCCAGGGTGGAGGCCTCGAAGAGAGCGCGCAGTGGCAGCTCGACGTCGAAGGCCGAGCGGATGCGAGCGACCACCTGGGTGGCCAGCAGCGAGTGGCCGCCGAGAGCGAAGAAGTCGTCACTCCGGCCCACGCGCTCGACGCGGAGCACTTCGGCCCAGAGCGAGGCGAGCCGCTCCTCGGTGGGCGTGCGCGGCGCCACGTAGACGCTGGCGGACAGCAACGAGGCGTCGGGCGCGGGAAGCGCCTTTCGGTCCATCTTGCCGTTGGGAGTGAGGGGGAAGGCGTCCAGCGGCATGAAGGCCGAGGGCACCATGTAGTCGGGCAGCTTCTCCTTGAGGAAGGAGCGCAGGGAGGCCGCGTCGGGTGCCTGGCCGTGAGTGGTGAAGTAGGCCACCAGGCGCTTGTCACCGGGGGAGTCCTGGCGGGCCATGACGAGGGCCTGCTGCACGGCGGGGTGCAGGCGCAGTGCGGTCTCAATCTCCCCCAGCTCAATGCGGAAGCCGCGCACCTTCACCTGGAAGTCGGTGCGGCCCAGGTACTCCAGCTGGGAGTCGGCCTTGCGGCGCACCAGGTCACCGGTGCGGTACATGCGCGCGCCCGGCGTGGTGCTGAAGGGGT
>NZ_JAAIXZ010000064.1 GCF_010894435.1 Pyxidicoccus trucidator | reverse complement strand
GGGGACCTCTCGGGGGACCCCTCCTTCCGCGAGCTATTGGGACGCACGCGCAAGGTGGCGCTTGGCGCCTACGCCCACCAGGACGTTCCCTTCGAGGAGCTGGTGCGCGTGCTCAACCCCGAGCGCAGCCTCGCCCATGCGCCCATCTTCCAGGTGAAGCTCGCCCTCCAGAACACTCCGGCCGTCGAGCTGAAGCTGCCCGGCCTCGCCCTCCGGGGCGTGGAGGGCAACACGGGCGCCGCGAAGTTCGACCTCACGCTCTTCATCAACGAGACGCCCGAGGGCCTCGCCTGCATCTGCGACTACAGCACCGACCTGTATGACGCCGGCACCATGGCCCGGCTCCTGGAGCATCTGCAGGTGCTGCTGGAGGCCGCCGTTGCCAATCCCGACACGCGCCTGTCCGCCCTGCCCCTGCTCTCCGACGCCGAGCGCCAGCAGGTGCTCGTGGAGTGGAGCGACACCCACGCGCCCCTGGCCGCGGACACCTGCATCCACCACCTCTTCGAGGCCCAGGTGCGGCGCACGCCGGACGCGCCCGCCCTTGGCTTCGAGGGCTCCTGGCTCTCCTACCGTGAGCTGGACGCCCGCTCCAACCAGCTGGCCCACCACCTGCGCTCCCTCGGCGTCGGCCCCGAGGTGCGCGTCGGCCTCTGCGCGGAGCGCTCTCTTGAGTTGGTCGTCGGCCTCTTCGCCATCCTCAAGGCTGGCGGCGCCTACGTCCCCCTCGACCCCTCCTACCCCCGTGAGCGCCTGGAGTGGATGCTCGAGGACTCTCGTCCCGCCGTCCTCCTCGCCCAGCCCTCCCTGCTGGCCCGCCTCCCAGCGGCACCGGGGGCCTCCGTGGTGCCCCTGGCCCTGGGGGACGAAGCGCTGCGCGGCCTGCCCACGCACGCCCCTGCCTCGCTAGCCACCCCCGACTCCCTCGCCTACGTCATCTTCACCTCGGGCTCCACCGGCCGCCCCAAGGGCGCCATGAATGCCCACCGCGCCGTCTGCAACCGCCTGCTCTGGATGCAGCACGCCTACGGCCTCGGCGCTGACGACGTCGTCCTGCAGAAGACGCCCTACAGCTTCGACGTCTCCGTCTGGGAGTTCTTCTGGCCCC
>NZ_JAAIXZ010000063.1 GCF_010894435.1 Pyxidicoccus trucidator | reverse complement strand
GCATCTTCTTCACCATCTGCTGCTTGAAAACTTCCGAGTACGGCACGGCGTGTCTGCCTGTCCTCGCCCCCTGGGCGGTGTCACCTCAGCGAGTTAGCCGAGGCGACATCTTCCCTGACACAGGGGGGCAGCGTCCGATTGAATCGGGTACGCAGCGCCTCTTCAATGTCCGAAGTGCTCTTGGGGTAATTCGCATAAATGAAGGGATGCCAAGCGCAGATCTCGATCTGACGGTCGCCGCCAGGATCAGAGAGGGTCATCGTGCACTCGACCAGCGGGCTACTCAATGGAAATGGAACGAAAAGGACGCAGCCCAGCGTGAGACCGTGGCGCTGGCGTGCGAACTCCAAGCCCTTGCGGAGATCACTGTAGACGTCCGCCCCGTTGACGAAGAGGGTCTTGATGTCGCTCAGCTTCAGGAGTTGAACGAGCTTGATGACGCCGTCCGTGAGCAGGGCGTTGCGAACATCCGACTTGAGTTCCTTCCATCTTTTCATAGTAGGCTAGGGCGAGAGGTCGAGGTGGACCGCCTTTCCGCTCTCAAAACTTCTCCCCGCAGCCGCCGGAAGCGGGCCGAGCTTGCTGAAGAACTTGGTGGGCCCGAAGGTCTGATGAAAGTAGTGGGAAAGCTTGAGTTCGATCTGGTCCAGATGGTCTGAGGTTAGGTCGTCGGAATTCGCAACCCCGAAATCCGACAGGACGGGAATCTTGCTCCGGCGGACCTCCTCGTATGAAGGATTCCAAGCCAGGGTGGCTGCCTCAACCCCCGGTGAGAGAGCGCCGAACGCCGGAACCGGGAGACTGCTCATGCCGGTGTGACTTCTGGGAACGGGAGGCTCTTCCCGCAGTAGGCCTCGTATACAAGCTCGCAAATCGTTCATCGCTTGAGTCCAGTAGCGCCAAGAATAGATGGCCGCGTCTGTGCATGGGAGAGGCGTGGCAATGCATTGAGGATCCCTACGGGAACGTCACGCCGGAGACGATCACGCTGCGGGTTCCCCCCTGTGTCAGGGAAGATGTCGCCTCGGCTAACTCGCTGAGGTGACACCGCCCAGGGGGCGAGGACAGGCAGACACGCCGTGCCGTACTCGGAAGTTTTCAAGCAGCAGATGGTGAAGAAGATG
>NZ_JAAIXZ010000062.1 GCF_010894435.1 Pyxidicoccus trucidator | reverse complement strand
CCGAGCGCCAGCAGGTGCTGGTGGAGTGGAATGACACGGCCGCCGAGTTCCCGGCCGACACCTGCATCCACCACGCCTTCGAGCAGCAGGTGGCTCGCACCCCGGATGCGCCCGCACTTGGCTTCGAGGACTCCTGGCTCTCCTACCGTGAGCTGGACGCCCGCTCCAACCAACTGGCCCACCACCTGCGCTCCCTCGGCGTCGGTCCCGAGGTCCGCGTCGGCCTCGCCGCGGAGCGCTCTCTCGAACTCGTCGTCGGCCTCTTCGCCATCCTCAAGGCCGGCGGCGCCTACGTCCCCCTCGACCCCTCCTACCCTCGCGAGCGCCTGGAGGGGATGCTCGAGGATGCACGTCCCGCCGTGCTTCTCGCCCAGCCCGCCCTACTGGCTCGCCTCCCGGAGGCCCCAGGCGCTTCCGTGGTGCACCTGGCCCTGAATGACGAGTCGCTGCGCGGTCTGCCCACGCACCCGCCCACTTCCCTGTCCACCTCGGACACCCTCGCCTACGTCCTCTTCACCTCCGGCTCCACCGGCCGCCCCAAGGGCGTCCAGGTGCCTCACCGCACCGTCTCCAACTTCTTCTCCGGCATGGACTCCTTCGTCCTCCGGCCGGAGCACCGCGTCTGGCTCGCCGTCACACGCCTCTCCTTCGACATCTCCGTCCTCGAGCTCCTCTGGACTCTCGCTCGCGGCTTCCGTGTCGTGCTCCAGCCTGAAACCCTCAGCCCCTCGTGGCTGCCCCAGGCCGTGCGTCTGCACTCCGTCACTCACCTGCAGTGCACTCCCTCCCTGGCCCGTGCACTCCTTCTCGACTCCGACTCCGCTGACGCCCTGCGCTCTCTCCAGCAGATGCTCGTCGGCGGTGAGGCCCTCTCCGCAGAGCTTGCTCGCGAGCTGCGCCTTCGCGTCCCCTCCGTCCTCAACATGTACGGGCCCACGGAGACCACCGTCTGGTCCTCCTGCTTCCCCGTCCCCGCCCACCCCTCGGCCCTCATTCCCCTGGGCCGCCCCATCTCCAACACCTCCCTCTACGTCCTCGACTCTCACCTGCTGCCCCTTCCCCTGGGCGTCGCCGGCGAGCTCTTCATCGGCGGCGCGGGTGTCGTGCGGGGCTACCTCTCTCGCCCAGAGCTCACCGCAGAGCGCTTCCTCCCGGACCCCTTCTCCTCCTCTCCCGGCGCTCGCCTCTACCGCACCGGCGACAAGGCTCGCCGGCTGGCCGATGGCTCCCTCGAGTTCCTCGGCCGCCTCGACTTCCAGGTGAAGGTGCGCGGCTTCCGCATCGAGCTGGGGGAAATCGAAACCACCCTCGAGCTGCACCCCCTCGTGCGCCAGGCCGTCGTCGTGGCACGCGAGGACTC
>NZ_JAAIXZ010000061.1 GCF_010894435.1 Pyxidicoccus trucidator | reverse complement strand
CTAGTTGAACTGCGCGAGATGCGGGGTTTGAGGTTGCCTGGCGTGTGAGGCGGGCGGGAGGCAAGTGAGGGGGCTGGCTGTTGGTGCTTGTAGGGAGGCGCGCCATGGCCGAGCAGGCAGCCCTGCGGGAATTAGAGGCGGAGGACATCGAGGACATCCGGCAGCGACTGAAGGAGTTCGTCCGCCCCTTCCAGGAGGTGCTGGTGCGCGAGGAGCAGCGGCGTCACCTGGCGGTGTACGTGGAGGGCCGTCTGATGCCGCTCCAGCGCCGCACGGGCGAGCCCATCGCGATGCAGAGCGGAGTCAAGGCGCGGCCGTTGCAGCACTTCGTGGGGCAGGGCAAGTGGGCGGACGAAGCGGTGCGCGAGGTGATGGCCGACCTCATCGCCGAGAAGATGGGCAGTCGGCGGGGCGTGCTCATCCTGGATGCCAGCGGCATCCAGAAGTACGGGGACGACTCGGTGGGAGTGCAGCGGCAGTGGTGCGGCCGGTTGGGCAAGGAGGAGCGGTGCCAGGTGGGGGAATTCCTGGCGTACGCGTCCCAGGGAAGCGTGGCGCTGGTGGACGGGCGGTTGTACTTGCCCAAGGGGTGGGCCGAGGACGCGCAGCGGCGAGAGAAATGCCAGGTGCCCCCGGAGGTGGAATTTCGCACCGGCTGGCAGTTGGCGTTGGAGATGGTGAAGGGGATTGGCCAGCGGGTGGCGCACGCGTGGGTGGTGGGAGACGACAGCTACGGGCGGCCCTGTGCGTTGAGAGATGGACTGCACGAGGCGGGCGAGCGCTACGTGCTGGAGGTGCCGGGCAAGGCGAAGGTGCGTCTGGTGCGAGGCGGTGGCTGGACGACGGCGAAGGCGTGGGCCGACAGCCTGCCCGCGGGAGCCTGGCAACGCTTCACCCTGCGCGATGGAGAGAAGGGCCCGCTGCCGGTGCGAGCGGCCAAGGCGCGCGTGCTCACCTCTCGCGAAGACGGCACGCAGCGGGTGGAGGTGCTGGTGGTCGTCGACTCGCTGACGTCTTCCAAATGCTGGTGGTACCTGGCCACCGACACCCAGGCCCGGCTGGCCGAGCTGGTGCGCGCGGCCAGTTGCCGCCATGGAGTGGAAGAGGCGCTGCGTTATGCCAAGAGCGAGGTGGGGCTGGCCGAGTACGAGGTGCGCGGCTGGGTGGGGTGGCACCACCACATGACGCTCTGCCTCATGGCACAGTGGTTTCTGGCCAGTGAAAAGCGCTGGCTGGAAAAAAGGGGGTACGCATTTCCGTACCGCAGGTACGCCGAGTGCTGGCCCACCTGCTTGTACCCCACTGGGACGTCCACCAGTTGGCCGAGAATGCCCGTCGCCAAGCGCAGCGCAACGAGTCAGCGCGCCGAGGCCACTGGCGCGCACACGGACGGCGCGCTCCTCCCCGCCACCGCGTCCGCAACCCCATGCGATGAGGCCGCATACCCGCATCTCGCGCAGTTCAACTAG
>NZ_JAAIXZ010000060.1 GCF_010894435.1 Pyxidicoccus trucidator | reverse complement strand
GACTCGACTTTCGCCCTTTTGGGCCGGGAGGCCCAAGCAGGGGGGCGAGGGTAGAAAGGGCTGAGGGTAGGAAAAGAGCGGCCATCGAGGCCAGCTGAGAGAGGTGTCCGGCAAGACACGCCTCCTCCAGCACCTTCGAGGTCTCCCGATGGCCGCCTCCCATTTGTATGCACTGTTGCGAGTCTTGCAGCTGGTTCGGCCCGCCTTCACCGAGCCCTCGTTCCTGCGCTTCCTGGTGCTGTTCGCCGGCTGGGTGTGCAGTGGCGCCACGCACGCGGTCACCGAGGCGCTGGTGGCTGCGGGCGTCTCAGGCGTGCAGCACCACGCGGCCTTCCATCGCTTCTTCTCCCAGGCCCGCTGGAGTGCGGACGAAGTGGGCCGACTGCTGCTGCTGAAGCTGGCGGCCCTGGGGCCACTGCGACTGGTGCTCGACGACACCCTGTGCAGCCACAAAGGGCCGAAGGTGTTCGGTCTGGGCAGCCACCTGGATGCGGTGCGCTCCACCCGAGCTGTGCACGTCTTCTGCTTCGGCCACGTCTGGGTGACGCTGGCGGTGCTGGTGCAGGTGCCCTTCGCTTCGCGCCCCTGGGCGCTGCCCGTCCTCTTCCGGCTTTACCGCACCCAGGCCGAGTGCCAGAGGAAAGGCATTGCGCACCGCAAGAAGACGCAGCTGGGCCGAGAGCTGGTGGAGCGTGTCCTCAGCTGGCTGCCCACGGCACCCGTGGAGCTTGCCGCAGACGAGGCCTACTCGTGCAGCACCGTGCTCAAGCAGTTGCCGCAACGGCTCGTCTTCGTCGGCGCTATGCGCCCAGACGCCGTGCTGACCCGCCCGCGCACGCACCGGTGCCGCTCGCCGAAGACGGGCCGGTGGCTGACGCGCGACGTGACGGTGCCCAAGCCCCAGGCCCTCGCCCGGGATGCCGCCCTCCCCTGGCAGCGGCTGACGGCCCTTCTCTACGGCCAGTCGCAGCAGGTGGACTGCAAGGAGGTGGTGGCCCGTTGGAGGAGTGCTGCCGGAGAGCGGATGCTCAAGGTCGTCGTCGTGCGGATGACGGGCGGCAGCCGCCCCCTGCGCGTCTTCTTCTGCACCGACGCCTCCCTCACAGCCCTCCAAGTGGTGGAAAGGTATGCCTTCAGGTGGAGCATCGAAGTGCTTTTCCGAGACTTGAAACAGCTGCTTGGCTTCGCTGACTCGCGTGCCCGCCGCCGCCTGGCCGTGCTGCGCACCGCTCCCTTCGCAGGCTTGAGTTACACCCTGCTCGTCCTCTGGTACCTGGAGCTGGCCGCCAGCTGGCAGCAACTGAAACTGCCTGTGCGACCCTGGTACACCACCAAGGCCACTGTCAGCTTCGCGGATGTCCTGCGATTGGCTCAAGCCACCCTGGCCCGTGCCCGCTGGCACTCGCCGCGTCGACTTCGCGCCAACTTACGCGCCGCCTCCCGCGCCACGCCGCCCCAGGGGCGCGCGGCGTAGACCGCAGCGCTCGCCCCCTCGCTCCAAAAGAGCGAAAGTCGAGTC
>NZ_JAAIXZ010000059.1 GCF_010894435.1 Pyxidicoccus trucidator | reverse complement strand
GCGGCATTCATAATGGAGTCCATACCTACTTCATGAGTAGGACGCCGGGCGCACAACGCAATGGTAGCCAAGGGCGCGCAGCCCTCAGTCGCTCGCTCCCCCGCATACCCCTAACGCAGTAGTGCTAAGGGGCTTCAGGTAAGTCGTTAAGAGCTCCTAACAAAAGTCAGGTTTGAGGGCGAACGGGAGGGTGGACGGATGAGCGGGCCATGCGCACCTGTGGCCCATGGCTCGCGACCTCGTACCGGATGCGCTGTGGGAGCGAGTGGCTCCGCTGCTTCCGGTTCCCAAGAAGAAGAAGCCCGGCCGTCCTCGGGCCAACGATCGAGCCGCCTTGGAGGCCATCGTCTTCGTGCTCAAGACCGGTATCCCCTGGGAAATGCTCCCGGCCAAGCAGTTTGGCCTATCGGGGATGACGGCTTGGCGACGCATGGAGCAGTGGATGCGCGCCGGGGTGTTCGAGCAACTGCAGCGCGTCCTGCTCAACGAACTGGGCCAGCGGGGCCTGGTGGACTTCAGCCGCGCCTCGATCGACTCCTCGAGTGTCCGAGCTTCAAAAGGGGGGCCCTCACGGGCAAGAACCCGACGGACCGAGCGAAGGCGGGTAGTAAGCATCATCTTCTCGTCGACAGAAAGGGCCTGCCCCTGGCCGAGAGTCTGACGGGAGCCAACGTCCACGACACCCACGAACTGTTCCCTCTGCTGGATGCGGTGCCCGACGTGAAGCAGCCCCGCGGCCACCCCCGACATCGGCCCGGCAAACTGCATGCGGACAAGGCGTACTCTTCGCGCAAGAACCGCTGGGGCCTGCGCCGACGCGGCATCACTCCCCGCATCGCACGGCCCGGCATTGAGTCGAAGCATCGGCTGGGTCCGCACCGCTGGGTGGTGGAGCGCACCAACGCGTGGATCAACCAGATTCGGCGCCTGCGCGTGCGTGATGAACGCCGAGACGATGTCCACTTCGCCCTCCTCGTGCTCGACTCCTGCCTGATACTCTTTCGAGGCCTTCAAACCTGACTTTTGTTAGGAGCTCTGAACTCCGGGTTGAAGTGGCGGACCTCCTCGCGGACGTTATATTGCGACATGAGGAGCACCGAGCCCTTCCCGAGGATGGCGCCGATCTCGTCGGCGAGGATGAGTCCTCCGAGCGGCGCCCCCTTGTAGCTGTTCTTCGCGTCCACGATGACGATGTCGAAGAGCGTGTTGCGCACATGGCGGAGCGCTTCCGCCGGCATCGTCACGCAGTCGACCTGGTGTTTCAGCTCCGTCTGCAGCACGTCATGGTAGACCTCCAGCACCTCGTCTTGATCGTCGACAATGAGGAGTGACAGCCTCTCGCGGCGCTTCATCGGGCACGCTCCTCTCGCGGAAGGAGGATCTGGACACGGGCGCCGCCCTCTTCACGGTTGGCGCAGAGGAGCCGTCCCTTCAGCCGCTCGACGATCTCCTTCATGAGGTACAGGCCATGGCCTCAGACTCGACTTTCGCCCTTTTGGGCCGGGAGGCCCAAGCAGGGGGGCGAGGGTAGAAAGGGCTGAGGGTAGGAAAAGAGCGGCCATCGAGGCCAGCTGAGAGAGGTGTCCGGCAAGACACGCCTCCTC
>NZ_JAAIXZ010000058.1 GCF_010894435.1 Pyxidicoccus trucidator | reverse complement strand
CCCGAATCGGTCACACCGGGCGCTGACACTGGGTTGGTGTCGCAGCGTAACCTGACGGTGGCCGCGCGCTTGGCCTCGCATCGGTTCTGGCTCCGGCAACGGGCAAAGCCCGGCCCTCTCCTGCCGGAGCCAGACCCGCGCGAGGATGTCAAAGAGCCGCGAGCGTCAGGAGGGAGTGGGGACGGCGCGCAGCTGCTCCGCGATGCGTGTGAAGAGGTCTTTCACTGGGGCGGCAGCGCTCAACGACAGGACGACGCGGCGGACGCTCACGCGGACGACGGCGGCCACCTTCAGCAGCTTGAGCCGGAGGGTGCCCGCCTGCGCACGCTCGAGTTGCGTGCCTTTCAGGCCAAAGTGCCGCAGCAGGTTGAGCAGCACGTAGGCCACGGAGGCGAACCACAGGCGCAGCTGGTTGGCCCGCATCGTGTGGGCGCTGGTCCGGTCCGCGAAGAGGCCCAGCTGCTGCTCCTTGATGCGGTTCTCCATGTCACCTCTGGCGCAGTAGAGCTCCTCGTAGAGTGCCTGCGCGGGGTGCTGCTCTTGGCCCAGGGACGTCACGACGAAGCGCGGGTTGTGCTTGTCGCCCAGCCACTCGGCCTTGGCCACCACGCGGCGCTCCCGCGTCCAGGAGTCGCGTGTCCGGTAGAGCAGCTCCCGGTAGGCACGCGTCGGCGCGCCGTCGCGCTCCTCCAGCGACACCGTCCGCACCAACTCCATGTCCGCCGCAATCATCTGCTGAAGCCGCTCGTTGCGGGCCAGGCCGAAGACGTAGTCGACGCCGTTGCCCTCACACCAGGCCATAAGGTCATCTCTGGCGAAGCCGGAGTCGGCGCGCACCACCATGCGCGTGGTGGGCCAGCGCTCACGGAGGCGGGCCACGATGCGCTTCACCTCCTCCAGCGCGCCCGCGGCCGCGTCGATGCCGGAGGTACGAAGCTTCGCGCATAGCAGGAAGTCGCCCGCGAAGATGTAAAGCGGCAGGTAGCAGTAGTTGCCGTAGTAGCCGTGGAAGAAGCGGCCTTCCTGCGTGCCGTGGATGGGGTCGTCGGTGGCGTCCAGGTCCAGCACCACTTCGCGCGGCGGGCGGCGGTGCGCGTCGAGGAAGGCATCGACGAAGAAGGATTCCACCGCCTGGGCGTCGTAGACGACCTTCCGGTAGCGAGCGTCCGCGGTGGCATCCGCCGGCGTCAACTCCAGCCGGTTGAGCGTGCTGGGGCTGGCCAGTTGCTGCGCCGGGTCCGCCTTGCCGACCACCGCCGCGAGCAGCGGGTCATGGCGCAGCGTGGCGTGGTCCACCAGGTCCTCATATCCGCAGGCGATGCCGAAGACGCGCTGGCGCACCAGCTCTTCCACGGAGTGGTGGATGAGGTCCGGGGCGCGAAGGTCTTGGAAGCAGGCAGCGAACTTGCGCATCAGCCCGAATCTCCGGTCGGTCCGGTGCAGCAGCACCAGCCCGCCGTCCGAGGTGATGTGGTCCGCATCGAACGTGGCCACCAACTTCCGCCGTCCGACGCCGTCGAACTCAAGCTGCTTCGAGGTACACTCTGTTTTCACCGCGTAGCTCCTGTCGATGGGTGGAAAGCCTTGAGAACTCTCCAGTTATCGGTCGGTCGCTACGCGGTGTCCCCTCTACCCGTGATCGATCCGGGCTAG
>NZ_JAAIXZ010000057.1 GCF_010894435.1 Pyxidicoccus trucidator | reverse complement strand
CGGTGAGCGTCAAGGAAGATGTCGGGTGAGTCGGGTCAGCGCGTCTTCGTCCGTGCGTGCTGAATGGGCGTGGTGTTCGCGGAGGGGTTGAGGCGCACGGGCCCCGCGGGCGTCCAGTTGCGCGTGGAGCGGCTCCAGCGCTCTGGGTGCCTGAGCTGCGCGCGCTGGTACACCGCGTGGCGCTGTGCCAGCACCTGACTCTCGCGGCCGAAGTGGCGCTCGTCAGGGGTGACGAAGCGGATGGCGCTGTGGCGGTGCTGGGTGTTGTACCAGGCGACGAAGCGCTCCACCCAGGCGGTGGCGTCGGCCACGCCGTGGAAGGGGCGGCTCGGAAAGTGGGGCCGGTACTTCAGTGTGCGGAAGAGGGCCTCGGAGAAGGCGTTGTCGTCCGAGACGCGCGGGCGGCTGAAGGAGGGCGCAACCCCCAGCCACTGCAGGGTGGCGAGCATGGTGGCGCCCTTCATGGGGCCTCCATTGTCCGAGTGCAGGACGAGGCCCTCGGGCTGGCCGGCCTCTTCCCACGCGCGCCGGATGAGGTTGGCCGCGTGGGAGGCGGATTCCTCCTCATGCACGGACCACCCCATCACCCGGCGGCTGTACACGTCCACCACCAGGTACAGGTAGAGGAAGGCGCCCTTCACCGGGCCGCGCAGGTACGTAATGTCCCACGTCCACACGCGATTGGGCGTGCATGCTACGTGTTCGGCCTTCGGGCGCGAGGTGGGCGCGCGTGCAAGGCCTCGGTGGGCCAGCAACTGCGCAGCCCTCATGACGCGGTAGAAGCTCGCCTCGCTGGCCACGTACTGTCCGCGGTCAGCGAGCGCTGGGACAATCTGCTTGGGTGACAGGTCGCGGAACTCCTCGCAGGTGACGAGCGAGCGGATGTGCTCGCGCTCCGCCTGCGACAGCTTGTTGGCTGGCTCCGTGTGCGGGCCGCAGCGCCTGTCCTCCACCGTCTCCGGTCGGCGCCAGCGCTGCAGGGTGCGCTCGGTGACACCCAGCCGCTCACACACCACCTCCTGGCGGGCGCCCGCGGCCACCGCTTCGTCGACGAGGGCGCGCATCACTTCTCGCTCCTCCCGCTCGGTGCGGACTCCTCGTCCTCCTCCTCCGGCGCGTCCCAGCCCAGCGTCTGAAGTTTTTTTTCGAGCACCAGCATGGCCGCCGTCTCGGCGAGCGCCTTCTCCTTGCGCCGCAGCTCCCGCTCCAGCTCCTTCACCCGCTTCTCGGCAGCCACCAGCCTCTTGCGCGTCTGGGGCGGCACGCCGTCCGTCGTGCTGCTTGAGGCGAGCGCACCCGCGGCGGCAGCGCGCCACTCGGCCAACTGCGCCTCGTGCACGCCCTCACGCCGCAGCAGCTCCCCGAGTGCCTCACCGGCAAGACCCTGGGAGGCGACCACCACCTTGAGCTTCTCCTCGGGCGTCCAGCGACGGGGGCTCTGGGGGGCGGCAGGGGTAGGCTTCGGGTCAGGCGGGGTGCTCATGGCGGCCGCCACGTTACGCGAGCGCACCAGCCACTTCGACAGCGTGGGCTGAGGCACGCCCACCTTCTTCGCCAACTCCGTCGCACTCACCGCGGGTGGGCCCAGCATCTTCTTCACCATCTGCTGCTTGAAAACTTCCGAGTACGGCACGGCGTGTCTGCCTGTCCTCGCCCCCTGGGCGGTGTCACCTCAGCGAGTTAGCCGAGGCGACATCTTCCCTGACACAGGGGG
>NZ_JAAIXZ010000056.1 GCF_010894435.1 Pyxidicoccus trucidator | reverse complement strand
CTAGAGCGCCGATCAGGTTAGGGCGAGGGAGCAGGCAAGGGACAGGGGATCGACGTCGGCCCAGAGAGTGCGCAGGTAGGTCCGAGGACACGGCAGGAGCGCACATGGACCGGTGGACGCCTGAGGTGAGGTGTAGCGAGCGGGAAGAGCGGCTGCTGAAGCTGGCGGGCAAGAGCCGCAAGCTCTTGGTCTTCCTACGGCGGCATCGCCACGAGTTGTTCGATGAGGCCTTCCAAGAGGAGTTGGAGGGCATGTATCGGCAGACGGGCCAGGGCGAGGCCCCCCAGCCACCGGCCCTGCTGTGCATGGCGCTGCTGCTGCAGGGCTACCTGCAAGTCTCCGACGCGGAGGCCGTGCGACTGTCGGCCACGGACCGATGCTGGCGCGTGGTGCTGGGCACGCTGGTGCCCGACGATGACGCGCCCGCCTTCTCCCAGGGCGGCTTGCAGCAGTTCCGCGAGCGGCTCATCCACCACGACCTGGACCGGCGCCTTTTGGAGCGCACGGTGGAGGTGGCCCAGAAGACGAAGGCCTTCGACTGGAAGAAGCTGCCAGCCACCCTGCGCCTGGCGGTGGACAGTCGCCCTTTAGAGGGAGCCGGGCGGGTTGAAGACACCTTCAACCTGCTCGGCCACGCGGGCAAGAAGCTCGCCGAGGGCGCCGCCCGTCTGCTGAACACC
The DNA here is from genome assembly GCF_010894435.1 of Pyxidicoccus trucidator. Lineage (NCBI taxonomy): Bacteria > Pseudomonadati > Myxococcota > Myxococcia > Myxococcales > Myxococcaceae > Pyxidicoccus > Pyxidicoccus trucidator. The sequence goes on along the minus strand of NZ_JAAIXZ010000056.1, from coordinate 1,054 downwards.
GACGTGGAGGAAGTATGCCGTCAGGCCCAGGCGCCGCTGCTGCTGGGTACCAGCGTGAAGGCGGCACTGGACATCGACTGGAGCGACACCGAAGAGAAGCAGGACGCCCTCAACCGCCTGGTGCGGCAGGTGGACCGACTGGCGGCGTGGGTGGCGCGTCACGTGGACCAGGCCGAAGAGGCCCCGCTCCGCCGCTACATTGAGGCGCTCGGGCAGGTGAAGGCCCAGGACTTGGAGCCGGTGGAGGCAGGCGGGGTGCGCCTGCGCCAGGGCGTCGCGCCTGACAGACGCGTTTCCATTGAAGACGAGCAGATGCGGCACGGACGTAAGAGCAAGAGCAAGCGTTTCAATGGCTACAAGCAGCACATCGGCACGCACCTGGATGCCGAACTGGTGCTGGCGTGTACGGTGACACCCGCCAACCGCCCCGAGGAGGAGGCCACCCCGGAGTTGAGGGAAGACTTGCGGCGGTTGGGCTTGGAGCCGGACGCGGTGTTCATTGATAGGGCGTACGTGAACAGCGAGCTGACCGAGGAGGTGAAGGGGGCCGGTGGAGAGGTGGTGTGCAAGCCATGGTCCGGGCGCGGTGCCAGGCCGGGCCTGTACGGCAAGAAGGATTTCGCGGTGGACGTGAAGGCGGGCACCATTACCTGCCCGGCCGGCCAGGTGGAGGCCTTCGAGCCCGGGCAGGTGGTGCAGTTCGACCCGGAGGTGTGCGGCGCGTGCGCGCTGCGCGCCCAATGCACGCACGCGGCCTCCGGACGCGGCAGGAGCGTCCGGCTGGGCGAGGACGAGGGCCTGCAGAAGCGACTGCGGCGGCTGCAAAGCACCCGCTCGGGACGGGCGAAGCTGCGCGAGCGGGTGCACGTCGAGCACCAGCTTGCCCACCTCAGCCAGCGCCAGGGCTCGCGGGCCCGCTACCGCGGCACCCGGAAGAACACCTTCGACCTTCGCAGGCTCTGCGCTCTCCAGAACCTGGAGACCCTCCACCGCCGCATCGACGAGAAGCGGCGGCTTGCGGCCTGAGGTTCCACTAACCTGTTTGGCGCTCTAG
>NZ_JAAIXZ010000055.1 GCF_010894435.1 Pyxidicoccus trucidator | reverse complement strand
CTAGAGCGCCGAACAGGTTCGTGGAACCTCAGGCCGCAAGCCGCCGCTTCTCGTCGATGCGGCGGTGGAGGGTCTCCAGGTTCTGGAGCGCGCAGAGCCTGCGAAGGTCGAAGGTGTTCTTCCGGGTGCCGCGGTAGCGGGCCCGCGAGCCCTGACGCTGGCTGAGGTGGGCGAGTTGGTGCTCGACGGACACCCGCTCGCGCAGCTTCGCCCGCCCCGAGCGGGTGCCTTGTAGCCGCCGCAGTCGCTTCTGGAGGCCCTCGTCTTCGCCCAGGCGGACGCTCCTGCCGCGTCCGGAGGCCGCGTGCGTGCATTGAGCGCGCAGCGTGCACGCGCCGCACACCTCTGGGTCGAACTGCACCACCTGCCCGGGCTCGAAGGTCTCCACCTGGCCGGCTGGGCAGGTAATGGTGCCCGCCTTCACGTCCACGGCGAAGTCCTTCTTGCCGTACAGGCCCGGCCTGGCACCGCGCCCGGGCCATGGCTTGCACACCACCTCTCCACCGGCCCCCTTCACCTCCTCGGTCAGTTCGCTGTTCACGTACGCCCGGTCAATGAACACCGCGTCCGGCTCCAAGCCCAACCGCCGCAAGTCTTCCTTCAACTCCGGGGTGGCTTCCTCTTCGGGGCGGTTGGCGGGTGTCACCGTACACGCCAGCACCAGTTCTGCATCCAGGTGCGTGCCGATGTGTTGCTTGTAGCCATTGAAACGCTTGCTCTTGCTCTTGCGCCCGTGCCGCATCTGGTCGTCTTCTATGGAAACGCGTCTGTCAGGCGCGACGCCCTGGCGCAGGCGAACCCTTCCTGCCTCCACCGGCTCCAAGTCCTGCGCCTTCACCTGCCCGAGCGCCTCGATGTAGCGACGCAGCGGGGCCTCTTCGGCCTGGTCCACATGACGCGCCACCCACGCCGCCATCCGGTCCACCTGCCGCACCAGGCGATTGAGGGCGTCCTGCTTCTCTTCGGCGTCGCTCCAATCGATGTCCAGTGCCGCCTTCACGCTGGTACCCAGCAGCAGCGGCGCTTGGGCCTGACGGCATACTTCCTCCACGTCTGTGTTCAGCAGACGGGCGGCGCCCTCGGCGAGCTTCTTGCCCGCGTGGCCGAGCAGGTTGAAGGTGTCTTCAACCCGCCCGGCTCCCTCTAAAGGGCGGCTGTCGACCGCCAGGCGCAGGGTGGCCGGCAACTTCTTCCAGTCGAAAGCCTTCGTCTTCCTGGCCACCTCCACCGTGCGCTCCAGCAGGCGCCGGTCCATGTCGTGGTGGATGAGCCGCTCGCGGAACTGCTGCAAACCGCCCTGGGAGAAGGCGGGCGCGTCATCGTCGGGCACCAGCGTGCCCAACACCACGCGCCAGCACCGGTCCGTGGCCGATAGCCGTACAGCTTCCGCATCGGAGACTTGCAGGTAGCCCTGCAGCAGCAGCGCCATGCACAGCAGGGCCGGTGGCTGGGGGGCCTCGCCCTGGCCCGTTTGCCGGTACATGCCCTCCAATTCCTCTTGGAAGGCCTCGTCGAACAGTTCATGGCGATGCCGTCGCAGGAAGACCAGGAGCTTGCGGCTCTTGCCCGCCAGCTTCAGCAACCGCTCTTCCCTCTCGCTACACGCGACCTCGGGCGTCCATCGGTCCATGTTCGCTCCTGCTGTGTCGTCCATGGACCTACCTGCTCACCTCGGGCGCTGGTGTCGATCCCCTGGCCCTTGCCTGCTCTCTCGCCGTAACCTGTTCGACGTTCTAGG
>NZ_JAAIXZ010000054.1 GCF_010894435.1 Pyxidicoccus trucidator | reverse complement strand
CGGGAGGAGTCAGGCGCCTCGGGCGCAGGCAAGGCCTTGCGGTCCACCTTGCCGTGGGACGTCAGGGGCAGGGCCTCCAGCTGTACGAAGGCGGAGGGCACCATGTACTCGGGCAGTAGCTGGCGCAGCGACTGCTTGAGGGCGTCCAGCTCGAGCGTGGGGCCCGGCCGAGGCACGACGTAGCCCACCAGGCGCTTGTCGCTGCCTTCTCCCCGTGCCACCACCACCGCGTCCTTCACCGCCTCGTGCTGGCACAGCGCCGCCTCCACCTCGCCCAGCTCGATGCGGAAGCCGCGCAGCTTCACCTGGAAGTCGACGCGGCCCAGGAACTCCACGCGGCCATCCGGCAGGAAGCGCCCCAGGTCTCCGGTGCGGTACATCCGGCCGCCCTCGGGGCCGAAGGGGTCGGGAAGGAAGCGCTCCGCCGTCAGCGCCGGGTTGTGCAGGTAGCCGCGGGCCAGGCCCGCGCCGGAGGTGTACAGCTCTCCGGCGACGCCGACGGGCACCGGCTGCAGCAGCCCGTCGAGCAGGTATACCTGGGTATTGTCCACCGGCAGGCCCAGGGGCACCGAGGCCCCCTCGCGCAGCAGCTGCACCGGCTCGCAGCTGGTGAAGGTGGTGTTCTCCGTCGGGCCGTAGACGTTGATGAATTGGCAGTGCAGCAGGTGCTGGCGCAGGCGGCGCACGTGCACCGGGGAAATGACATCGCCCCCCGCCAGCAGGTAGCGCAGGCCCTGGAGGGCGTCGAGCTGGTGGTCCACCAGCTGGTGGAAGAGGGACGCCGTCAGGAGGAGGGTGGTGACGCGGTGGCGGCGCAGCTGGTGGCCCAGGGCTTCGAGGGACAGAGAGCCGGCCTCGGCCACGGCGACGGTGGCGCCGTTGAGAAGGCCCGCCCAGATTTCGAAGGTGGCCGCGTCGAAGGAGACGGCGTTGACGTGAAGCAGCACGTCGTCCTGGGTGAGGTGGATGTAATTGGAAGCGCGCGCCAGGCGGATGACGCCCCGGTGGGGAAGGCCAACGCCCTTGGGCCGTCCGGTGGAGCCGGAGGTGTAGTTGATATAGGCCAGCTGCTCGGAGGAGACGCCGGGGACGAGGGGGATTGGCTGGCAGGAGGCAATGGCGGCGGCCTGCGAGTCCAGACACACGAGGCGGGTGGTGGTTTCGGGCAGCCGGGGAAGGAGGGGGGAGGAGGTGAGGAGCAGCCGGGCGCGGGCGTCCTCCAGCATGAAGGCCAGGCGCTCGCGGGGAGCGGCCAGGTCCAATGGAAGGTAGGTAGCGCCGGCCTGGAGGATGGCGAGCAGGCAGATGACGGTGTCGGCCGAGCGCTCCAGGTACACGCCGACGACGGACTCCGGCCCGGTGCCCAGGGACTGGAGGTAGGCGGCCAGGACGCGGGAGCGGTGGGAGAGCTGCTGGTAGGAGAGGCGCTCGTCGCCGGCCAGCAGGGCGGTGGCCTGGGGCGTGCGGGAGGCCTGCTGCTCGAAGAGCTCATGGACGCCGAGGTGCAGGGGCTGGTCGGCGGCGGTGGAGTTCCACAGCACCAGTTGCCGCTGGCGCTCCTCGTCGCTGAGCAGGGGCAGCGTCGCGAGGGGCCGGGCCGGCATGGAGAGAATGCCTTCCAGCAGCCGCTGGAAGTGGCCCAGCAGCCGGGCCGGGGTGTGCGCTTCGAACAGCTCGGTGCTGTACTCCAGCGTGCCGCTCAGTCCCTGGGGCGTCTCGGTGAAGATGACGCTCAGGTCGAACTTGGCCGTCTGGCC
>NZ_JAAIXZ010000053.1 GCF_010894435.1 Pyxidicoccus trucidator | reverse complement strand
ATGCGGAAGCCGCGCACCTTCACCTGGAAGTCGGTGCGGCCCAGGTACTCCAGCTGGGAGTCGGCCTTGCGGCGCACCAGGTCACCGGTGCGGTACATGCGCGCGCCCGGCGTGGTGCTGAAGGGGTCCGGGACGAAGCGCTCGGCGGTGAGGTCAGGACGGCCGAGGTAGCCGCGGGCGAGGCCGGCACCGGCGAGGTACAGCTCGCCAGGGACGCCAATGGGTTGCAGCTCCAGGCGGGAGTTGAGGAGGTAGGCGCTGGTTTCGGGAAGGGGCAGGCCGATGGAGGGCTCGCCGGGGCCTTCCGGGACGCGGGTGAAGGTGGAGTAGGTGGTGTCCTCGGTGGGGCCGTAGAGGTTGAAGACGTGGTGGACGGTGCCGGTGGCGTACAGGGCGCGCACCAGGGTACCGGGCAGAGGCTCACCTGCGAGGTTGATGGTGCGAACGGAGGGAGGAATGGCGCGCAGGCGCAGCAGCTCGGCGATGGCGGAGGGGACGGTGTTGATGAGCGTCACCTCGTGGGCTGCTGGCAGCGAGGGGAGAGCGAGGGCGTTGTCAGCGAGGTAGACGGAGCCGCCGCAGGCGAGGGGAGCGAAGAGCTCGAAGATGGAGAGGTCGAAGCAGATGGAGGTGGCGGCGAGGGTGGCGGCCAGCTGCTCGCGGGAGAAGGTGCGCAGCGACCAGTCGAGGAAGGCGGTGGCGCTGGCGTGGGAGATGGCGACGCCCTTGGGCCTGCCGGTGGAGCCGGAGGTGTAGATGACGTAGGCGAGGGAGTCGTCGGAGGCGAGTGAGGTCGGGGCGGAAGAAGGCAGCGCGTCGAAGCCGTGAGGCAGGGAGTCGAGGCAGAGCGTCGTCAGGCCGTGGGTGTCGAGCTGGAGAGAGGCCAGCAGCGAGGAATGGGAGAGCAGGAGGCGAGCGCCGGAGTCGACGAGGGTGAATTCGAGACGCTGGCGCGGGTAGGTGGGGTCGAGCGGGACGTAGGCGCCGCCGGCCTTGAGGACAGCGAGGAGGGAGACGAGGAGGTCGGCCGAGCGCTCCATGCAGACGGCGACGCGAGACTCGGGGCCGACGCCCATGGCGAGCAGGGAGTGGGCGAGGCGGTTGGCGCGCGCTTCCAGCGCTCGGTAGGAGAATCGCTCTTCACCCACGACGAGGGCGAGGGCGTCCGGCGTTCGTGCAGCCTGCTCTGAGACGAGCTGATGGATGAGGGAGCGGCGCAGCGAGGTGCGCGTGTCGTTCCACTCGACGAGGAGGGTGTGACGCTCGCTCGGAGTGAGCAGGGGCAACTCTGCGAGGCAGGTGTCGGGCGAGGCGACGACGGACTCGAGCAGCGCCTGGAGGTGCGTGGCGAGGCGCTGGACGGTCTCCTCGCGGAACAGGTCCGAGGCGTAGTTGATGGAGCCGAGCAGGCCGTCGGGCGAGGAGGAGAAGGAGAAGGTGAGGTCGAACTTGGCGGTATGGCCGTCCACCTCGACGGGGTGGATGGAGAGAGCGCTCTGGGAAGCCGACGAGGAGTCCGTCGGCGCGGGAGCATTCTGGAGGATGAGCATCGCCTGGAAGAGAGGCGAGCGGCTCAAGTCGCGCTGGACGTGGAGTTGCTCGACGAGCTTCTCGAAGGGGACGTCCTGGTGGGCGTAAGCGCCGAGAGTCGACTCGCGAGCGCGAGCGAGCAGCTGGCGGAAGGAGGGCGAGTCGTCGAGGCGAGCGCGAAGTGCGAGGGTGTTGACGAAGAAGCCGATGAGGCCTTCGAGCTCGGAGAAGCGGCGGCCTGCGATGGGAGAGCCGACGACGACGTCGTCCTGGCCGGAGTAGCGGGAGAGCAGGGCCTGGGTGGAGGCGAGCAGGGCCATGAAGAGGGTGGCGCCCTCCTTCTGGCTGAGGGCTTCCAGGGAGCGGCCGAGCTGGGGCGAGAGGCGGAAGCTGACCAGACCGCCACGGAAGGACTGGACGGGCGGGCG
>NZ_JAAIXZ010000052.1 GCF_010894435.1 Pyxidicoccus trucidator | reverse complement strand
AGGTGCGCTGGCTGGCCACCGGCGAGCTGGACTTCCTGGGCCGCGTCGACTTCCAGGTGAAGCTGCGCGGCTTCCGCATCGAGTTGGGCGAAGTGGAGTCCGCCCTGGAGGCGCTGCCCGAGGTGCGTCGCGCGGTGGTGCTCGCACGCGAGGACGTGCCCGGGGCTCAGCGACTGGTGGCCTACCTCACCCACCACCAGGCTCCGCTCGACGCCGCCGCCCTGCGCGCGTCCCTCAAGCAGCGGCTGCCCGAGTACATGGTGCCCTCGGCCTTCGTCGCCCTGGACGCATTCCCGCTCACCTCCAATGGCAAGGTGGACCGGAAGGCCCTGCCCGCGCCGGACCGCGCCGAGGCCGCGGACGACACCGTCGCGCCGCGCGACGTGCTCGAGCACACGCTGGCTGGAATCTGGGAGGAGCTGCTCGGCCTGCGCTCCGTCGGCATCCGCGCCAACTTCTTCGAGCTGGGCGGCCACTCGCTGCTCGCCGTGCAGCTCATGGCGCGCATCCGCGAGCGCACCGGGCGCCAGCTGCCGCTGGCCTCGCTGTTCCAGGCTCCCACCGTGGAGCAGCTCGCCTCGCTGCTGCGGCGCGTCCCGGCGCCCTTCTCGCCGCTCGTGCCCATCCACCGCGGGGGCGCGCGCAGGCCGCTGTTCCTCGTCCATGCCGTGGGCGGCAACGTCCTTGGCTACGCGGAGCTGGCCCGGCGGCTGGGGCCGGAGCAGCCCGTGTATGGCCTCCAGTCGCAGGGGCTCGACGGGCAGCAACCGCCGCTCGACTCCGTGCAGGAGATGGCGGCGCTCTACCTCGAGTCCCTGCGTACCGTGCAGCCTCACGGGCCGTACCTGCTCGGCGGCTGGTCCATGGGCGCGGTGGTCGCCTTCGAGATGGCCCGCCAACTCCAGGCGCGCGGCGAGTCGGTGGAGCTGCTGGTCCTGGTGGATCCGAGCCCGGCCACTGCGGACCGGTTGCGGGGGGAGGTGGAGGACTCCGCGCGGGTGGCGGCCCTCTTCGCCCAGGACCAGGCCCGGCTCGCGGGGGCCTCGTGGGTGCCGGACGCGTCGCTCATCCACCAGGGGACGGACGCCGTGCTCCAGGCCCTGCTGGACGAGGGACACAAGGCGGGCCTGCTCGTCCCGGAGGTGGGCCTGGAACAGCTCCGCACGCTGTTCGAGGTCTTCGCCGCCAACCAACGCGCCCTGAGCCGCTACAGGCCCGCGCCCCTCCCCGTCCGCATCACCCTGCTGCGCGCCAGCGAAGGGAGCGATGCCCCGTCCCAGCAGGACCGTGGCTGGGGCGCCATCGCGGAAGGCGGGCTGGCGCTGACGGAGGTGCCGGGTGACCACTACGGCGTGCTGCGCATGCCGGGGGTGCAGGTGCTGGCCGAGCGGCTCACGGCGCTGCTGGAGGCGGCGCGACAGAAGGAGGATGCCGCGCCCGCGGCCTGAGCGACGGGCCCGGCTTCGCGAGCGTGCCCGTCAAGGACAAGGGCGCTCGCGGGGCCGGCGCGGTCAGCCCACGATGCGCTGAGGCGCCTGCGTGCCGCATGGTGCCCGTAGGGACGTCGTAGTCGCAGCCGGGCGTGCGCCTCTGGATGAAGCCCCAGCAGGTGCATCAGCCCGAGCATGTCGTCCGGCTGCTCGGCCTGCGCCATGCGCCTGCGCACGATTTCCCATGCGTACGTGTTGCCCACGTTCCGCGAGGGTCATGCGCAGGGGTTCAAGCTGTTCGCCATCCGGCCGCACTCGCTGTTCGCAGTCAAGATGTGCACCGGGGGCTTTGCTGTTATGCAGCCCCCTGAGCCTGAAACACGTCGCCCCCGTACGCCCGGAAGTGCCATCTCCAGGTGGCCCTCTGGCAATGCCTCACCCCTCCTGAAACTTCTCCCGGCCCGGACCAGGAAGCCCCATGAGTGCCAGTCGGACGCCTCTCGACAAGGAGAAGAAGGAACAACTCCAGTCAGCGTCCCCCAGGCCCAGACGCGCAGCATTGCCCGGCGCGTGGGCACGTTGAGCGCCTTGAGCGCCTGACTCGAGGACGGAGTGCGCAGCACGCAGCGCGGCATCCAGGAACGAGCCATTCAACATGAGCGACATCAAGAAGAAGCTTGCAGCGCTGACCCCCGAGAAGCGCGCCCAGCTGGCGAAGCAGCTCCAGCAGAAGGCGTCGCGCAACTCGCTGCCCGCGCTTGCCCGCCG
>NZ_JAAIXZ010000051.1 GCF_010894435.1 Pyxidicoccus trucidator | reverse complement strand
GCCTGCGTCGCGTGGTGTGCAGTGGTGAGGCCCTCTCCCCTGAGCTCACTCAGCGCTGCCTGCAGCGCCTGCCCTCCGCCCAGCTGCACAACCTCTACGGCCCCACCGAGGCCGCCGTCGACGTCACTGCCTTCCACTGCCTGCCCCAGCTCGGCCTCCGTTCCATCCCCATCGGCCGCCCCATCTCCAACACCCTCATCCGCCTCCTCGACTCGCACCTGCGGCCCGTCCCCACGGGCGTGCCCGGCGAGCTCTTCATCGGCGGCGTCCAGGTGGGCCGCGGCTACCTTGCCCGCCCCGAGCTCACCGCCGAGCGCTTCATCCCAGACCCCTTCGCCTCCGAGCCCGGCGCCCGCCTCTACCGCACCGGCGACAAGGCGCGCTGGCTCGCAGACGGCAACATCGAGTACCTGGGCCGCCTCGACTTCCAGGTGAAGGTGCGCGGCCTGCGCATCGAGCTGGGTGAAATCGAAGCCGCCCTCGAGCTGCACCCCCAGGTGCGCCAGGCCGTCGTTGTGGTGCGTGAGGACTCCGCATCCGGCGACAAGCGCCTGGTGGCCTACGTCGTGCCTCCGTCTGGCACGCAGACTCCCGACTCCAGCGCTCTGCGCGACGCCCTCAAGCAGCGTCTGCCCGAGTACATGGTCCCCTCGGCCTTTGTCGCCCTGGAGGCCCTGCCCCTCAACTCCAGCGGCAAGCTCGATAGGAAGGCCCTGCCCGCTCCGGAGGGAGTGCTCGCTGCCAGCGCCGAGTTCGTCGCGCCTCGCAACGACGTGGAGCAGCGCCTGTGCGACGTCTGGGCACAGGTGCTCGGCCTGAAGCAGGTGGGCATCCACGACAACTTCTTCGAGCTGGGTGGCGACTCCATCATCAGCCTTCAGGTCGTCGCGCGTGCGCGGCGGGCCGGCCTCGTGCTCGCCACCCGCCAGCTCTTCCAGCACCAGACGGTGGCGCAGCTCGCCCTCGTGGTGAAGTCCGCCTCCGAGGCTGTGGGTGAGCAGGGCCCCGTCACCGGCCCGGTGCTACTCACGCCTGCCCAGCACCAGCAACTGGCGCACGACCCGGCCCACGCCCACCACTACAACCAGGCCGTGCTCCTGGCCTCGCGTGAACCGCGGGAGCCCACTCACCTGGAGCAGGCCCTCGCGCTCGTGGTGGCCCATCACGATGCCCTCCGCCTGCGCTTGCGCCAGCACGAGGGCTCCTGGTCTCAGGAGAACGCCAGTCCGAGTGAGGCGCCTTTCCACCTGCTCCAGGTGGACCTCTCCGCTACGCCCGCCTCCGAGCAGCCCGCCGCGCTCGAAGCCGAGGCCTCGCGCCTGCAGGCCAGCTTCGTCCTCTCGCAGCCGCCCCTGCTGCGCGCCGCCCTGTTCCAGCTCGGCAACGGCCAGCAGCGCCTGCTCCTCGTCGCCAACCACCTTGTCATCGACGGTGTCTCCTGGCGCGTGCTGCTGGAGGACCTCGAGTCCGCCTACCAGCAGCTCCAGCAGGGCGTCGCGGTGACGCTGCCGGCGAAGACAACTTCGTTCCAATCCTGGGCTCGTCGCCTGCAGGCCCATGCCCACTCCGAGCCCCTGCTGGCCGAGGCGCCTCTCTGGTTGGACGCGGCCCGCGCGCAGGTGGCTCCGCTTCCCACCGACGCCTCTGGCCCCAACACCTACGCCTCCGAGCGCTCCGTCTTCGTCTCCCTCGATGCCGAGGAGACGAAGCTCCTGCTTCAGGAAGTGCCCTCCGCCTGGCGCGCTCACATCAACGATGTGCTGCTCACCGCCCTGGCCCGCGCCCTCTCCGAGTGGACCGGCCAGTCCGAGGTGCTCGTCCACCTGGAGGGCCACGGCCGCGAGGAGCTCTTCGACGACGTGGACCTCTCGCGCACCGTCGGCTGGTTCACCTCCTTCACCCCTGTCCTGCTGCCCGTGCCTTCGAGCGGCTCGGCCGGTGAGTGCCTGCGCTCCGTGCGCGACTCGCTGCGCCTCCTGCCCCACCATGGCATCGGCTCCGGCCTGCTGAAGTGGCTCGGCCCGACGGACATCGCCCAGCGGCTCCAGGAGCTGCCCGCGCCCCAGGTGGCTTTCAACTATCTCGGCCAGCTCGATGCCACGGTCGCGTCCAGCCGCCTCTTCGCCCCGGCCAGCGAGAGTTCCGGCTCCTCCGTCTCCCCCTCGGGCTCGCGCCTGCATGTGTTGGAGGTCAACGGCTCCGTCTTCCAGGGCTGCCTGCGGCTCGCCTTCGGCTACAGCACCCACCTCCACCACGCGGCCACCATCGAGGGCCTCTCCCAGCGCTTCCTCCACCACCTGCGCGCCCTCATCTCCCTGCGCGCCTCCGAGGACGCCCGCCGCTTCTCCCCGGGCGACTTCCCTCTCGCGGCACTCTCCCAGCAGTCGCTCGACACCCTGCTGCGGCAG
>NZ_JAAIXZ010000050.1 GCF_010894435.1 Pyxidicoccus trucidator | reverse complement strand
TCGGCGTGCTGGTGCGCGAGCTGGCCGCGCTCTACGAGGCCCTTCGTCAGCGCGCGCCGTCCCCGCTGCCGGAGCTGCCGGTGCAGTACGCGGACTACGCCGTCTGGCAGCGCCAGTGGCTGGCGGGTGAGACGCTCCGGGGGCAACTCGACTGGTGGAAGCTGCTGCTCGCCGGTGCGCCCCAAGCACTGGAGGTGCCCACCGACAAGCCCAGGCCGGCAACGCTGTCGCACGCGGGAGCCTCGGTGCCCATGCACCTGCCGCTCGCACTGACGGAAGCCGCGGAGGCGCTGGCCCGGCGCGAGGGCGCCACGCCCTACATGCTGCTGCTGGCGGCGTTCCAGGCCGTGCTCCAGCGCTACTCGGGTCAGGACGACGTGCTGGTGGGCTCGCCCATCGCGGGCCGGCGCCATGCGAGCACGGAGGGCCTCATTGGCTTCTTCGTCAACACGCTGGTGCTGCGCGCGCGCTTCACGCCGGCCCTGACGTTCCGTGAGCTGCTGGCCCAGGTGCGCGACACCACGCTGGGCGCGTACGAGCACCAGGACGTGCCCTTCGAGAAGCTGGTGGAGGAGCTGCACCCGTCGAGAGACCTGGGCCGCACGCCGCTGTTCCAGGTGCTCTTCGTCCTGCAGAACACGCCAGACGCGGGACTGTCACTGCCCGAGCTGACGCTGCGAGGCGTGGCCGTGGAGCACACGGTCAGCCGCTTCGAGCTGGAGCTCGGCCTCTCGCGGGCGCCGGATGGCTACCGCGGCGGGATCATCTTCAGCACCGAGCTGTTCGAGCCCTCCACGGCCGCGCGCCTCGCCGCCCAGATCCAGCTCCTGCTGGAAGGCGCCCTGGCCACACCGGACGCCCCGCTGACCGCGCTGCCCCTGCAGACGACGGAGGATCGCCAGCAGGTGCTCGTGGAGTGGAATGGCGCCGCCGCCGACTTCCGGCGCGACACCTGCTTCCACACCCTCTTCGAGCAGCAGGCACGTCGTACGCCGCACGCCCCCGCCGTCATTCTCGGGGACTCGGCACTCTCGTATGCGCGACTCAACGCGCGCGCCAACCAGCTCGCCGCGCACCTGCGCTCGCTGGGCGTGGGGCCGGATGTCACGGTAGGCCTGTGCCTGGAGCGCACACCGGAGGCCATCGTCGCCCTGCTGGCGGTGCTCAAGGCCGGTGGGGCCTACGTGCCCATCGACCCGTCCGCCCCTGCGCAGCGCAAGTCGTTCGTCCTCCAGGACTGCGGAGCTTCCGTGCTGCTCACAGTGCAGTCCCTGGCCGAGGCGTGGCGGCCCCAGGTCCGTCACCTGCTCTGCCTCGACACCGAGGCGGCGCGACTGGCGGTCCTGCCGGAGAGTGACGTCCCGTCGTCCGTGCGCGCGGAGAACCTCGCGTACGTCATCTACACGTCGGGCAGCACGGGCACGCCGAAGGGCGTCATGGTGCAGCACCGCTCGGTGCTCCACCTGCACGAGGCCACGGCACGGACGCTCTACGCAGGCCAGCCGCGAGGACTGAGGGTCAGCCTCAACGCGCCGCTCTTCTTCGACGTGTCCGTGGAGCAGCTCATCCACCTGGCCGATGGGCACTGCCTGTGCCTGCTGCCGGAGGACACGCGCAAGGACCCAGAGGAGATGCTGGCGTGGCTGGAGGCGCAGCGGGTGGACGTGCTCGACTGCACGCCCGCGCAGCTCCACCTACTGCTCCAGGCCGGACTGCTGGAGCGCACCCATGTGCCGCGCCTGGTGGTCTGCGCGGGTGAGGCCATGGACCTGTCCCTCTGGCAGCCCCTGTCGAGAACCCGTCGCACGCGCACCATCAACGCGTACGGTCCGACGGAGGGCACCGTGTACGCCACGACGTGGTGCGTGCAGGACTCGTCCGTGCAGGTGCCCGTCATCGGCCAGCCGCTGCCCAACACTCGGGCCTATGTCCTAGATGAGCAGCTTCGGCCCACGCCGGTGGGAGTGCCGGGAGAGCTGTACCTCGCGGGCGAAGGCGTGGCGCGCGGCTACCTGGGCCGCCCGGAGCTCACCGCGGAGCGCTTCGTCCCAGACCCGTTCAGCACGGAGGCCGGCCTGCGGCTGTACCGCACCGGCGACAAGGCGCGCTGGAGGCAGGACGGAACGCTGGAGTACCTCGGTCGCCTGGACTTCCAGGTGAAGGTGCGCGGCTACCGCATCGAGCTGGGAGAAGTGGAGTCCACCCTGCGCACGCACCCGGCCGTGAAGGACGCCGTGGTGTTGGCGAGGGAGGACGTGCCCGGCGACAAGCGCCTGGTCGCGTACGTGGTGCCGGCCCATGGCGAGGGCGCCGACTCCCCTGCCCTGGACGTCGCGGAGCTTCGCGCCCACGTGCGGCGGCACCTGCCTCCGTACATGCTGCCCGCCGCCTTCGTGCCGCTGACCACCCTGCCCCTGACGGCCAACGGCAAGGTGGACCGCAAGGCCCTGCCGGCGCCGGAGGCCGCACTCGACTCGGAGCAGGCGCACGAGCCGCCCGCGACGCCGATGGAGGAGCAACTGGCGGAGCTGTGGCGGGACTTGCTGCGCGTGCCCCGGGTGGGCCGCCGCGACAACTTCT
>NZ_JAAIXZ010000049.1 GCF_010894435.1 Pyxidicoccus trucidator | reverse complement strand
TACATGGTGCCGTCCGCCGTCGTGCGGCTGGACGCCCTGCCTCTCACGGCCAACTCCAAGGTGGACCGCAAGGCGCTGCCCGCGCCCGACGTGACGAGGGCCTCACTGGCGGAGTCCTACGTCGCGCCCCGCACGCCCGCGGAGGAGCTGCTCACCGGACTCTGGGCCCAGGTGCTGCGCGTGCGGCGCGTGGGCGTCCACGACAACTTCTTCGAGCTGGGCGGCCACTCCCTCCTGGCGACGCAGCTCGTCTCCCGCGTGCGCGCCACCTTCGAGGTGGAGCTGCCCCTGCGCGCCTTCTTCGAAGCGCCCACCGTGGCCCTGCTCGCCGAGCGCATCGACTCCACCCGGCGGGCGGGCCTCTCGCTCCAGGCACCGGCCCTGGTGCCTGTCTCGCACCGCCAGGAGCCGCCGCTGTCGTTCGCGCAGCAGCGGCTGTGGTTCATCGACCAGCTCGAGCCCGGAAGCGCCGCGTACAACATCCCCACCGCGGTGCGAATCCTGGGCAGCCTGGACCTCACGGCCATGGAGCAAGGCCTCGGTGCGCTCGTCGAGCGCCACGAGTCCCTGCGCACCACCTTCGCGCCGGGCCGTGGCGAGCCCGTGCAGGTCATCCACCCCTCCTCGGCGCTGCCGCTCCCCCTGGTGGACCTGACGGACCTGCCCGCCGAGCAACGTGAGTCCGAGGCCCGCCGGCGGGTCGCTGAAGAAGCCGGACTCCCGTTCGACCTCGCCAGGGGACCACTCTTCCGGGCCCTGCTGCTGCGCCTGACACCCCAGGAGCATGTGCTGATGCTGACGATGCACCACATCGTCTCCGACGGCTGGTCCATGGGCGTGCTCGTGCGCGAGTTGGGCGCGCTCTACGCGGCGCGGACCACCGGCCGTGACGCCCACCTGCCGGCCCTGCCCGTGCAGTACGCCGACTTCGCGGCGTGGCAGCGCTCGTGGCTGCGCGGCGACGTCCTGGAGCAGCAGCTCGGGTACTGGCGCCGACAGCTCTCGGGGGCCACGCCCGTGCTGGAGCTGCCCACCGACAGGCCCCGTCCGGCCGTGCAGTCGCCGCGCAGCGCCTTCGCGCCGGTACACCTGTCCGCCGAGCTGACGGAGCGGCTGCTGGCCCTGTGCCAGCGCGAGGGCACCACGCCCTTCATGGCCCTGCTCGCCTGCTGGCAACTGCTGCTCGCCCGGTACTCGGGCCAGGACGACATCTCCGTCGGCTCACCCATCGCCGGCCGGACTCGAGGAGAGACGGAGGGCCTCATCGGATTCTTCGTCAACACCCTCGTCCTGCGCACCCAGGTCGACGCGCGCGCCACGTTCCGCGAGCTGCTCGCCCGGGTGCGCTCCACCACGCTGGCCGCCTACGAGTACCAGGACGTGCCCTTCGAAAAGCTCGTGGAGGAGCTGCGTCCCCAGCGCAGCCTCAGCCACTCGCCGCTGTTCCAGGTGCTGTTCTCCCTGCAGAACCTCCCGGTCTCCACCATGGAAGTGGCCGGGGGGCCAGAGGGCAGCGTCCCGCTGCGGCTGGAGCCGTTCTCCCCCGCGCTGCAGAACACCAAGTTCGACCTGACGCTGACGCTGGCACAGCGGGCGGATGGGCTGGGCGGCTCGCTCGCCTACCGCACGGACCTGTTCGAGCCGTCCACCATCACCCGCATGGTGGAGCACCTGGGCACGCTCCTGGAGGCGGCCGTCTCCGCTCCGGACACCCGCATCGGCGAGCTGCCCCTGCTGCCCGCCTCCGAGCGTGAGCAGGTGCTCGTCCGGTGGAACGACACGCGCCGCGAGCTGTCCTGGGAGGGTGCCTTCCACGAGCGCTTCGAGGCCCAGGCCGCGCGCACCCCAGAGGCCCTGGCCGTGCTCGACGACTCCGCTTCGCTCTCGTTCGACAGGCTCAACCGTCAAGTCAACCAGCTCGCCCAGGCCCTGCGCCAGCGCGGCGTCGGGCCCGAGGTGCGCGTCGCGCTCTGCCTGGAGCGCGGCGTGGACCTGGTGGTGGCCGTGCTGGCCATCCTCAAGGCTGGCGGGGCCTACGTCCCCATGGACCCGGCCTCCCCCCACGAGCGCTTGGCCTTCATGCTCCAGGACTGCGGGGCCCGCCTCGTCCTCACCCAGCGCCAACTGGCCGCACGGCTGGAGGGCGCGGGCGTGGAGACGATGTGCCTCGACGCCGAGCACGTCACCGCGGCGCTCGCCCATGAGTCCGACGCCAACCCGCCTCGCGTCACCTCGCCCGAGCACCTCGCCTACGTCATCTACACCTCGGGCTCCACCGGCCGTCCCAAGGGCGTCATGGTGCAGCACGCCTCCGTGATGAACCTCCGCGCCGCGCTGGCGGAGCGGGTGTACTGCGACGTGCAGGGGCCGCTACGCGTCAGCCTCAATGCACCGCTCGCGTTCGACGCGTCGGTGAAGCAACTCATCCAGGTGGCCGACGGCCACACCCTCTGCGTGGTGCCCCAGGCCGCGCGCGAGGACGTCGCTCTGCT
This sequence comes from Pyxidicoccus trucidator, assembly GCF_010894435.1. Taxonomy (NCBI): domain Bacteria; kingdom Pseudomonadati; phylum Myxococcota; class Myxococcia; order Myxococcales; family Myxococcaceae; genus Pyxidicoccus; species Pyxidicoccus trucidator. The sequence goes on along the minus strand of NZ_JAAIXZ010000049.1, from coordinate 585 downwards.
CGGCGCGTGGGTGGAGCGGCACGGACTGGACGTGTTGGACTGTTCGCCGTCGCACCTGCGCCTTCTACTGGACGAAGGACTGGCCGCCTCCCGGCCCCTGCGCGTGCTGGTGGGCGGAGAGGCCGTGGACGAGGCCCTGTGGACACGGCTCGCCTCTCACCCGCACCTGCGCGCCTTCAACGTCTACGGCCCCACGGAGTGCACCGTGGACACCACGGCTCGCGCCATCCACGGCACCCCGGGCCGGCCCACCCTGGGAGGCCCGCTGACCAACGTGCGGGTGTACGTCCTGGATGAGCACCTCCAGCCGGTGCCCGCGGGAGTGCCTGGCGAGCTCTTCATCGGCGGCGCCGGACTGGCGCGCGGCTACCTGGGCCGGCCCGAGTTCACCGCGGAGCGCTTCATCCCCGACGCCTTCAGCGACGCGCCCGGCGCGCGCCTGTACCGCACCGGCGACAAGGTGCGCTGGCTGGCCACCGGCGAGCTGGACTTCCTGGGCCGCGTCGACTTCCAGGTGAAGCTGCGCGGCTTCCGCATCGAGTTGGGCGAAGTGGAGTCCGCCCTGGAGGCGCTGCCCGAGGTGCG
>NZ_JAAIXZ010000048.1 GCF_010894435.1 Pyxidicoccus trucidator | reverse complement strand
GCGCTTCCTCCACCACCTGCGCGCCCTCATCTCCCTGCGCGCCTCCGAGGACGCCCGCCGCTTCTCCCCGGGCGACTTCCCTCTCGCGGCACTCTCCCAGCAGTCGCTCGACACCCTGCTGCGGCAGGCCGGCTCCGACGTCGAGGACGTCTACCCGCTCTCTGCCACCCAGCAGGGCATGCTCTTCCACGCTCTGCTCTCGCCCTCCTCTTCCACCTACTTCGAGCAGCTCTCCTGGACTGTCACTTCCTCGCTCGACCTGCACGCCTTCATGCGCGCCTGGCAGGCCTGCCTCCAGCTCCACACCATCCTGCGCTCCTCCTTCCACTGGGAAGGCCTCGACACCCCCCTCCAGGTGGTCCACTCCCACGTCGAGCTCCCCTTCGAGCTGCTCGACTGGAGCGAACTCTCCGCCTCCGAGCAACACGCCCGCTTCGAGGAACTCCTCCTCCAAGACAGGCAGCGCGGCTTCGAGCTGCGCCGCGCTCCGCTCATGCGCTTGACGGCCGTGCGCCTCGCCGAGAACTCCGTGCGCTTCTGCTGGAGCCACCACCACCTGCTCGTGGATGGCTGGAGCCTCGGCGTGCTCATGAAGGAGGTCTTCTCCCTCTACGACGCCTTCCGCTCCGGTTCCTCGCCCCTGCCCGCCGGCAGGCCGCCCTTCCGCGACTACATCGCCTGGCTGCAGCGCCGCGACGCCTCCGCCGACGAGTCCTTCTGGCGCACCTTCCTGGATGGATTCTCCGCGCCCACTCCCCTTCCCGCGGACACCCATGCCGCACCGCCTCGCAGCCAGCAGCCCGAGCACTCCACCCTCGAGTTGGGGCTCTCCACCGAGGCCACTGCTTCCCTGCAGGCCTTCGCCCGCCAGCAGCAGCTCACCCTGAACACCCTGGCCCTCGCCGCCTGGTCCTTCGTCCTCTCCCACTACTCGGGTGAGCAGGACGTCGTCTTCGGCAACACCGTCGCGGGCAGACCCGCGGAGCTACCCGGCTCCGACACCCTGGTGGGCATCTTCATCAACACCCTGCCCACCCGTATCCGCCTGCCCTCGGGTAGCTCGTCCCTGCGGCCCTGGCTCCAGTCGCTCCAGGCCCAGCAGCTCGAGCTTCGCCAGTACGAGCACTCGCCGCTCGTCCAGGTCCAGGCCCTCAGCCAGGTACCTCGCGGCGCGTCCCTCTTCGAGTCCCTGCTCGTCGTCGAGAACTACCCGGTCGATGCCTCGCTGCTGGATTCCTCCTCCTCGCTCCAGGTGAAGGACGTCCAAGGCTACGAGCGCACCAACTACCCGCTCACCCTCTCCGTCCTTCCCGGACAGGCCCTGCGCCTGCGGGCCGTCTACGACTCGCCCCGCTTCGAGTCCGCTTCCATTCAGCGGTTGCTCGGGCACTGGCGCGATGCCCTGCTCTCGCTGAGCTCCGCCTCCCGCCTGGGCGACGTCTCGCTACTCTCCGACGCCGAGCGCCACCAGGTGCTCGTGGAGTGGAATGACACGGCCGCCGAGTTCCCGGCCGACACCTGCATCCACCACCTCTTCGAGGCCCAGGTGCGGCGCACGCCAGACGCGCCCGCCCTTGGCTTCGAGGACTCCTGGCTCTCCTACCGACAGCTCGACGAGCGCGCCAACCAGCTCGCCTGGCGCCTGCGCTCCCTGGGCGTCGGTCCCGAGGTCCGCGTTGGCCTGGCCGCGGAGCGCTCTCTCGAACTCGTCGTGGGCCTCTTCGCCATCCTCAAGGCTGGCGGCGCCTACGTCCCCCTCGACCCCTCCTACCCTCGCGAGCGCTTGGAGTGGATGCTCGAGGACTCTCGTCCCGCCGTCCTCCTCGCCCAACCCACCCTGCTGGCTCGCCTCCCGGAGGCACCGGGGGCCGCCATGGTGCCCCTCGCCCTGGGTGACGAAGCGCTGCGCGGCCTGCCCACTCACGCGCCCGACGTCCGCGTGCTGCCCGACTCCCTCGCCTACGTCATCTTCACCTCGGGCTCCACCGGCCGCCCCAAGGGCGCCATGAACGCCCACCGTGCCGTCTGCAACCGCCTGCTCTGGATGCAGCACGCCTACGGCCTCGGCGCAGACGATGTCGTCCTGCAGAAGACGCCCTACAGCTTCGACGTCTCCGTCTGGGAGTTCTTCTGGCCTCTCATGGTGGGCGCCCGCCTCGTCGTCGCCCGCCCCGGCGGCCACCAGGAGCCCGACTACCTCGTTCGGCTCATCTCCGAGCAGCGCGTCACCACCACCCACTTCGTCCCCTCCATGCTCCAGCACTTCCTGGAGCAGCAGGGCCTGGAGCAATGCTCCAGCCTGCGTCGCGTGGTGTGCAGTGGTGAGGCCCTCTCCCCTGAGCTCACTCAGCGCTGCCTGCAGCGCCTGCCCTCCGCCCAGCTGCACAACCTCTACGGCCCCACCGAGGCCGCCGTCGACGTCACCTCCTTCCACTGCCTGCCCCAGCACGGCCTCCGCTCCATCCCCATCGGCAGGCCCATCTCCAACACCCTCATCCGCCTCCTCGATGCGAACCTGCGTCCCGTCCCCACGGGCGTGCCCGGCGAGCTCTTCATCGGCGGCGTCCAGGTGGGCCGCGGCTACCTTGCCCGCCCCGAGCTCACCGCAGAGCGCTTCATCCCAGACCCCTTCGCCTCCGAGCCCGGCGCCCGCCTCTACCGCACCGGCGACAAGGCTCGCTGGCTGGCTGACGGCAACATCGAGTACCTGGGCCGCCTCGACTTCCAGGTGAAGGTGCGTGGCCTGCGCATCGAGCTGGGTGAAATCGAAGCCGCCCTCGAGCTGCACCCCCAGGTGCGCCAGGCCGTCGTTGTGGTGCGTGAGGACTCCGCATCCGGCGACAAGCGCCTGGTCGCCTACGTCGTGGCGCCCTCCGGAACGCAGGCTCCCGACTCCAGCGCCCTGCGCGACGCCCTCAAGCAGCGTCTGCCCGAGTACATGGTCCCCTCGGCCTTCGTCTCCATGGAGGCCCTGCCCCTCAACTCCAGCGGCAAGCTCGATAGGAAGGCCCTGCCCGCTCCGGACGGAGCGCTCACCGCCAGCGTCGAGTTCGTCGCCCCGCGCACGCCCACCGAGCAGCTCCTGGCCTTCCAGTGGAGTCTGCTGCTGAAGGCCACTCGCGTCGGAGCCCGCGACAACTTCTTCGAGCTGGGCGGCCACTCCCTGCTGGCCACCCAGGTCATCTCCCGCATCCGCGCCACCTTCGGCGTGGACCTGCCCATCAGCGCCCTCTTCGCGGCACCCACCCTCGAAGCCCTCGCCGCCTCCATCGACACCCTCGCGCGTGAGGGACTCGGGCCGAAGCTGCCTTCCCTCCTGCCCGTCGAAAGGACGGGCGCGCTGCCGCTGTCCTTCGCCCAGCAGCGCCTGTGGTTCCTCGATCAGTTCATCCCCGACAGCGCGCTGTACAACATGCCCGCGCCGCTGCGCCTGGAAGGCACGCTGGACACGGCTGCCCTGGAGCGCAGCCTCACCGAGCTGGTGCGCCGTCACGAAGTGCTGCGCACCTCCTTCCCCTCCGAGGCTGGCCAGCCCCTCCAGGTCATCGCGTCTCCCTCGCCCCTCTCCTTGGAGCGCGTGGACCTGAGCGCCCTGCCCGCCGCCGAGCGTGAGGACGAAGCCCGCCGACTCATCGAGGCCGAGTGCCGCAAGCCCTTCTCGCTCGCGCGCGGCCCCTTGCTGCGCGCCCTCCTGCTGAAGCTGGCCGACGCCGAGCACGTGCTGCTGCTCAACGTGCACCACATCATCTCCGATGGTTGGTCCTTGGGCGTGCTGGTGCGTGAAGTGGCCGCCCTCTACGAGGCCTTCTGCCAGGGCCAACCCTCGCCCCTGCCCGAGTTGCCCGTCCAGTACGCCGACTTCGCAGCCTGGCAGCGCCAGTGGCTCCAGGGCGAGGCCCTCGAAGCGCAGTTCTCCTACTGGCGCCAGCAGCTCGCCGGTTCGCCCCAGGTGCTGGAGCTGCCCACCGACCGGCCCCGTCCCGCCACCCAGT
>NZ_JAAIXZ010000047.1 GCF_010894435.1 Pyxidicoccus trucidator | reverse complement strand
CGGAGACGACGTGGTGCATGTTGAGCAGCAGCACGTGCTGCTGTTCGGCCAGGCGCAGCAGGCTGACGCGCAGCAGCGGACCGGTGGAGAGGCTGAAGGGATGCAGCGCGTCCGCCTGGGCCATGCGTCGGGCCTCGGCCTGACGGTCCTCGTGTGAGGAGAGGTCCACCAGGGCCAGGCGGAAGGGCGAGGGCGGGGAGATGAGCTGGACGGGAGTGCCGGCCTCGCTGCCGAAGGTGGTGCGAAGCGCTTCATGGCGGCGCAGCAATTCGGAGAAGGCACGCTCCAGTGCGGGCACGTCCAGCATGCCGTCCAGCCGCAGGGCGGTGGGCATGTTGTAGGTGGGCGAGCCGGGCTGGAGCTGATCCAGGAACCACAGCCGCTGCTGCGCGAAGGACAGGGGCAGCACGCCATCCCTCGACGCGGGCCGCAGCGGAGGCAGCGAGGAACCCGTGCCGCCCTGGAGCAGGGCATCGACCTTCAGCGCGAGCTGTTCCAGGGTAGGCGCCTCGAAGAGGGCGCGCAGGGGTAGCTCGATGGCGAAGGTCGCGCGGATGCGAGCCACCACCTGGGTGGCCAGCAGCGAGTGGCCGCCGAGGGCGAAGAAGTCGTCACCGCGGCCCACGCGCTCGACGCGCAGCACCTCGGCCCACACGGAGGCGAGTTGTTCCTCGGTGGGCGTGCGCGGCGCCACGTAGCTAGCGGAGGCCAGCAGCGAGGCGTCCGGCGCGGGCAGCGCCTTGCGGTCCACCTTGCCGTTGGGCGTGAGCGGGAAGGTCTCCAGCGGCACGAAGGCCGACGGCACCATGTACTCGGGCAGCCGCTCCTTGAGGAAGGCGCGCAGAGTGGCCGCGTCGGGCGACTGGGCCTGCGAGGTGAACCAGGCCACCAGCCGCTGGTCGCCCGGAGAGTCCTCGCGCACCAGCACCAGGGCCTGCCGCACGGCCGGCTGCTGGGCCAGCGCGGACTCGATTTCGCCCAGCTCGATGCGGAAGCCGCGCAGCTTCACCTGGAAGTCGGTGCGGCCCAGGTAGTCGAGGGTGCCGTCGGCCAGCCAGCGCACCTTGTCACCGGTGCGGTACATGCGCGCGCCCGGCGTGGTGCTGAAGGGGTCCGCCAGGAACTTCTCGGCCGTGAGGGCCGGACGGGCGAGGTAGCCGCGCGCCAGTCCCGCGCCGGAGATGAACAGCTCGCCGGGCACGCCCACCGGGACGGGCTGCAACGCCGCATCCAGCACGTACACCTGGACGTTGGGCAGGGGCCCGCCGATGGTGGGCTGTGAGCCCGGCCGCACGCCGAAGGTGGTGGCGTCCACCGTGCACTCGGTGGGGCCGTAGACGTTGAAGGTACGCGTGCGCTCGGAGGCCGCGAGCACCTGCCACATGGCCTCGTCGAGCGCTTCGCCGCCGGGCACCAGCAGCCGCGGCGCATGCTCACCCTGCATCAGGCCGGCGCGCAGCATCAACCGCAGCAGCGAAGGCGTGCAGTCGAGCACGTCCACGCGGTGCCGGGCCAGCCACGCCACCATGGCCTCCGGATCCTGCCGCGTGCCCTCCGGGACGATGCGCAGGCAGTGGCCATCGAGGAGCTGGACGAGCTGCTTGACGGAGGCGTCGAAGGCCAGGGGCGCGTTGACGCTCACGCGCAGGCCCGCGGGCTGGCCGGCGTAGACGGTGGTTCGCAGGGCGTGGTGGAGGTTGAGCACCGCGCGGTGCCGCACCATGACGCCCTTGGGCGTGCCGGTGGAGCCGGAGGTGTAGATGACGTAGGCGAGGTTCTCGGGCGCAGCGGCCGGAGCGGGGTCGTGCGCGGGCAGCGAGGCCAGCAGCGCGGCCTGCGAGTCCAGGCACACCACGCGGGTGCCGGCGGGGTGCCACGAGCCGGTCAGGTGCTGCTGCGTCAGCAGCACGGGAGCCGCGCAGTCCTGCAGGGTGAAGGTCCGCCGCTGTGACGGCCACGCCGTGTCCAGCGGGACGTAGGCGCCGCCGGCCTTCATGATGCCCAGCAGCGCCACCACCATGTCCACGGAGCGCTCGAAGCAGAGCGCTACGGGGACGTCGGGGCCGACGCCGAGCGAGCGCAGGTGGTGCGCGAGCTGGTTGGCGCGGCCGTTGAGCTGGGCGAACGAGAGGGCCGTGTCCTCGAAGCGCACGGCAGGCGCGTTCGGGGTGCGCGCGGCCTGCTGCTCGAAGGCGTGGTGGAAGCAGGACTCGATGGGGAAGCTGGCTGCGGTGTCGTTCCAGGCGCGCAGCACCTGCTGGCGCTCGGGAGCGGACAGCAGCGGCAGCTCGGTCAGGCGCAGGTCCGGTTGGGCGGCGATGGACTCCAGCAGCAACTGGAGATGGCGCACCATGCGGGTGGCGGTGGCCTGGGTGAAGAGGTCGGTGCTGAACTGGAGGCCGCCCCCGAAGCCGTCCGGGGTGTCCGTCAGCCGGAGGGTGAGCTCGAACCGGGAGATGGAGGCCCCGTCCGTCTCCAGCGGGCGCAGCGACAGGGCGGGCAGGGTGATGTCCTGCACGGGGGTGTTCTGCAGGGCGAAGAGCGCCTGGAACAGGGCCGAGCGACTCATGTCGCGCACGGGCTGCAGCTCCTCGACGAGCTTCTCGAAGGGGAGGTCCTGGTGCTCGTAGGCGCCGAGCGTGGACTCTCGCACCCGGGCCAGCACTTCACGGAAGGTGCGCTGGCTGTCGAGCTGCGTGCGCAGCACGAGGGTGTTGACGAAGAAGCCGATGAGGCCCTCGGTCTCCGCGTGGCGGCGGCCGGCGATGGGCGTTCCGACGACGACGTCTTCCTGGCCGGAGTAGCGCGACAGCAGCAACTGGAAGGAGGCCAGCAGCAGCATGAAGGGCGTGGCGCCTTCCCGCTGGGCCAGGGCCTTCAAGGACTCGCTCAGCTCGCGCGGCAGGCGCACGGGGACCAGCTCGCTGCGCGGCGAGAGGACGGGCGGGCGCGGGAAGTCGGTGGGCAGCTCCAGGTGCGCGGGCGCGCCGGAGAGCTGCTGCTTCCAGTAGTCAATCTGCCGCTGGAGCGCGTCACCCTGCAGCCAGGAGCGCTGCCAGACGGAGAAGTCGGCGTACTGCACCGGCAGCTCGCGCAGGGGCGAGGGCTGGCCGGAAGAGAAGGCCTGATAGAGGGCGCCAATCTCACCGACGAGCACACCCATGGACCAGCCGTCGGAGACGACGTGGTGCATGTTGAGCAGCAGCACGTGTTGCTGCTCCGACAGGCGCAGGAGTGAAGCGCGCAGCAGCGGACCGGTGGCCAGGCTGAAGGGCCGCAGCGCGTCTGCTCCGGCCAGGCGCTGTGCTTCCGCCTCGCGGTCCTCGCGCGCGGACAGGTCCACCAGGGGCAGGTGGAAGGGCGCGGGCGGGGCGATGTGCTGAATGGGAGTGCCGCCCTCGCCGCGGAAGGTGGTGCGCAGGGCCTCGTGGCGGCGCAGCAATTCGGAGAAGGCGCGCTCCAGTGCGGGCACGTCCAGCATGCCGTCCAGCCGCAGGGCGGTGGGCATGTTGTACGAGGGTGAGCCGGGCTGGAGCTGGTCCAGGAACCACAGGCGCTGCTGCGCGAAGGACAGCGGCAGCACTCCATCCCTCGATGCGGGCCGCAGCGCCGGCAGGGTGATTCCCCGGCTGGCCTGCTCCACGCGAAGGGAGAGCTGCTCCAGGGTGGAGGCCTCGAAGAGCGCGCGCAGGGGAAGCTCGACGTCGAAGGCCGAGCGGATGCGAGCGACCACCTGGGTGGCGAGCAGCGAGTGGCCGCCGAGGGCGAAGAAGTCGTCACCGCGGCCCACGCGCTCGACGCGGAGCACCTCGGCCCAGAGCGAGGCGAGCCGCTCCTCGGTGGGCGTGCGTGGCGCGACGTAGACGCTGGCGGCCAGCAGCGAGGCGTCGGGCGCGGGAAGCGCCTTACGGTCCATCTTGCCGTTGGGAGTGAGGGGGAAGGCGTCCAGCGGCATGAAGGCCGAGGGCACCATGTAGTCGGGCAGCTTCTCCTTGAGGAAGGAGCGCAGGGAGGCCGCGTCGGGGGGCTGGCCGTGAGTGGTGAAGTAGGCCACCAGGCGCTTGTCACCGGGGGAGTCCTGGCGGGCCATGACGAGGGCCTGCTGCACGGCGGGGTGCAGGCGCAGTGCGGTCTCAATCTCCCCCAGCTCGATGCGGAAGCCGCGCACCTTCACCTGGAAGTCGGTGCGGCCCAGGTACTCCAGCTGGGAGTCGGCCTTGCGGCGCACCAGGTCACCGGTGCGGTACATGCGCGCGCCCGGCGTGGTGCTGAAGGGGT
>NZ_JAAIXZ010000046.1 GCF_010894435.1 Pyxidicoccus trucidator | reverse complement strand
CTCGGTCTTTGAAAACCAAATAGCAAGCCCAAGTAGAAGACAGATTGCGGAAACCGCAGTCAATTCTTTGACGGTGCCAGCCAGGTCGCGCTGAGAAGCGCAGCCGGCAGCACCGATATGAATCAGCGAGTTGAGGTTCCTTAGCAGGGCCTCGACTGACGCCGGTTCAATTCTTCAAAAAAATACAATTGGAGAGTTTGATCCTGGCTCAGAACGAACGCTGGCGGCGTGCCTAACACATGCAAGTCGAGCGCGAATAGGGGCAACCCTTAGTAGAGCGGCGCACGGGTGCGTAACACGTGGATAATCTGCCTGGATGCCCGGGATAACCAGTCGAAAGATTGGCTAATACCGGATAAGCCCACGGCCTCTTCGGAGACTGAGGGAAAAGGTGGCCTCTGTATACAAGCTATCACAACCAGATGAGTCCGCGGCCCATCAGCTAGTTGGCGGGGTAATGGCCCACCAAGGCAACGACGGGTAGCTGGTCTGAGAGGACGATCAGCCACACTGGAACTGAGACACGGTCCAGACTCCTACGGGAGGCAGCAGTGGGGAATTTTGCGCAATGGGCGAAAGCCTGACGCAGCAACGCCGCGTGTGTGATGAAGGTCTTTGGATTGTAAAGCACTTTCGACCGGGACGAAAACCCGTTGGCTAACATCCAACGGCTTGACTGTACCGGGAGAAGAAGCACCGGCTAACTCTGTGCCAGCAGCCGCGGTAATACAGAGGGTGCAAGCGTTGTTCGGAATTATTGGGCGTAAAGCGCGTGTAGGCGGCGTGACAAGTCGGGTGTGAAAGCCCTCAGCTCAACTGAGGAAGTGCGCCCGAAACTGTCGTGCTTGAGTGTCGGAGAGGGTGGCGGAATTCCCCAAGTAGAGGTGAAATTCGTAGATATGGGGAGGAACACCGGTGGCGAAGGCGGCCACCTGGACGACTACTGACGCTGAGACGCGAAAGCGTGGGGAGCAAACAGGATTAGATACCCTGGTAGTCCACGCCGTAAACGATGAGAACTAGGTGTCGTGGGAGTTGACCCCCGCGGTGCCGAAGCTAACGCATTAAGTTCTCCGCCTGGGAAGTACGGTCGCAAGACTAAAACTCAAAGGAATTGACGGGGGCCCGCACAAGCGGTGGAGCATGTGGTTTAATTCGACGCAACGCGCAGAACCTTACCTGGTCTTGACATCCTTGGAATCCTTCAGAGATGAGGGAGTGCCCGCAAGGGAACCAAGAGACAGGTGCTGCATGGCTGTCGTCAGCTCGTGTCGTGAGATGTTGGGTTAAGTCCCGCAACGAGCGCAACCCTCGCCTTTAGTTGCCACGCAAGTGGATCTCTAGAGGGACTGCCGGTGTTAAACCGGAGGAAGGTGGGGATGACGTCAAGTCCTCATGGCCTTTATGACCAGGGCTACACACGTGCTACAATGGCCGGTACAGAGCGTTGCCAACCCGCGAGGGGGAGCTAATCGCATAAAACCGGTCTCAGTTCAGATTGGAGTCTGCAACTCGACTCCATGAAGGCGGAATCGCTAGTAATCGCAGATCAGCACGCTGCGGTGAATACGTTCCCGGGCCTTGTACACACCGCCCGTCACACCATGGGAGTCGATTGCTCCAGAAGTCATCTCACCAAGAGATGCCCAAGGAGTGGTCGGTAACTGGGGTGAAGTCGTAACAAGGTAGCCGTAGGGGAACCTGCGGCTGGATCACCTCCTTTCTAAGGAGACCGGGCATCGGACTCGCGCCTTCGGGTGCAGTAGGCGATGCCAGTGGCGCTTCGGCGCTGCATAGGTCGACCAGGTCAACGTTTCCGAATCACAATCTGTCGTAATACATGGGCTTGCTGTTTGGTTTTGAAGGACTGAGTTCAACGACTCGGCCTTTGTGTTCTTTGACAAGTGCATACGAAGGGTAAGTTCAATTTCTGCTGAGTAAGAAGTTCTCGCAGAAGACTGACTTGCCAGGTGCGACGAAGCCGTGAGGCTTTGACGTACCGACGGCGCAAGACAGTCTCAATCAAGCGTTGAATCAACATAGAAGTCTTCCGGGCCTGCTGCGAAGAGCAGGGGTCTGGGCCTTGACTTTCGAGTTTCAATAATCCGCCGGGAGGCGGGTATGAAAGAGATCAGGGCAAGTAAGCTACTAAGGGCGTGCGGTGGATGCCTAGGTGCCAAGAGGCGATGAAGGACGTGGGTGGCTGCGAAAAGCTCCGGGGAGCTGTCAACCGAGCGTTGATCCGGAGATGTCCGAATGGGGAAACCCAGCACTGCGAATAGCGGTGTTACCTCCAGCTGAATACATAGGCTGGATGGAGCTAACCAGGGGAAGTGAAACATCTCAGTACCCTGAGGAAGAGAAAACAATGAGTGATTCCCAAAGTAGCGGCGAGCGAAATGGGAACAGCCCAAACCGTGTCCACGCAAGTGGCCGCGGGGTAGAGGGTCCACGGTAGGACTTTGACCTGCTAGCGGAAGTCTCTGGAAAGGGACACCAAAGAGCGTGATAGTCGCGTACGCGAAAGCGGGTTGGAGCTGAGTGGGTTACCCAAGTAAGACGGGACACGTGCAATCCTGTCTGAATCAGCCGGGACCATCCGGTAAGGCTAAATACTCCTTGGCGACCGATAGTGAACTAGTACCGCGAGGGAAAGGTGAAAAGAACCCCGGTAAGGGGAGTCAAAAGAACCTGAAACCGCATGTCTACAAGCAGTCCGAGCACTACGGCGCAAGCCAGTGCGAGGGCGTACCTTTTGCATCATGATTCGGCGACTTAATATACGTAGCGAGGCTAAGCCGTTAGGTGGAGCCGGAGCGAAAGCGAGTCCTAAAAGGGCGATTCAGTTGCGTGTATTATAACCCGAAGCGGGGTGATCTACACATGGCCAGGTTGAAGTGCGGGTAACACCGCATGGAGGACCGAACTCATGAAAGTTGAAAATTTCTGGGATGAGCTGTGTGTAGGGGTGAAAGGCCAATCAAACTCCGTGATAGCTGGTTCTCCCCGAAAGATATTTAGGTATCGGCTCGGGCAATTCAATGCCGGAGGTAGAGCACTGGAACGGCTAGGGGTCTCACCAGATTACCAAACCGTACCAAACTCCGAATGCCGGCAATTGTTATCCCGGGACGCAGTCAGTGGGTGATAACGTCCATTGGCAAGAGGGGAATAACCCAGACCGACAGCTAAGGCCCCCAAATCTAGTCTAAGTGAACACTAGAAAGGATGTGGCAGGTCATTGACAACCAGGAGGTTGGCTTAGAAGCAGCCATCCTTTAAAGAAAGCGTAATAGCTCACTGGTCAAGACAGGCCGCGCCGAAAATGTAACGGGGCTCAAGACTAGTGCCGAAGCTTCGGGTCATACGCAAAACGTATGGCGGTAGGGGAGCGTCCCAGTTGCAGCGAAGGTCGACTGTAAAGGCGGCTGGAGCGACTGGGAGTGCTGATGCCGAAATGAGTAGCGATAAAGGGGGTGAGAAACCCCCTCGCCGTAAACCCAAGGTTTCCTGGGTCAAGTTAATCTTCCCAGGGTTAGCCGGAACCTAAGTCGAGGCCGAAAGGCGTAGATGATGGAAAGCAGGTTAATATTCCTGCGCCATCTTGTGAGCGTTGAACTAAGGGAGGACGGAGAAAGCTAGGCGAGCTGACCGGTGGTTGTGTCAGTCTAAAGGTGTAGGGGTGTCGCGTACGATTAAAGGCGCGGCAGCTATCCCCGAGACCCCATGGCGCCCCGTCAGGGGTAAGTCGCTGATGCTCTGCTTCCAAGAAAAGTCCCGTAGGGAGCTCATAGGGTGTCCGTACCGCAAACCGACACAGGTGGGTGAGGAGAAAATCCTAAGGCGCTTGAGAGAACTCTCCTCCAAGGAACTAGGCAAATTTCCACCGTAACTTCGGAAGAAGGTGGGCCTCTGGTAGGTGTAGGCGTACAGCCGAAGCCGAGAGAGGTTGCAGAGAAATGGCGGTAGCGACTGTTTACCAAAAACACAGGACTCTGCGAAGGCGACAAGCCGACGTATAGGGTCTGACTCCTGCCCGGTGCTGGAAGGTTAAGGGGATTCGTCAGCCGCAAGGTGAAGCGATGATCCGAAGCCCCAGTAAACGGCGGCCGTAACTATAACGGTCCTAAGGTAGCGAAATTCCTTGTCGGGTAAGTTCCGACCTGCACGAATGGAGTAACGACTTCCGCGCTGTCTCGGAGAGGGACTCAGCGAAATTGAAATAGCTGTGCCGATGCAGTTTACCCGCAGCAAGACGGAAAGACCCCGTGAACCTTTACTATAACTTGACAGTGACACTAGGGATTGACTGTGTAGGATAGGTGGGAGCCTTTGAAGCCGGGCCGCTAGGTTCGGTGGAGGCAACGGTGAAATACCACCCTGTTGATTTCTGGTGTCTAACCATGTCCCGTCAGCCGGGATTGGGACACTGTCTGGTGGGTAGTTTGACTGGGGCGGTCGCCTCCCAAAAAGTAACGGAGGCGCGCGATGGTTCCCTCAGCCCGATTGGAAACCGGGCGGCGAGTGCAATGGCATAAGGGAGCTTGACTGCGAGAGAGACATCTCGAGCAGGTGCGAAAGCAGGTCATAGTGATCCGGTGGTCCTGAATGGAAGGGCCATCGCTCAACGGATAAAAGGTACTCCGGGGATAACAGGCTTATCTCCCCCAAGAGTTCACATCGACGGGGAGGTTTGGCACCTCGATGTCGGCTCATCGCATCCTGGGGCTGGAGCAGGTCCCAAGGGTTTGGCTGTTCGCCAATTAAAGCGGTACGCGAGCTGGGTTCAAAACGTCGTGAGACAGTTTGGTCCCTATCTGCTGTGGGCGTAGGATACTTGAGAGGCTCTGACCTTAGTACGAGAGGACCGGGTTGGAGGCACCGCTGGTGTACCAGTTATCTCGCCAGAGGTATCGCTGGGTAGCCATGTGCCGATTGGATAACCGCTGAAAGCATCTAAGCGGGAAACCGACCTCAAGACCAGGTATCCCGGGCGCAAGCCCCTGAAGACCCGTCGAAGACTACGACGTTGATAGGCCGGGTGTGTAAGCGTGGTAACACGTTGAGCTAACCGGTACTAATTGGTCGAGCGGCTTACTTTCCCCGTTCTCTTCCATGCCCCCTCAAGGGGAGTAAGGGATTCGGAGGTCAAGGCCGAGGCTCGAGTGCTTCAAAAGCACTCGCCCGGAAGACGCTAGTTGATTTACGGCGCAGCGAGACTTCAAGCTCGCAGAATATTGAAACTTACCCTTTGTATGCACTGTCGCTTGTTTTCCGGTGGCTATGTCGGAGGGGTCCCACCCGTTCCCATCCCGAACACGGAAGTTAAGCCCTCCAGAGCCGATGGTACTTCGCGGGAAACCGCGCGGGAGAGTAGGTCGCTGCCGGATTCTTTTTGAGAACCCCCGTTGCCCTCGTGGCAACGGGGGTTTTCTTTTTTCT
>NZ_JAAIXZ010000045.1 GCF_010894435.1 Pyxidicoccus trucidator | reverse complement strand
TCGAAGCCAAGTGCGGGCGCATCCGGGGTGCGAGCCACCTGCTGCTCGAAGGCGTGGTGGATGCAGGTGTCGGCCGGGAACTCGGCGGCCGTGTCATTCCACTCCACCAGCACCTGCTGGCGCTCGGCGTTGGAGAGCAGGGAGATGTCGCCCAGGCGGGAGGCGGAGGCCAGGGAGAGCAGGGCATTGCGCCAGTGTTCGAGCATCCGCTGCATGGACGCGGGCTCGAAGCGGGGCGAGTCGTAGACGGCCCGCAGGCGCAGGGACTGTCCGGGGAGGACGAAGAGGGTGAGGGGGTAGTTGGTGTGCTCGAAGCCCTGGACATCCCTCACCCGGAGCGACGAGGACGAACCCGACATGGAGGCGTCGAGGGGGTAGTTCTCGAAGACGAGCAGGGAGTCGAAGAGCGAGAGGCCGCGAGGCACCTGGCTGAAGGACTGGATCTGGACGAGCGGGGAGTGCTCGTACTGGCGCAGCTCGAGCTGCTGGGCCTGGAGCGACTGGAGCCAGGGCAGCAGGGGCGCGGACGGCGAGGGCCGACGGACGCGCGCGGGCAGCGAGTTGATGAAGACGCCCACGAGGGTATCGGAGCCGGACAGCTCGGGAGGCCTGCCCGCGACGGTGTTGCCGAGGATGACGTCCTGCTCGCCCGAGTAGTGGGCGAGGACGAGGCCCCAGGAAGCCAGGGCGAGCGTGTGCATCGTCAGTTGGTGCTGGCGAGCGAAGGCCTGCAGGGAGGCCGTGGCCTCGGCGGAGAGGTCCACCTCGAGGATGGGATGGGTGGGCTGCTGGCCCTCGGGCACGGGGGCGTGGGTGTCGGCCGGGAGCGGCGTGGGAGAAGAGAAGCCCTCCAGGTAGGTGCGCCAGAAGGCCTCGTCGGCGGAGGCGTCGCGGCGCTGCAGCCAGGCGATGTAGTCGCGGAAGGGCGCCCTGGGCGCGGGCTGCGGCGTGAGACCGGAGCGGATGGACTCGTAGAGGGAGAAGACCTCGCTGATGAGCAGGCCGAGGCTCCAGCCATCCACGAGCAGGTGGTGGTGGCTCCAGAGGAAGCGCACGGAGTCGTCCGCCAGACGGATGGCCGTCAGCCGCACCAGGGGAGCACGGCGCAGCTCGAAGCCACGCTGCTTGTCCTCGAGGAGGAGTTGCTCGAAGCGGCTGTGCTGCTCGGAGGCGGAGAGCTCGCTCCAGTCGAGCTGCTCGAAGGGGAGCTCGACCTGGGAGTGGACCACCTGGAGCGGCGTGTCGAGGCCTTCCCAGTGGAAGGAAGAGCGCAGGATGGTGTGGCGCTGGAGGCAGGCCTTCCAGGCGCGCAGGAAGGAGGGCACATCCAGCGCGGAGGTGACCGTCCAGGAGAGCTGCTGGAAGTAGGCGGCGGAGGCCGGAGCGAACAGGGCGTGGAAGAGCATGCCCTGCTGAGTCGGAGACAGCGGGTAGACGTCCTCGACATCGGAGCCGGCCTGTCGCAGCACGGTGTCGAGCGACTGCTGGGAGAGGGCCGCGAGGGGGAAATCACCCGGAGAGAAGCGGCGCGCATCCTCAGACGCGCGCAGGGAGATGAGCGCGCGCAGGTGGAGGAGGAAGCGCTGAGCCAGCGACTCGATGGTGGCCGAATGGTGGAGGTCGGTGCTGTAGCCGAAGGAGAGCTGGAACTGCCCACCGAGCACGGAGCCGTTGATCTCCAGCACGTGCGGACGGGTACCCGAGGGAGCCGCTGAAGGACCCGAGGGCTCGTTGCTCAGGAAGAAGAGGCGGCTGGAAGTGGCCGTGGCATCGAACTGGCCGAAGTAGTTGAAGACGACCTGCGGCACGGGCAGGGCCTGGAGCCGCCGCGCCACCTCGGGCTGGCCGAGCCACTTCAGCAGGCCAAAGCCGATGCCATGGTGGGGCAGGAGGCGCAGCGAGTCGCGCACGGAGCGCAGGCACTCACCGGCCGAGCCACCCGAGGGCACGGGCAGCAGCACGGGTGTGAAGGACGTGAACCAGCCGACGGTGCGCGAGACATCCACATCATCGAAGAGCTCCTCGCGACCGTGGCCCTCCAGGCTGACGAGCACTCCGGGCTGGCCCGTCCATTCGGAGACGGCCTGGGCCAGGGCGGTGAGCAGCACATCGTTGATGCGAGCGCGCCAGGCGGAAGGTACCTCTTGGAGCAGGAGCTTCGTCTCCTCGGCATCGAGGGAGACGGAGACGGAGCGTTCGGAGGAGTAGGTGTTGGGGCCTGAGGCGTCGGTAGGCAGCGGAGCCACCTGAGCGCGAGCCTCGTCCAGCCAGAGGGACGCCTCGGAGGACAGCGCCTCGGAGCGAGCGTAGTCCCGCAGGCGGCGGGCCCAGGATTGGAACGACGTCGTCTTCGCCGGCAGTGAGGCTTGCGGGCTCTTCAGGAGCTGCTGGTAGGCGGACTCGAGGTCCTCCAGCAGCACGCGCCAGGAGACGGCGTCGACGACGAGGTGGTGGACGGCGAGCAGCAGGCGCTGCTGGCCGTTGCCGAGCTGGAAGAGCGCGGCGCGCAGCAACGGAGGCTGCGAGAGGAGGAAGCTGGCCTGGAGACGAGAGGCCTCGGCTTCGAGCGCGGCGGATTGCTCGGAAGCGGGAGTGGCGGAGAGGTCCACCTGGAGCAGATGGAAGGACGCCTCGTCGATGCTTGCGTTCTCCTGAGACCAGGCACCTTCGTCCTGTCGGAAGCGCAGGCGGAGGGCATCGTGGTGGGCCACCACGTGAGCGAGAGCCTTCTCCAGGCGAGCGGGCTCCAGCGGCTCGCGAGAGGCCAGGAGCACGGCCTGGTTGAAGTGGTGAGCGTGGGCCGGGTCGTGCGCCAGCAACTGGTGCTGGGCGGGCGTGAGCGTCACCGAGCCCGTGACGGGAGCCTGCTCGCGGAGCGCCTCGGAGGCAGACTTCACCACGAGGGCGAGCTGCGCCACCGTCTGGTGCTGGAAGAGCTGGCGGGTGGCGAGCACGAGGCCAGCCCGCCGCGCACGCGCGACGACCTGAAGGCTGATGATGGAGTCGCCACCCAGCTCGAAGAAGTTGTCGTGGATGCCCACCTGCTTCACGCCGAGGAGGAGTGCCCAGATGTCACACAGGCGCTGCTCCACGTCGTTGCGAGGCGCGACATAGGCAGAGCGCGGCTCGGAGCGGGAGAGGTCCGGAGCGGGCAGGGCCTTCCTGTCGAGCTTGCCACTGGAGTTGAGGGGCAGGGTCTCCATGGAGACGAAGGCCGAGGGCACCATGTACTCAGGCAGCTTCTGCTTGAGGGCGTCGCGCAGAGCGCTGAAGTCGGGAGCCTGCTCACCCGAGGGAGGCACGACGTAGGCGACCAGGCGCTTGTCGCCGGAGGAGGAGTCCTCGCGCACCACGACGACGGCCTGGCGCACCTGGGGGTGCAGCTCGAGGGCGGCTTCGATTTCTCCCAGCTCAATGCGCAGACCACGCACCTTCACCTGGAAGTCGAGGCGGCCCAGGTACTCGATGTTGCCGTCGGCCAGCCAGCGAGCCTTGTCGCCGGTGCGGTAGAGGCGGGCGCCGGGCTCGGAGGCGAAGGGGTCTGGGATGAAGCGCTCTGCGGTGAGCTCGGGGCGGGCAAGGTAGCCGCGGCCCACCTGGACGCCGCCGATGAAGAGCTCGCCGGGCACACCTGTGGGGACGGGCCGCAGGTGCGAGTCGAGGAGGCGGATGACGGTGTTGGAGATGGGGCGGCCGATGGGGATGGAGCGCAGGCCGTGCTGGGGCAGGCAGTGGAAGGCGGTGACCTCGACGGCGGCTTCGGTGGGGCCGTAGAGGTTGTGCAGCTGCGCGGAGGGCAGGCGCTGCAGGCAGCGCTGCGCGAGTTCAGGGGAGAGGGCCTCACCACTGCACATCACGCGGCGCAGGCTGGAGCAGCTCTCCAGGCCCGGCTGCTCCAGGAAGTGCTGGAGCATGGAGGGGACGAAGTGGGTGATGGTGACGCGCTGCTCGGAGATGAGCCGGACGAGGTAGTCGGGCTCCTGGTGGCCGCCGGGGCGGGCCAGCACGAGGCGAGCGCCCGAGATGAGAGGCCAGAAGAACTCCCAGACGGAGACGTCGAAGCTGAAGGGCGTCTTCTGCAGCACGATGTCCTGGGGGCTCAGCGCATCGGCGTGCTGAATCCAGAGCAGGCGGTTGCAGACGGCGCGGTGGGAATTCATGGCGCCCTTGGGGCGGCCGGTGGAGCCCGAGGTGAAGATGACGTAGGCGAGAGTGTCGGGGGTGGTCAGAGAGGCAGGGGCGTGCGTGGGCAGACCGCGCAGTGACTCGTCCCCCAGGGACAGGGGCACCACGGAGGCGCCCGGGGCTTCCGGGAGGCGAGCCAGCAGGGCGGGCTGGGCCAGAATCACCGCGGGACGAGAGTCCTCGAGCATCCACTCCAAGCGCTGGCGAGGATAGGAGGGGTCGAGGGGGACGTAGGCGCCGCCAGCCTTGAGGATGGCGAAGAGGCCGACGACGAGTTCGAGGGAGCGCTCCGCGCAGAGGCCGACGCGCACCTCGGGGCCGACGCCGAGGGAGCGCAGGTGGTGGGCCAGTTGGTTGGAGTGCGCGTCCAGCTCACGGTAGGAGAGCCAGGAGCCCTCGAAGCCAAGGGCTGGCGCGTCCGGCGTGCGCCGCACCTGGGCCTCGAAGAGGTGGTGGATGCAGGTGTCCGTGGCCAGGGGCGCGCGGGTGTCGTTCCACTCCACGAGCACCTGCTGGCGCTCAGCCTCGGTAAGCAGGGGCAGCGAGGACAGGCGCGTGTCGGGATTGGCAACGGCCGCCTCCAGCAGCACCTGCAGGTGCTCCAGGAGCCGGGCCATGGTGCCGGCGTCGTACAGGTCGGTGCTGTAGTCGCAAAGGCAGGCGAGGCCCTCGGGCGTCTCGTTGATGAAGAGCGACAGGTCGAGCTTCGCGGCGCCCGTGTTGCCCTCCACGCTTCGGAAGGTGAGGCCCGGCAGCTTCAGCTCGACAGTCGGAGTGTTCTGCAGGGCGAGCTTCACCTGGAAGATGGGCGCGTGGGCGAGGCTGCGCTCGGGGTTGAGCACGCGCACCAGTTCCTCGAAGGGAACGTCCTGGTGGGCGTAGGCACCGAGCGCGGCCTGCCGAGCGCGTCCCAGCAGCTCGCGGAAGGAGGGGTCCCCCGAGAGGTCCCCACGCATGACGAGCTGGTTGACGAAGAAGCCGATGAGGCCCTCGGTATCGGCATGGGTGCGGCCTGCGATGTCGGTACCCACGACGATGTCCGTCTGCCCTGAGTAGCGAGAGAGCAGGGACTGGAAGCCGGCCATCAGCGCCATGAAGGAGGTGACGCCTTCGCGCTGGCAGAGCGCGGCGAGCGCTTGCGACAGCGCCTTGGGCATGAGCCGGGCGAGGTTGGCGCCACGGTAGGACTGAGTGGCGGGACGGGGCCTGTCGGTGGGCAGCTCCAGCACCTGGGGGGCACTGGCGAGCTGCTGGCGCCAATAGGAGAACTGCGCTTCGAGCGCCTCGCCCTGGAGCCACTGGCGCTGCCAGGCCGCGAAGTCGGCGTACTGCACGGGCAGCTCAGGCAGAGGCGAGGGCTGGCCTTGCGAGAAGGCCTCGTAGAGCGCTGCTACCTCGCGCACCAGCACGCCCATGGACCAACCATCGGAGCTGATGTGGTGCAGGTTGAGCACCAACACGTGCTCGGTGTCGGCCAGCTTGAGCAGGAGGGCGCGCAGCATGGGGCCGTGCGCGAGCGAGAAGGGCTTGCGGCACTCGGCCTCGATGAGCCGGCGGGCCTCGGCTTCGCGCTCGGCGGCGGGTAGGGCGCTCAGGTCCACGCGCTCCAGGGGCAGGGGCGCGGGAGGCGCGATGACCTGGAGGGGCTGGTCGGCCTCGGAGGGGAACGAGGTGCGCAGCACTTCGTGACGACGGACGAGCTCGGTGAGGCTGCGCTCCAGCGCGGCCGTGTCCAGCGTGCCTTCCAGGCGCAGCGGCGCGGGCATGTTGTACAGCGCGCTGTCGGGGATGAGCTGATCGAGGAACCACAGGCGCTGCTGTGCGAAGGACAGCGGCAGCGCGCCCGTCCTTTCGACGGGCAGGAGGGAAGGCAGCTTCGGTCCGAGTGCCTCACGCGCGAGTGCGTCGATGGAGGCGGCGAGGGCTTCGAGGGTGGGCGACTCGAAGAGAGCGCTGATGGGCAGATCCACGCCGAAGCTGGTGCGGATGCGCGAGATGACCTGCGTGGCCAGCAGGGAGTGGCCGCCCAGGGTGAAGAAGTTGTCGTGGATGCCCACGCGCTCGACGCGCAGCACCTCGCTCCAGAGGGCGGCGAGCCGTTGCTCCGTTTCGTTGCGAGGAGCGACGTACTCGCTGCTGGCCGAGAGTGCCCCGTCCGGAGCAGGCAGGGCCTTCCTGTCGAGCTTGCCGTTGAAGGTGAGGGGCAGGGCCTCTAGCGCGACGAAGGCCGAGGGCACCATGTACTCGGGCAGACGTCGCTTGAGGAAGTCGCGCACGTCGGTGGTGGAGGGCGATTGCGCCCCGGAGGGAGGCACGACGTAGGCGACCAGGCGCTTGTCGCCCGGGGAGTCCTCGCGTGCCACGACGACGGCCTGGCGCACGAGGGGGTGCAGCTCGAGGGTGGTTTCGATTTCCCCCAGCTCGATGCGGAAGCCGCGCACCTTCACCTGGAAGTCGAGGCGGCCGAGGAACT
>NZ_JAAIXZ010000044.1 GCF_010894435.1 Pyxidicoccus trucidator | reverse complement strand
GTCGCAGGGTGGCACGCACCCGCGCGCCAAGACCACCCAGGTGGTCGCTGGCATCGGCATCGAGAAGGCCGCTCGCATCTTCTACAAGGCGAACGTCGACCTCCTCCTGCCGTCCTCCAACTTCGAGGCCGCCAAGACGGCCACGGAGCAGGCGGCGGCGCAGCTGGGCTACGACGCGGCGACCATCGCCTCGGTGGGCAACGCGTGGAAGGCGGTCGGCGTGGGCGTGCCGGTTCCTCCCCCGGTCTCCACCCCCATCGAGAAGGACGTGCCGGCCACGAACCTGTCTGGCGGTCGCGGTGAGAAGCAGTACTTCTCCGTGACGGTGCCCGAGGGCGCGTACGACCTGACCTTCACGCTGTCCGGCGGCACGGGCGACGCGGACATGTACGTTCGCTACAACAACGCGCCGACCACGACCACCTACGACTGCCGTCCGTACCGTTCGGGCAACGCGGAGTCCTGCCCGTTCCCCGCGCCGCAGCACGGCACCTGGTACGTGATGCTGAACGGCTTCAGCGCGTACTCTGGCGCGACGCTGACGGTCACCTGGAAGGGTGGCTACGTGGCCATGCAGAGCGGCGTGCCCATCAAGCCCCTGTCGGGCGTGGCTGGCTCCTCGCAGGTGTTCACGATTCAGGTCCCGGAGCGTCGGCCTGGCACCGGCCGGAACAGCCTGTACATCCAGACGGGCCAGGGCGAGGGCAACCCCGACCTGTACGTCCGGTCCGCCTCGGCCCCGACGAAGTTCGAGTACGACTGCCGCAGCGTGAAGGAGCACCAGTCCGAGGTGTGCAACCTCCTGAACGTGCCGGCCGGCAAGTACTACATCGAGGTCTACGGTGCGAAGGGCGGCTACGACGGCATCGCGCTCATCGCGTCGTTCCTGTAGTAGTCGAAGCCTGAAGTAAGGGCGTGGCGAGAGCCGCGTCAATGAGGCCCCGGGCAGCCCGCTTCACGCGGCGCCCGGGGCTTCGTGTTTGCGGGGTTGCTGGAGGCCGGCGCTCGGAGCTCGGCGGCTGACGGGGGACGCGGACGTCGGCGCGGCTTCAGGTCGGACGCACGGCGGGGCCGGGGAGGATTTCCCGCATGAATCGCTCCAGTCCGCCCCCGCCGCGGTGCTTCCACTGCATGGGGTAGCCGAGCGACACCTCCTCGAAGCGCACGCCGTCCCGCCACAGCGTGGCCGGCATGTGCAGGTGCCCGGAGACGACGACCTCTGCCCGGAAGCGGGTGTGCCAGTCCTCGGTGCGCTTCGTGCCGCACCAGATGGAGAAGCGGGGGATGCGCGGCAGGCGCACGTGCTCGTAGCGCAGCGGGTAATGGTTGATGAGCACCGTGGCGCAGTCCGCCGGCAGCGCTTGCAGGCGGGCCAGCGTGGACTCGACGCGCGCGGCGCACCAGGCTGAGCGGCTGAGGTACGGCTCGGGGTGCAGCAGCACCTCGTCCGTGCACAGGAGGTCCTCCTCCCACGCCCACTCCAGAGCCTTGTCCGCAGGCACGTGGTCCGGACGGAACGTGTAGTCGTAGCCCAGGAACATGGGGACGAGCACACGCGGCGGACCCTCGCCGGGCCAGCGCGGGTACGGGTCCTCTGGAGTGAGCGCGCCGTAGCTGCGGCACAGGGACACCAGCCGCTGGTAGCGCGCCTCGCCGCGCAACTGCGGCTGCTCCGACGGCATCGTCCACAGCTCGTGGTTGCCCGGCACCCACAGCACCTGCCGGAAGCGCTCGGTGAGCGTGCGCAGCATCAGCTCCATCTCCGCCAGCGTCTCGCCCACGTCTCCGGCGACGATGAGCCAGTCGTCGGGGTGCGCGGGGATGGACTGGAGCGCCTGCTTGTTGTCGGCGTGGCGCAGGTGGAGGTCGCTGATGGCGTAGAGCTTCATGGCGCGAGAGCCGGCACCTTACCCCGTGCCCCGGGCAGCCGTCGTCTCCAGTTCCTTCCGCTCCGGCTCGCGCAGGAGGCCTCGGCCCGGGGGCGACCGACAGGCGGAATGACGGTTCCTTCCGCTCCGGCTCGCGCAGGGGGGGCTCCGGCCCGGGGCGGGCGGCAGGTGGAATGACGGTTCCTTCCGCTCCGGCTCCATGACGGGCGGGGTTGCGAGGTGTTCCCGACTGGACCGGAGGTCCCCGCGTGCGCCGGCCAGGCAGCGCTTCTGGTTGCTGCCCGGTGCCAGTACCTCCGCCGCTGCCCTGGCAGACAACGGTCGCGGCTCATCTTGGGTTTGAGGTGTCGGCTAGGCTCCTCACGGGAAGACGATGTTTCGCAGCGTGACGGTCTGTCCTCCCTCTGAGTCCTGGACCCTCAACATGAAGGGTCCACGAATCTCGTTCCGAAGTGCTTTCGCTCCCAGCGCGATGTGCCCCCGGTCGCCCGGGCCAGACGCACATCCACCCAGGCGCTCAGCACCCTTGCACCCGTTCTCTCTGTGTCCTCCAACACCAATGCCGCCTGCGCGCCGAGGCGATAGGTCCAGGCCGCGCGTATCCGGAGGGACTGGGCCGGGAGACGGGCGAGCGTCAATTCGATGCGGCGCACCACGAGGTCTGCCGTATTCAGCGGCCCGTCCTCGAACAACTTGCCGAGTCCCACAGGTCCGGATGGAGGGGAGAGAAGCGGGGCCATGGCCAGGCGCAGCCGCAGGTTCTCTTCTCGCAGCGACTCCATCTCCTGGCTCAGCCGCAGGTTCTCCTCGCGCAGGGACTCCGCCCGCATGAGTGCGCGCGGCCAGGGACGGGGGCGGCGGCGCACTTCCACCTGTCGTTCCGCGGAGTCCGCGTCCACCACCAGCCGCAGCACCGTGCGCTCCGGCGGCAGGCCCGACCACGGGTGTCACGCCTCGCGCTTCATCCTCTCCGGCACGCACCCGCGGGGGAACTCGTGCGCACCCGCCCGACCCGTACGGTCTCGAGTGCGCCCTCCGCTTCACCTTCCGAGGGGAAGCCCGACGTCTCAGGCCGGCCTGACACTCACCCCCGCGCCCAGCGCGCGCAGCAGCGCATGCAGCTCGGCGGGGGGCGCGGCGCGGTCCATCCAGGCGATGCCGCGAGCGAGCGCGGTCCGCGGCGGCCGCACCGCGTGAAGCGCGCAGGCCGTGCGTGGGTAGTGCGCGCGCACCTGCTCCAGCAGCCCCAACCCGTCACCATCCGGTAACAGGTCTCCGCTCACCACCACCGAGGGCGGCTCCTCCCTCACGAGGGCCAGCGCTTCCGCCACGCCTCTCGCGAAGCGCTTGCAGCCGGGCAAGTCCCTCACCAGGCGCCGCAGCGCCGCGAGTGAGCGAGGGTCTTCGTCCACGAACAGGAACGTCAGCATGTTCTTCGCTTCCACCACGACATGACCCGTGCGGTTGGCGCGACGCACGAGGTTGCTTGCCTTCAAGACTACTCAGGAAGTTCTTGGATGCCAACCTCTCAAGTCATATCGACATAGGCGGACCCGGTAGGTTAACGAACATGGAAAAGACCCTCGCATCCCGACTTGGAGGCGCCGCGCGCCTCGCCCGGACCCGCCTGAACCTGACGCAGGCGGACGTCGCGGAGCGCATCGGCATCGCGAGTGAAGTGTATGGCCGACTGGAGCGCGGCCACATGCTGCCGAGCATCCAGACGTTCCGCAGGCTGTGCGTGGTGCTCTCCATCTCCGCCGACGAGGCGCTGGGCCTCAAGCCGTCTCAAGAGGTGAAGTGGGCCGCGGAGCCTCCGAGCGACTACGGCGAGTCCGCGGAGTTGCGCCGCCTCATGCGCCGTGCCCGCCAGCTCGACCGCAGCTCCATCCGCATCCTCAGCGTGCTCGCCGCCCAGTTCAAGCCGAAGGGAAGCTGACGCCCGCTCGCCGCCGCCGCTCATCTCCCGGGCCCCTCCGCACCCAGCCGCGCCAGCCGCTCGCGCAGCTTCTTCGCCGAGGGAAATCCGTTGAAGAGCACCACCTGAGGGTGGGCCTCCAGCGACTCGCGCGCTCCCGCCGCCTTCGCCAGCGCCCGGTCCACGCCCAGCAGCAGCCCGCCGTCCGGCCGTGAGCGCAGCTCCTCCAGCCTCCGCGCCAGCGGTGCCGCGTGCCACGCGTGGAACAGCTCCAGCGCCACTTCTCGCCTTGACTCGCGGTGACGGAACGTCAGGTCCGGCACGCACAGCCCGGCGGCGCCCATGTGACGGGGCAGCGGCGTGAGGTCCAGCTCCCACGCTTCGTCCTCGAAGCCCTCGGCCAGGGAGGCCACTTCCTCGGGCACGTGGCCCAGCGCGGCCGGCAGCGGCGACAGCAGCGGGTCCTTGTCGCTCAGCGCCAGCGTGGCCTGCTTGCGCGCCGTCTCCACCGTGGCCGTCAGCTCCCAGCGCGCCAGCACCGGCACCACCGAGAGGAACGAGGCCAGCTGCAGCCCGTACTTCTTCTGCATGGCCAGCATCGCCCCCGGCCCCTCCACCTCCAGCGTCCAGTCCTCGCCGACGCGCCGCACCTCCGCCACCAGCCGGCAGAACTTCAGCCACCGCAGCACCTTGCGCACCCGCAGCAGCTCCGGCGCCAGGGCCCGCAGCGTGAGGCGCCGCGCCGTCAGCAGCGGGCCCTGCGCCAGCCCCAGGTTGTAGCGGTCCACCAGCGCCTGCGCCGTGAGGGGCTCGCCGTCCCAGCCCACCAGCCGGCGGTGTCCGGGCAGGTCCGCGTACAGCGTCTCACGCACCTCGGGCAGCGGCACGGGCAGGGCTGCCGACAGCAACGCCTCGTACGCCTCCACCGTCGTGTCCGGCTGAAGCGTGCGCAGGACTCCGGCCGCGAGCTTCAGCCGCTCCCACCGCGCCTCGCCCACGCCGGGGGAGGGCTCGTCGAAGAGCAGCCGGTCCATCAGCAGCTTCACCAGCCCGCGCGCCACCTTCGGCCGGGTGAAGGCCCCGGCCTTCAGGCCGAAGGACTCCTCCACGTCGTCGAGCTTGAAGCCGCGCGAGGACTCCACCTCCGCCAGCAGCTCCTGGGCGAAGCCGAGCAGCGCCGCGTCGTCGCGCTTCACGTAGGCGGGGCGCAGCACGCCCTCGCGCACCCGGTAGGAGAGGAGCTCTTTCGTCAGCACCTCAGGGCTCCTCCTGGTAGGCGTCGTGCTGGCGCCGCCGCTCGCTGATGCCGCTCTCCGCCGTCTGCGCCGAGCACACCTCGTACAGCAGGGCCCGCTTCCCCGGGCGCTTGCGGAGGATGCGCCCCAGCCGCTGCACGTGCTCGCGCACGCTGCCACTGCCGCTGAGCACCACGCCCACGCGCGCCTCGGGCACGTCCACGCCCTCGTTCAGCACGCGCGAGGTGAGGAGCACCGGCAGCTCGCCGCTCGCGAAGGCGGCCAGCAGCGCCTTGCGCTCCGGCACCGGCGTGTGGTGCGTGAGGGCGGGCAGCAGCAGGCGCCGCGCCAGCGTGTACACCGTCTCGTTGTCGTCGGTGAAGACGAGGACGCGGTCCTCACGGTGTTCGATGAGGATGCGCCACAGCACCTCCTGCTTGGCGCTGGAGGTGAGGGCAATCCGCCGCTGCTCGCGGTAGCCGCGGTACGCGGCGCGGCCCTCGTCGCTGCGCTGGCTCTGCGCCAGGAAGCGCGCCCACCCGTCCGGCGCGGAGAGCTGCACTCCCAGCCTGCGGACGAACGTCACATAGAGCAGCCGGGCCGCGTCGTAGCGCGCCTTCTCGTCGGGTGTCAGCGGCACCTCCACCCGCTTCACCTCGTAGGGCGCGAGGTACTCGCCTTGCAGCTCGCGGATGTCGGAGCGGTGGACCCGCGGGCCCAGCAGCTCCTCGCACACGCGCTCGCCGCCGTCGGTGCGCTCCAGCGTCGCGGTGAGCCCCAGCCGGTACGGCGCCAGCGAGCCCTCCGCCACGAAGCGGTAGCTGGGCGCCGGCAGGTGGTGGCACTCGTCGCACACCAGCAGGCCGAAGCGGTTGCCGTGGAACTCCGTCTGCAGCGTCGCCGAGTCGTATGTCGTCACCGTCAGCGGCTGCCTGTCGCTCACGCCTCCGCCCAGCATGCCCACCGGCACGGAGAAGTGACGGGCCAGCACGCCCTGCCACTGCGCCATCAAGTCGATTGTGGGGACGACCACCAGGGTGGGGCGCTTCACGTGGGCGATGGCCAGCACCGCCATCAGCGTCTTGCCCGCGCCCGTGGGCAGCTCCACCAGGCCCCGGCCTCCGGCCTTCGTCCACGCGTCCAGCGCCGCGCGCTGGTGGGGGAAGGGGGTGATGGGGGAGGTGAGCTCCAGCTCCAGCGGCTCGAAGCGCTTCGCCTTGTCCTCGTACGGCAGGCCCAGCTCGCGCAGCCGCAGCACCACGTCGCGGTAGTGCCAGGCCGGCGCGCGGTACACGCCGGTGCGCCCGTCCTTCTGGAACAGGGCAAGCAGGCGAGCGTCGTCCGGCAACACGGGGGCCACCAGGGTGCCGCAGTCGAAGTGGAGCTCGGTGGGGGTGCCCATGGACGCGCAGGGGGGAGTAGCCCGTTAACCCGCGTTTCGCCACCATCAAGAAAGACCTGGAGAGTAGTGCGGCCGCTCGTCCCCACGGCCCCCCACCTTCGAGAGACGGCTTGCGGAGGTGGGAGCGTTCACGGTACCCAGCGCGCCGCATGCGCCTCATCTCGCTCGTTCCCCTGCTGTGCGGCCTGGCCGTGGTGGCCCAGGCCGGTCTCAACCGTCGCTTCGCGGGCCAGTCGGGGCTGCTGAGCGCCGTCCTCGTGAACATGGTGGTGGCGACGGTCGCCACCTTTGGCGTGTACGCGGTGGCGCGCACGGTGCCGGGCTTCTGGCCCGAGGCCTCCACCGGCCAGGGCCGCTTCTTCGACGGCTTCACCCCCTGGCACCTGGTGCCGGGGCTGTGTGGGGTGCTCATCGTCATTGGCATGCCGTGGGCCATCGGCCGGCTGGGCGCGGTGCAGTCCGCGCTGCTGCTGATGGCGGCGCAGCTCCTCACCAGCCTCGTGTGGGATGCCATGGTGGAAGGTCGCCCGGCGACGCTTGCCCGGGTGGTGGGTTCGGCGCTCGCGTTCGCGGGGGCCGCAATCGCGGTGTGGAAGGGCTAGATTCTCCACAAGATGCGCCGCGTCCTCATCGTCAGTCCCCACAACGCCTCGCGCGAGCTGCTCCGGCGCATGCTCGAGGAACCGGGGCTCTCCGTGTCAGCCACGGGCGACGCGGATGATGCGTTCGCCGCCATCTCCTCCAAGCCGCCGGTGCTGGTGGTGGTGGACCTGCGGCGGCCCGACGAGGACCATCCGCTGTTCCTGGGGCTGCTGCGCAAGCGCCACCCCGTGCTGCCCGTCATCGCGCTCGTGCCGGGTCGGCTGCGCATCTTCGACGGCCGCCACGAGCGCGTGCGCGAGGCCCACGGTGACACCACCGAGGCCCTCCATCACCTGCTCAGCGCGCTCAAGCAGGCCATGGATGACCTGCTCGCCCAGGACCTGATTCGCGTGCTGCGGACCCCGGTGGGACAGGCGTGACGGTGACGCCCCGGGTGGCCAGCACCCGGGGTGGAAGCGTCGTGGGCGGAATGATGGGCAGCTTCTGAGCGGAGCGGCTCAGAGGCGCAGGCGGTAGCCCACGCTCGCGAGGAAGCCGCCCGCATTCACGTCCCCCGTGGTGACGAGGTCCACCGGCGCGAAGTGGTAGTGCGCCTCGAAGAAGGCGCCCCCCGGGCCCAGCGGCAGCTCCAGTCCGGCCAGCGCCTGCAGGCCGAAGCCACCGTCACCTTCCGTCGCCACGGTGCCGAAGATGTCCGAGGTGGCGTCGTGCAGGTACAGGCCCGGGCCGCCACCCACGTACGGCGTGAGCGTGCCGAGCGCCTTCTCGAAGCGGAACACGGCCGACAACAGGAAGGCCACCTCGCGCACGGCGACCGAGTAGCTCGCATCCGGCGGCGTGCCAAAGCCTCCGAGCTGCGGGTCCGTCAGCGCGCCCGACAGCTTCGGCCGGTGGTAGCTCACCTCCAGCACCACCGCGAGCCGCCGGTCCAGCAGCGGGGTGATGTAGCCCACCTCCGCGGCCAGGTAGAGGTCACCGCTCAGCGGCGTGGTGCTCTTGAAGAAGCCCACCTTCGGCGCGAGCAGGGTGTTGCCGCTGGAGGCGGGGGGGGCCGAGGTGAGCGCGGTGAGCGCGACGAACAGGGCAAGGGCGTTCATGGTCCAGTCGCTCCGCAGGACGGGGAGGCGTGTGCACACCCGGGGGCCAGTCCCTCTGTCCCTGCCTCGGTGACGGTGAAGCCCTGGATGCCCGGCACCTCGCCCACCGCGCCTCCGGGGTCCGCGACTTCGAGGGCGTAGGGGCCTCCGGGGAGGATGCCCGTACGGCACTGCGGGTCGATGCCGGGCTCCTCGAAGCCGGAGCAGGTGGGCACCACCGCCGTCACCTCGGTGGGCGAGACGAAGGTGATGTCCCGCAGTGGAATCCGCTGCACCTCCGCGGGCGCCGTCTTCACGGGCGCCAGCAGGAAGAGCTCCGGCGCGCCGGAGAACGCGCGCTGCTCCCCGGTGGGGGCGTTGGTGAGGGTGAGGGTCTGGTTGCTCAGCTCGCTGCCGAAGCGCGGCGACACGGTGAGCGTGCCCAGCCGCTCATAGGTGATGGTCAGCGCCTGGGGAATCGTGGCGCCGCAGCCCTCCGGGCTGGTGAGCACCACGTCGTAGGTGCCCTCGGGCGTGCCGGGCGGAATCTCCGTTTCGATGCGCGTGGGCGACGCGACGCTGAGGGTGAACAGCGACTGCGTCGTCCCGTCGGCGCCGCGCAGGACGATGACGGGGAAGGTGCCGGGCTGGAAGTCCGTGCCCTCGATGACGATGGGGCTGGCCGAGCCAAACGAGTAGCCATCCGGCGGCGGCACCACGCGGGTGACGACTGGCGGGGCCACCACCACCAGCGCGTCCGCCAGTGAGGCGCTGCCGCCCACGGGGTTGCTCACCTCCACCGCGTAGCTGCCCGCGAGGAGCTCCACCGGAGGTGTGGAGTCGCGCGTGGGAACGTCCACCAGCAGCAACTCCGGGCGCACGTAGAAGACGCGCTCCCGTTCCAGGGTGAGCGTGGTGGGGCCGCGGAGTGTCACCTCCGGCAGGGCCGCTATCGGCTCATCGGTGAGCGCATCCCCGGGCACGGGGGCGAAGCCCTCACCGGCCACCTCGACGCGCCAGCCACGCTCGCCTCCCTGCCCGCTGCAGATGCGTGGGGGTGTGACGTTGCGGGTGCGGGGGTTGATGACCCCCTGCAATCGGGGAGTGGGGCCTTCCGTCGTCCGCGAGCAGGCGACGAGGGCGAGCAGTGCTGCGGCGACCGGCAGGCGCAAAGCGTGTCCTCCACCTCAACAGGCGCGTGGCACGTTAGGACGCTCACCCTGGGGGGCCGGAGTTTTTTCCGGTTTCCCTCGGGGCCCGACACCCACCTGCCGTGAAGGGCACGTCCAACCCATGGAGACTCCAACGCTTTCCGGCCTCTTTGGGCGCTGGCACGGCGGATGCTTATCGTCAGGACAGCTGGCAACGACGCGGTACGGCGGGCAGGGGCGGTTGGGGGGAGCGGGGGC
>NZ_JAAIXZ010000043.1 GCF_010894435.1 Pyxidicoccus trucidator | reverse complement strand
TGCGCCAGCTACTGCCCGAGTACATGGTGCCCTCCGCCTTCGTACAGCTGGAGGCCCTGCCCCTGACGTCCCACGGCAAGGTGGACCGCAAGGCCTTGCCTGCGCCCGAGGCGCCTGACTCCTCCCGCCACTACGTGGCCCCGCGCACTCAGCCCGAGGCGAAGCTGGCCGCCCTCATCGCCGATGTGCTGCGCCTGCCCCGCGTCGGCGTGCACGACGACTTCTTCGCCCTCGGCGGCCACTCGTTGCTCGCGACGCAGGTGGTGTCCCGCATTCGCAAGGCGCTGGGCGTGGAGCTACCCCTGCGCGCCCTCTTCGAAGCGCCCACGGTGGAGCAGCTCGCGACGCGCCTGGAGAAGACGGGTGCGCATGCCCCCCCTCCGCCCATTACCGCGAGAGTTGCCAGCGCGGGGCCGGTGCCAGCGTCGTTCGCCCAGGAGCGCTTGTGGTTCCTGGACCAGTTGGAGCCGGGAAGCGCGGCGTACAACATCCCGGCGGCACTCCGGTTCGAGGGGCGGCTGGATGGGGACGCGCTGGCGAAGAGCTTGTGGGAGGTGATGCGCCGACACGAGTCGCTGCGGACGACCTTCGCCCAGGATGCGGAAGGCAGGGTGGTGTCCGTGCCGCACGCCGAGCCGCTGGGAGGCCTGCGGCGCGAGGACTTGCGCGGAGTGGCGGACCCGCGGGCTCGGGTGCAGGCCGAGGCGGAGCGTGAGGCGAAGACGCCGTTCGACTTGAAGAGGGGGCCGCTGGTCCGAGCACGCCTGCTGGTGCTGTCGGAGCGCGAGCACATGCTGCTCTTCACGATGCATCACATCGTGAGTGACGCGTGGTCGCTCGGCGTGCTGGTGCGCGAGGTGATGGCGCTGTACGAGGCCTTCGCGCAGGGCCGCGCTTCGCCCCTTGCGCCGCTGGCCATCCAGTACGCGGACTACGCGGTGTGGCAGCGGGAGTGGCTGTCGGGCGCGGAGCTCGAAAGGCAGGTGGGGTACTGGAAGAGGCACCTGGAGGGGGCTCCCGCGACGCTGGAGCTTCCGACGGACAAGCCGCGTCCCCCCGTGCAGACGTTCAACGGCGCAATCGTCAAGCGCTCGCTGGGGCAGGAGCTGTCGGCGGGCATCGACTCGCTGAGCCAGCGGCTGGGCGCGACGCCATTCATGGCACTGCTGTCGGCGTTTGCCGGGCTGCTGGGGCGCTACAGCAACCAGCAGGAAGTCGTGGTGGGCACGCCCATCGCGAATCGCACGCGAGCGGAGACGGAGCCCCTGATTGGCTTCTTCGCGAACACGCTGGCGCTGCGCACGGACCTGTCGGGGGCGCCCACATTCGAGGAGCTGGTGGGGCGGGTGAAGGAGATGACGCTCGGGGCCTATGCCCACCAGGACCTGCCATTCGAGAAGGTGGTGGAAGCGCTGAACGTGCCTCGGGACATGAGCCGTTCGCCCGTGTTCCAGGTGATGTTCTCGCTTCAGAATGCCTCGGAGACCGACTTCGCGCTCCCGGAGCTGCGGGTGAGCCCGCTTCACGCCGACTCCGGCACGTCGAAGTTCGACCTGATGCTCTACATCGCGCCCACCCGGGCCGGGTATTCCGCCCAGTGGGAATTCAACTCGGACCTCTTCGAGCCGTCCTTCATCGAGAGCCTCGCGGCCCACTTCGAAAGGTTCATCGAAGGCGCACTGGTCCGTTCGAACACATCCCTGTACGCCGTGCCGCTCCTGTCCAGGGACGAACGCCGTGGGATTGTCAGCGGTTGGAACGCGACGGAGACGCGCTTCCGAGCCCTGCCGGTGCACGCGCTCTTCGAGGAGGCGGCACATCGCTTCCCCGAGGTGCTCGCCGCGGTCTTCGACGAGAAGTCGATGACGTACGCGCAGCTACACCGTCGCTCGAATCAGCTGGCCCGCTACCTCCAGAAGCTTGGCGTCACTCCGCACTCGCTCGTGGGCATGTGCCTCGAACGGTCGCTCGAGGTCCCCATCGCGGTGCTTGGAATCCTCAAGGCGGGCGCGGCCTATGTTCCGCTGGATCCGACCTATCCCACCGAGCGGCTGCGCTTCATGGCGGAGGATGCGCGCGCGCCGGTTCTCGTGACGCAGACGTCGCTTCGCGAGCGGGTGGAGGGAGGCGATGCGCACATCATCTGCCTGGACGACTGCGCTGCGGTGTGGCGCGAGTCCGACGCGGAGCTCCCGCTGCAGGTGGACGCCTCGGGGCTGTGCTACGTGCTGTACACGTCGGGCTCGACGGGACGTCCGAAGGGAGCGGCGCTCACCCACGAGACGCTGGCGAACCTCGTACAGTGGCAGCTCACTGAGTCGAAGCTGGGCCCGGGGGACCGCACCTTGCAGTTCTCCCCACTGAGCTTCGACGTCTCCTTCGACGAAATGCTCTCGACGTGGGCGGCGGGCGGCACGCTCGTGCTCGTGAGCGAGGAGACGCGGCGGGATCCACGGCGTCTGGTGGACGTGCTGGTGCGGGACGAGGTGGCGCGAATCTTCATTCCCTTCGTGGCGCTGCGGGGCATTGCCGAGGCCGCGGGGGAGCGGGCCACGCTCACGCGCCTGCGGGAGGTCGTCTGCGGAGGCGAGCAGCTGCAGGTGACGCCCGAGGTGGTGGGGCTGTTCCGACAGCTGCCCGGCTCGCTGCTGCACAACCAGTACGGCCCCACCGAGACGCACTTCGTCACCGGACATCGACTCGAGGGCGACCCGACGCAGTGGCCCAGGCTGCCACCGATTGGCAAGCCCATCTTCAACACGCAGATGTACGTGCTGGATGGCCACCTGGAGCCGGTGCCCGTCGGCGTGCGCGGAGACCTGTACATCGCCGGCGTGAGCCTGGCGCGGTGCTACTGGCAGCGAGGGGATTTGACGGCCGACCGCTTCCTGCCGAACCCGTTCAGCGAGGCGCCTGGAGCGCGGATGTACCGGACGGGAGACGTGGCGCGGTATCTGCCCGACGGCGGCATCGAGTTCCTCGGACGCACCGACCATCAGGTGAAGGTGCGTGGCTTCCGCATCGAGCTCGCGGAGGTCGAAGCCGCCCTCATGGCAATCGACTCGGTCGGTACGGCCACGGTGGTGGCGAGAGAGGACAGGCCGGGGCTGAAGCAGCTGGTCGGCTATGTCGTACCGAAGCCGGGCGTGTCGCTGGAAGTCTCGGAGCTTCGCGAAGGGCTGAAGCAGCGGCTGCCGGAGTACATGGTGCCGAGCGCGTTCGCGGTGTTGGAGCGGATGCCGCTGACGCCGAGCGGCAAGATTGACCGGCGGGCGTTGCCAGCGGCGGACGCGGCAGGCTTCACGAATGAGTATGTCGCGCCGAGGACGCCGGGCGAGGCGTCACTCGCCCGTATCTGGCAGGAGGTGCTGAAAGTCGAGCGGGTGGGAGTGCACGACAACTTCTTCGAGCTGGGAGGCCACTCGCTGCTCGCGACGCAGGTGGTGTCCCGCATTCGCAAGGCGCTGGGTATCGAGCTCGAGCTGCGCGCCCTCTTCGAGGCGCCCACGGTGGAGGCCCTCGCCAGGCGTGTAGAGAAGGAAGAGCGCAGCGACTCCCTGCCACTGACACGGGTGGCACGGGAGGGCACGCTGCCGCTGTCCTTCGCCCAGCAGCGGCTGTGGTTCCTCGATCAGCTGCGGCCCGGCGACGCCTCGTACAACCTCCCCGCGGCCCTCCGCATCGAAGGGGCCCTGAACCGGGAGGCGCTCGAGAAGGCCCTGGCCGGCCTCGCCCATCGGCACGAGTCGCTTCGCACGCACTTCCCTTCCATCGATGGGAAACCGGCCCAGGTCATCTCCGAGGAGGTGCCGCGCCTCACCCGCATCGACCTGGGCTCGCTCACCGATGCCGCGCGTGAGACCGAGGTGCGGCGGCTGATCACCGAGGACGCGGCGCGTCCCTTCGACCTGGCTCGCGGCCCCTTGCTGCGCATGGTGCTGCTGGAGCTGAGCCCTCGCGAGCACGTCCTGCAGTTCACGATGCACCACAGCATCTCCGATGGCTGGTCCGCGGGCGTCATGGTCCGGGAGCTGGTGGCGCTGTACCAGGCCTTCTCGGCCGGGCAGAAGCCCTCGCTTCCGCCGCTGCCCGTGCAGTACGTGGACTACGCCTTCTGGCAACGTGAGCGGATGCAGGGCGACCTGCTGGACACCCATCTCGCCTACTGGCACCAGAAGCTCGCCGGGGCACCATCGCTGCTGGAGCTGCCCACGGACAGGCCCCGCCCGGCGGTGCTCACCTTCCGCGGCGCCAGACTCAGTGACCGCTTCCCCAGGAAGGTGATGGAGCCCCTGTACGCGCTGGCCCAGCAGGAGAAGGCCACCCCGTTCATGGCCCTGATGGCCGCCTTCCAGGTGCTGCTCTCCCGCTATAGCGGCCAGGACGACATCAGCGTCGGCTCCCCCATCTCCGGCCGCACCCGCCCCGAGCTGGAGGGGCTGGTGGGCTTCTTCGTCAACACGCTCGTGCTGAGGGCGCGCATCGACACGCGCGCCAGCTTCCGGGAGCTGCTGCGGCAGACCCGTGATAGCGCCCTGGAGGCCTACGCCCACCAGGACGTCCCCTTCGAGCGGCTCGTGGAGGAGCTCAACCCCCAGCGCAGCCTCGGCCACACGCCGCTGTTCCAGGTCATGCTCGTCCTGCAGAACCAGCCGCAAGCCCGCCTGGAGCTGCCCGGCCTGGACTTCCGCGTCCTGGAGGCCGAGAGCCAGGCCACCAAGTTCGACATCACCCTGACTCTCAACGATGAGCCCACGGGACTTGCCGCCTCGGTGAACTACAACGCCGAGCTCTTCGACACCGCCACCGTGCAACGGCTGCTCGGCCACCTGCGGGGGATGCTCGCGGCAGCCGCGGAGCAGCCGGACGTCCCGCTCGCCCAGCTGTCCCTGCTCACCGAGACCGAGCGCCATCAGCTGCTGGTGGAGTGGAACCCTGCCCTGCGGGAAGAATCGCCCCAGGCCACCCTTCCCCAGCTCTTCTCGGAGCAGGCCCGGCGCACCCCCGACGCCCAGGCCGTCATCTGCGGCGAGGCCCACCTCTCCTTCCGGCACCTGGAGGCGCGGGCCAATCAGCTCGCCCACCGCCTGCGGGCGCTGGGTGTCGGGCCCGATTCGCCCGTCGTCCTCTGCATGGAGCGCTCCGTCGAGGCGCTGGTCGCCATCCTTGGCACGCTCAAGGCGGGCGGTGGCTACGTGCCCGTGGACCCCTCCTATCCCCGCGAGTGGAAGGACTTCGTCCTCCGGGACACCCGCGCCCGGGTCATCCTGACGCAGCGGCACCTGTGCGAGGCGCTGCCCGCGAGCGAGGCCGTTGTCCTGTGCCTCGGCGAAGACGGGGACACGTTGGCCAGCGAGAGCACCGAGGCGCCTCGGCTTTCCGTGCACCCGGACCACCTCGCCTACGTCATCTACACGTCGGGCTCCACGGGGAGGCCGAAGGGTGTGATGATCTCGCACCGCTCCGCGCTGCACCTGCGCGAGGCCCTTGCCTCCACCGTCCACGCCAGCAGCAGGGGCGCCGAGCGCGTCAGCGTCAACGCGCCGCTGTCCTTCGATGCCTCCGTCAAGCAGCTCATCCAGGTGCTCGATGGCCACACGCTGTGCCTGGTGCCCGAGGAGGACCGTGGCGACATCGCGCGGATGCTGCGGCGTATCGAGCTGGATGGACTGAACGTGCTCGATTGCTCCCCGGCCCACCTGCGGCTGCTGGTGGCCGAGGGGCTGCTCCAGCGCGCGGAGCGCACGCTGCGGCGCGTACTGGTGGGAGGCGAGGCGGTGGACGTGGCCACCTGGACCCAGCTGGCCCACCACCCGCGCATCCGCTTCTTCAACGTCTACGGCCCCACCGAGTGCACCGTCGACGCCACCGCGTGCGCCCTCGACACGTCGCCAGACGCGCCAGTCATCGGCCAGCCCCTGCCCGGGGTGCCTGTCTACGTGCTGGACTCGTCGCTGCAGCCAGTGCCCGCCGGCATCCCCGGCGAGCTCTTCATCGGCGGCTTCCAGGTCGCCCGCGGCTACCTCAACCGCCCGGAGTTGACGGCCGAGCGCTTCATCCCGGATGCCTTCAGCGGCCTCCCCGGGGCACGGCTGTACCGGACCGGAGACCAGGTGCGCTGGCGTGCGACCGGCCAGCTCGAATACCTCCACCGCATCGACCACCAGGTCAAGGTGCGCGGCTTCCGCATCGAGCCGGGAGAGGTGGAGAGCGCCCTGCTCCAGCACTCCGCGGTGAAGGAGGCCGTGGTGGTCGCGCGCCAGGACGTGCCGGGCGACACCCGGCTGGTGGCCTACGCGGTGGCCCGCGGAGCTCGGGAGCTGGCGCCGGACGCGGGAGCCCTGCGGGACTTCCTGCGCCAGCGGCTCCCAGAGCACATGGTTCCTTCAGCCTTCGTGCTGCTGGAGGCCCTGCCCCTCACCGCCAACGGCAAGGTGGACCGCCGGGCACTCCCAGCCCCCAGCACGCTCCGAGGCGAGGACGCGGTGTTCATCGCGCCGCGCACGCCGGTCCAGCAAGCCCTGGCGGGCATCTGGGAACGGGTGCTGCACGTCGACCGCGTGGGACTGGGTGACAACTTCTTCACGCTGGGCGGCCACTCCTTGCTGGCCACCCAGGCGATTTCCCAGATCCGCGGCACGTTCCAGCTCGAGCTGTCCCTGCGCAGTCTCTTCGAGGCCCCGACCCTCGAAGAGCTCGCCACCCGCATCGAGCTGGCACGGTCCGAGGCGAGTTCGGAGACCATGGCTCCGCTCACGCGCCAGCCACGTGAGGGCGCGCTGCCGCTGTCCTTCGCCCAGCAGCGGCTGTGGTTCCTCGACCAGTTCGCGCCCGGCGATGCCACCTACAACATCCCGGCGGCCCTCCGCGTCGAAGGGGTCCTCGACGTCGAAACCTTGCGCCGTGCCTTCGAGGAGCTGGTGCGCCGCCATGAAGCCCTGCGCACCACCCTCTCCACCCTCCAGGGCTCACCCCAGCAGCTCATCCACCCGCCGCACACCTGGAGCCTGCCCGCGGTGGACCTGACCGCATTGCCCGCGCACGAACGCGAGGCCCAGGCCCGCGAGCTGGCGCTGCGGGAGGCCCAGCGGCCCTTCTCGTTGAGCACCGGCCCGCTGCTGCGCACCCAGCTGCTGAAGCTGGGCGACAGCGAGCATGTGCTGCTGGTGTGCATGCACCACGTCGTCTCGGACGGCTGGTCCATGGGCGTGCTGGTGCGCGAGGTGGCGGCCCTCTACGAGGCCTTCACCCAGGGCCGGCCCTCTCCCCTGCCCGAGCTGCCGGTGCAGTACGCCGACTACGCCCTCTGGCAGCGCCAGTGGCTGCAAGGCCCCGTCCTCCAGGCCCAGCTGGACTACTGGCGCCAGCAGCTCCACGGCGCCCCCACCCTCGAGCTGCCCACCGACAAGCCTCGGCCCCCACTGCAAAGCCAGCGCGGCGCCTCTGTCTCCTTCAGCATTCCCACGCCCACGGTGGTCCGCCTGCACCAACTGGCTCACGAGTCGGGCTCCACCCTCTTCATGGTGTTGATGGCTGCCTGGCAGGCCCTGCTGGGCCGCTACAGCG
The DNA here is from genome assembly GCF_010894435.1 of Pyxidicoccus trucidator. NCBI lineage: Bacteria > Pseudomonadati > Myxococcota > Myxococcia > Myxococcales > Myxococcaceae > Pyxidicoccus > Pyxidicoccus trucidator. The sequence continues at coordinate 2,566 of NZ_JAAIXZ010000043.1, read as the reverse complement.
GCCAGGACGACATCAGCGTCGGCACCCCCATTGCCAACCGCACCCGCCATGAGACCGAGCCGCTCATCGGCTTCTTCGTCAACACCCTCGTGCTTCGCACCCGGCTGGAGGGGGACCCCACCTTCGTCCAACTGCTGTCGCGCGTGAAGGAGGCCTCCCTGGCTGCCTTCGCCCACCAGGACGTCCCCTTCGAGCAACTCGTGGACGCGCTGGGAGTGGTGCGCGACCTGAGCCGGATGCCGCTCTTCCAGGTGATCTTCGCCCTGCAGAACGCGCCCATGCAGGCGCCGTCCTTCCCCAGCCTGCGCGTGGAGCAAGTGGCGGTGGATACCCACTCCTCCAAGTTCGACCTCGTCCTCGCCATGAACGAGACTGACGGAGCCCTGAGCGCCCAACTGGAGTACTGCGTGGACCTCTTCGAGCACTCCTCCGCGGAGCGCCTGACGAGTCACTTCCACGCCCTGCTGCAAGGCATTGCCGCCAACCCCCACCGCCCACTCAGCCAGCTGCCTCCGGAAGCCCCCCTCCAGCTGCCGCCCGTGCGCCAGCAGGCCCCCAAGCCCGGCCAGACCGCTCCCATCGAGTTCGTCGCGCCTCGCACGCCTTTGGAGGAGTCGCTGGCCGCCATCTGGACCGAGGTGCTGGAGGTGCCCACCCCCGGTGTGCACGACAACTTCTTCCATCTGGGCGGCTCCTCGCTCTTCTCCATCGTCATGCTGGCGCGGGTGCAGGAGACCCTGGGCGTGGAGCTCGCTCCGAAGCGCTTCTTCGAGGCGCCCACCATCGCCGCACTCGCGGCCGCACTCCAGCCCGACCCGCGGGCCGCGGCCTCCGCCAGTCCTGGAGCGCCACAGAGCGCCTCTCCGCTCGTGCTCCTCAACCCGGGTGGCACACTGCCTCCCCTCTTCTGCGTCCACCCCGTGGGGGGGGATGTCCTCTGCTACGCGGAGTTGGCACGCCGGCTCGACCCGGATCAGCCGTTCTACGGCTTGCGCGCGCAGGGCCTCGACGGAACCCAGGAGCCGGGCCAATCGATTGATGCCATGGCCCGCTTCTATCTGGACAGTATCCGGCAGCGGCAGCCTTCCGGGCCCTACCGCCTCATGGGGTGGTCCATGGGTGGCGGCATCGCCTTCGAGATGGCCCGCCAGCTCGAGGCACAGGGCGAGCAGGTAGAGTTCCTCGCACTCATCGATGCTCATGCCCACCCCGGGAAGGTGCTCCTGCCAGACGTGGACCTCGGCGAGGCGGTGAAGGCTCTGCTCGCGTTCGAGCTCCAGCAGTTCGCGGAGCACCTGGACCATCCCCGCATGGTCGCCCTGAGGAAGCTGCTGGAGCACCACCTGCGGGCCCTGTCTGTCTATGAGCCCGGGCCCTACGGTGGCGAGTTCGTCCTCCTGCAGGCCACGGAGGTCTCCAACCCCGCCATCCAGGAGCAGGACAATGGCTGGCGCCCCCTGGCGAGCGCCGGCCTTCAGGTCCACAGGATTCCGGGCAACCACCACTCCATCCTGTGGCCCCCCAACGTCGACATCCTGGCGCAGCAACTTCGGGCCTGCCTGCGGCAACTGCCCCAGGCGCGCTCCACCGCCTCCGGTGACCGGCAGGCCTCTTGAGAGGCCATGCCAAGACCTGCCGGAATTCGCGGCGACCATCCATGAAGCGAAAGCACAACGAAAACCAAAGAGAAGCATCCCGCCAGCGCGACGAGGAGCCGGAATCTCCCGATTCCCGGAGATTGCCAGTTCGCGTCAACCGTGTTAGTGAGGCGCGCGTCCAGGACACGCATGGTTGACGCTCCGGTGCTGTCCTTGGTGGGGCGCGCGGAGCCAAGAGAGTCTTGGAGCACGTGGGCTCCCTCCGCCATCGGCCACTCAGCGCTGTCGTCTGGATTGGGGATGCTCATGTCCGTAGAGAAGCAAGCACCGCTTAAATCCCTCATTACGTTTGGCAAGTTCGCAAACGTCGACATGCGCGTCGCGCAGGTGCTGAGCGCGCCGATGGCGGAGGGGACCCGGAATCCGTGTCGCGTCATCGATCTGGATGTCGGACACCTGGGCAAACTCCGCTCGATTGGTCAGTTCGCGCTGGTGCCCGAGGAGCAGCTCGTCGGTCGCAAGGTGATCATCTGCTGCAATCTGGGCGCACGGGCCATGGGCCCGTACACCTCGGAAGCGCTGGTGCTCGGCGTGCCTCATCCGCAAAGTCCCGAGGGACAGGATCAGGCCATGCCTCTCTACGTGGATGGTTCGGCTCGATGTGGTGAAGGGGTCTTCTGACGAAGCGCATCAATGAATCCGGCTTCGGCTTCACCGAGGTCCTGAAGGTCGCGCAGCCGTCGCTGGACAAGAACAAGCAGGTGCTTCGCGACCACCTCGAGTCCAGGGGGCCCCAGACTCCAAGGAGCCCCTCCTCTTCGACTCCGAGCGCCTCGCCGTCCTAGAGCGCCGATCAGGTTAGGGCGAGGGAGCAGGCAAGGGACAGGGGATCGACGTCGGCCCAGAGAGTGCGCAGGTAGGTCCGAGGACACGGCAGGAGCGCACATGGACCGGTGGACGCCTGAGGT
>NZ_JAAIXZ010000042.1 GCF_010894435.1 Pyxidicoccus trucidator | reverse complement strand
GCTGCTTCGAGGTACACTCTGTTTTCACCGCGTAGCTCCTGTCGATGGGTGGAAAGCCTTGAGAACTCTCCAGTTATCGGTCGGTCGCTACGCGGTGTCCCCTCTACCCGTGATCGATCCGGGCTAGCGTTTCATCCCCCACCTTGATGCCGAGCTTTTCCATCGCCTCGACGGCGCCCGGGGGGCAGTCCTCGGGAGGTGGCGTCGGGCGCACCTGAGGGCCAGGGCAGGCCATCGTCAGGCAGGCCGCGATCCCCAGGCCGAGCGCCTTGCCAGGGGACACGCCGGTGTTCTTCTTCATCTTCACGGGAGCCTTCTCCTCGGAGAGCGTCGCAGGAAGGGCGACGGCCGCAAGGGTGGGCGCGCCATTGAGCGCGGCTGCGGCTTCCTGAGCTTCCGGTGGCATCCAGGGGGCCGCCACTTCCTGACCGGGAGCCCAGAGCGCAATCGTGAACGTTGAGGCGGCTGACGGTGAGAACGAGACTGCGTTGGAACGAGGCTCCAAGGCGTGACGTGCGGACGGGGCAGGAGAGGAGGACCGCAGGTTGCGCGCGATCACGCCCACGCCCACGCTCAAGATCACCAGCAGCCCCATCCAGATCGCCGCGCGCAGGTCATGGAAGTGACTGGCTTGTGCCGGGGGCGGAGCAGGCGTGGGACCGGGGCGAGCGGGAACTGGAGGCGGCAGCTCGGCCTGAATGGCCGCTGCGGTTGACTCCGGATCGTGCGCGGCATCCTTCGCTCGTTGACGCGGCCCCCGGCGAGGCCGGGCCTTGCGCTTCTTCAACCACTGCACCAGCTCGTCTTCGCCCGCGTGCGGCACCTCCGCGAGCGTGGTGGCGGTGTCCGGGCCATAGGCGTCGCAGAGCTTCACGTCCCAGGACTCGTTCGCCTGGGCCAGCAGGGCCTCCAGCTCCGCGCACAGCGCCTCGGCGTCCGGGTGGCGCTCCTCGGGCTCCTTGGCCAGCAGGCGCATGCACACGACACTCAGGGCCTCGGGGACGCGCGGGTTGAGCACATGGGGCGGCTTGGGCGCACGGTTGAGCACGGCCTCCACCCCTGCGGCCTCGTCCGGGAGGAAGGGCTGCCTGCCCGTCAGGAGCCAATAGAGAACGACGCCCAACGAGTACAGGTCATCCGAGGGGCCGGGCTGGTAGGAGCGGCCACGCTCGTCCCCGTGCTCCTGCTGGAAGCGCCACGCCTCGGGCGCGCGGTACTCCGGCGTGCCCGGTGGCAGCACGCCGCCGGTGATGCTGGGGGCGCTCTCGTAGCCGCCCGCGCCGAAGTCCACCACCACTGCCTCGCCGTCCGCGGCGCGCTCGATGACGTTGCTCTCCTTCAAGTCTCTGTGCACCACCTTCGCCCGGTGCGCGGCGCCCAGCCCGCGCGCCACGCCGCGCACCTTGAGCATGACTTCTCGGGCCGAGGGGTTCTCCTCCCTGGCCCACACATCCAACCGGCGCCCCTCCACGTAGTCCATGACGATGAAGAAGTATTGGGGCGCCGAGTCTGGCCACTGTCCGTGCCCACGGATGCGCACCAGATTGGAGTGCTTGAGCCGCAGGAGGATGGCCACCTCACGCTCGGCCCACTCGGCCAGCCCCCAGAGGGGGATGAGTTTGAGCGCGTAGAGCCGCCCTCCGCGCCGGGCTCGATACACGGCACCAAAGCCCCCGGCCCCCAGCTTCTCCTCCACCAGGTACCCGCCGATGTCCGTGCCCGGGGGCACAACGGGATGCAGACGCGGGCTCAAGTGTCCTCTCCGTGGGAGGGGCGGGTGGGTTCAGCGTTCCTGGCCATGCTCTCAACCGGCAGTGGAACTCGTACGAGTTCCCCCCGCGAAGTGGCGCGGGAGAAGGGTAAACCTTGAGCGGATAATATCGTTGAACCTGACGAGCTGTATGCTCGGAGTGCCGCCCACGCGGCATTCTCCTCCTTCTCCCAGGTCTCCTCATGTACGCGAAGCTCTCCCAGCAGATCGGAACCAATGTCCGCGCCGCCCGGCATCGGGCGGGCCTCTCGCAGGCCCAGGTGGCCGAGGCCATCCATGTGCCGACGTTGGTGTTCAGCCGCCTGGAGCGCGGCAGGTTGCTGCCCAGCCTCCCCACGATGGTGGGCCTGTGCGGTGTCCTCCGTGTCCCCGTGGACTTCATCCTGGGCGGCAAGGCCCTGGAGGTTCCCGCTCCCGGTGGGGCCGGCCAATAGGGGCGGTGCCGCCTCGTGACGGGGCTGATCGCGCATCGACACGGCTGCCAAGATGCGCCAGGAAGGGGCGTCCCCGAGGCGCGGGCCCTCCTGCCCGCGCCAGACCTGGTTCTCGTTGTTCCTGGTACCCCGACGCATGAACGAAGAACTGGCGACTCGCATTGGAAGTGCCGCCCGAGAGGCCCGGACGCAACTCGGGCTCACGCAGGCGGAGGTGGCCGAGAAGCTGGGCCTCGCGCACATGGTCTACAGCCGCCTGGAGCGCGGGAAGATGCTGCCCAGCGTCCAGACGCTGCTGCGGATGTGCTCGGTGCTGCGCATCTCCTCGGACGAACTGCTGGGGCTCGCGGACGCGGAGGAGGGGACGAAATCGGGCAAGGGGGAGCGAGGGCAGGGCGGGGCGCCCAAGCTGCGCCAGCTCACCGGCCTCGCGCGCAAGATGGACGAGGACCATCTCGATGCCCTCGTGAAGGTGGCCCAGGTGTTGTTGCGCTGAAACGACGCGGGCCCACACCTGGGGCCCGCTTGCTTCCAGGAAGGCCCGGCCGCCTGTTCTCACTCTTCGTTCGGTGTGGGCGTCGCCTCGTCGGCGTCCAGGCCCTCGGGGAAGATACCTTCTTCGTCCAGCTCCACCCGGTCGCGCAGGACGGACGCCTCCGACAGCATCCGCGCCAGCTCCTCGCCCGCCTCCTTCCGGCCGAAGGGCTGTGACTCCGCCGCGAGCGCCGCCCGCAGCGCATCGAGCATCTCGGCGGCCGTGGCGTAGCGCTCGGAGAGCTTGCGCTGGAGGGCCTTGTGGACGATGGCCTTGAGCGCATCCGGCAGGCCCGCCATCGCGTTCTCCACGTCCTCGGGGCGGTAGCGGTTGACGAGCGCGATCATCTGCGTGAGGGGCACCGAGGGCGTCTCCTCCGTCTTCACGTCCACGGTGGCGTTGGGGGCCTTTTCGTCCTCCACGTCGAAGAGGTGCTTGCACGTCAGCATCTCCATGAGGACGAGGCCCAGCGAGAAGATATCGGACCGGCCATCCATGGGCTTGCGGTGCAGGTACTCGGGCGAGGCGTACGCCACGTCGCCCTTGAGCAGGAGGCCCGGCGTCTCCTCCCGGCCCACCATGAGCGAATAGGTGCCGCCGAAGTCCGTCACCTTCACCTCGCCGCTCCGGGCCACGCGGATGTTCCGGGGCGCCACGTCGCGGTGGATGATGCCCAGCGGCCGGTTCTCCTGGTCCCTCAGGGTGTGCGCGTGGTGGAGGGCGTCGGCCACCTCGGCGGCGATGTAGAGGGCGAAGGGCGCGGAGAGCGGCTTCTCGCGCATGGTGGCGAGGCTGATGAGGGTGTCCAGCGTGGGGCCGTCCACGTACTCCGCGATGACGTGCGGCCGGTCGGCGTGGATTTTCAGGTGATGGACCTGGGCGATGGCCGGGTGGTGGAGTCGGAAGGCGAGCTGGACCTCCTCGATCAGCCGCTGGCACCGCTCGAAGGTGGCGGGATTGCGCAGGCGCTTGATGGTGACGAGTCCAGCGAGCCCATGGGGGAGGTGACGCTCGGCCAGGAGCACCACCTCGCCGTTACCCCGCCGCTCCAACGCTCGGATGGTCTCGTACGTGGTGGTCTCGATGGTGAACCGGAGCCGGGGGCGGGCGCCCTCCAAGTCGGAGGTGTTCTCCGGCGTCGGGGCCTCGATCTGCGTTTCATCGGTCGGCGTACTGTCATCGGTCATGTGCGGCCTCCAGGTGGGAAGGGACGCGCGGCGGGCACTGGCTTGGGCCTCCCGGCTCCCTGGTGGGGCCTCGGCTGCGGGAGGACGGGGCCGGTGGCCCTCGCAGTAAAGGTCTACTATTGATAAACCCAAGAGGTATTACAAGCGACCCCAAGCCCCGGCCGAGGTGAAGAAGCTCCTGAAGGTCCTTGTGTACGGAGGTCAGGGGTAGATGGCGCCCTAAGTCGGCCAGCGGGCATAGGGCCATCAGTCCCACGTGAACGCGGATGCTTCTGGGGTACTGGCTCGGTCCTTCCACCTTCGGATACACGACCACCGTGATCACCGGAGGCGGGTCCGGCCACCTCGTCTTGCGGTCCACGCGTGAAGTTGCGCCGCCGATTGGGTCTGCCCCCGCAGGACTGGCGCTGCCCTGGCGGCGCCTGGAGTCGGTCATCACCCACACTCAAGACGTAGGCCAGCGACGAAGGCCGAGGCCTGGCTCGGCGCGCCTCAAGCGAAGTGGACCGTGCAATTCTGACGGGCCCGACAGGCCTGCCGGACCCTTCAGTGCGTCCTGGCCGCGAACTCCCTGGCCACCTCGATGAAGAGGCGCAGGGGGCCGGAGCGCTGCGCCCGGCTCGGGAAGTAGAGGAAGAAGCCGGGCACGGTGGGTGCGTACTCCTCGAGCACACGCATCAGCCGCCCGTCGCGCAGCTGCTCCTTCACCGCCGGCTCGAAGGCGTACGCGAGCCCCAGACCCTGCTCCACCAGGGCGAGCATCAGCGCTCGGTTGTTGGTGACGACGCTGCCGCGCACCGGAACTCGCCAGTTCCGCTTCCCGCGCTCCAGCTCCCAGGCGTAGAGCCCCCCGCTCGAGGGGATGCGGATGGTGAAGCACTCGTGGTGCAGCAGGTCCTCGGGCCTCTGGGGCGTGCCGTGGCGTTCGAAGTACGCGGGGGCGCCCACCACGACGAAGCGGAAGGCCCCGGTGAGGCGCACCTGCACCATGTCGCGCTCGATGGCCTCGTGCAGGCGCACCCCTGCGTCGTAGCCGTCCGCGACGATGTCCACGAAGCGGTTCTCGGAGACCACCTCCACCTCCACCCGTGGGTGGCGCTCGCGGAAGGCGGGCAGCACGGGAGTGATGACGAAGGGCACTGCAATCTCCGGCACCGTCAGTTTCAGCCGCCCCACCGCCTCGCCGGGCCGGGCCGACACCTCTTGCAGGGAGGCGAGCGCCTGGCCGAGGCCTGGCCCCGCGCCCTCAAGCAGCCGGCGCCCTGCCTCTGTGAGCGCCATGCTGCGGGTGGTGCGGGTGAAGAGCACCACCCGCAGTTGCTCTTCCAGATGACGCACCGACTGGCTCACGGCTGCCGGGGTGACACCGAGCTCGCGCGCCGCCGCGCTGAAGCTCTTGAGGCGCGCCACCACGAGGAACGTCTGCAAGTGCGGCAGGAGGTTGGTCTTCATCGAGAGCGTCCGTTCGGGCAGCCGATGGGGCGCACCGTCGGCGCATTGCGCCCCCAGGCGCCGGTGCTCCGCAGTCTTAGCAGCAGGCATTTTCAACCGCAGCTTCAAGGCCCTTTGCCCTCTCGCCACCTAGTCCGGTGCCGCCGGGAGGGTTACTTCTCCTGGTGTCGGTGCGGAGCCTCGAGTCGAGCCCGCTACCCACCGCGCAACGGAAGCGCAGGGAAGAAGGGACCATGAGCGCAAAGAGCCCCACCATCACTCTCAGCAACGGTGTGCAGATGCCGGCCCTGGGCCTGGGCGTCTTCCAGAGTCCTCCGGCCGAGACGGCAGGGGCCGTCGAGGCGGCTCTTCGGACCGGCTACCGCCTCATCGACACCGCGGCCGCGTACGGCAACGAGCGCGAGGTGGGCGAGGGCATCCGGCGCTCCGGCCTCGCCCGGGACGCGGTGTTCGTCGAGACGAAGGTGTGGATCAGCGACTACGGCTACGACGCCACGCTGCACGCGTTCGACAAGAGCGCCCGCAAGCTCGGCGTCGAGCAGCTGGACCTGCTGCTGCTGCACCAGCCGCTGCCGTCGGCCTTCGACCGCACCCTCGAGGCCTACCGCGCGCTCGAGAAGTTGCTCGCGGACGGAAAGGTGCGCGCCATCGGCGTGAGCAACTTCATGCCCGGGCACCTCGAGCGCCTGCTGAGCGCAGCGAAGGTCGTGCCCGCGGTGAACCAGATTGAGGTGCATCCGTACTTCCAGCAGACGGAGCTGCAGCGCGTGCACGCGAAGCACGGCATTGTGACCCAGGCCTGGTCGCCCATCGGCGGCATCACCTCGTACTTCGGAGGTCGCGAGAAGACGACGTTCAACGACCCGACGCTGCTTGGGATCGCGCGCCAGCACGGCAAGTCGGCCGCCCAGGTGATGCTCCGCTGGCACCTGCAGAAGGGCCTTTCTGCCATCCCGAAGTCGATCAAGCCCGCGCGCATCGCTGAGAACTTCAATGTCTTCGACTTTGAGCTCACGCGCGAGCAGGTGGCAGCAATCGACGTGCTCGATACGGGAGTCCGTGGCGGGCCGGACCCCGACAGCATCACCCTCGCCAACTACGGCATCGCCATCCCCGAGGCCTAGGGCGCGACGTCCGCGGCCCTGCATAGCCCCAACGCACTCACCCCAACCTCCGGCGATTCCATCAGCATCGAAAGCGACGCCACGACTGGCCCTGCTCCGGAGGACGTCGACGCGCTGTTTGCCTCGCTCACCGAGGATCCGCCGGGCGCGCTGGACGGCGTGCGCGACATGGAGAACCTGCCGCTCGAGGACTAGCCGAAGCATGTGCGCGACGACCTGAACGCCCTAATCGCATTTCATTGACGAGAGGATTGCACATGGCATCGGAACCGAAGAGCAAGATGGGACGTCGCTCCTTCCTCCTGTCGGCGGGAGCCGTCGCCGCCACGCCGCTTCTGGGCGGCATGACCGCAGCGGCTGCGGCGGAGGCGGCAGCGCCGAGCAGGCCACCTGCACCCACGGCGCTCGGAAGGCGAAGGTTGGGCAAGCTGGAAGTCTCCAGCATCGGGCTCGGCGTGCAGAACATGAGCCGCACCTACCAGACCACGGTCCCCAGCCGGCCCGAGATGCACCGCATCATCCGGACCGCCTTCGACCGGGGCGTCACCTTCTACGACGCGGCCGAGGCGTACGGCCCGCATGAGGTCGAGCGCATCCTCGGCGAGGGCGTCGCGCCGTTTCGCGACAAGGTCGTCATCGCGACCAAGTTCGGCTGGAACATCGACCAGGAGACCGGCGCGCGCCGACCGGGGCTCAACAGCCGCCCGGAGCACATCAAGCGCGTCGTGGAGGGCATGCTCAAGCGCCTGCGCACCGACCGCATCGACCTCCTCTACCAGCACCGCGTCGACCCGGAGATTCCCATCGAGGGCGTCGCCAGCGCGGTGAAGGACCTCATGGCGCAGGGCAAGGTGCTGCACTGGGGCCTGTCCGAGATGGGCCTGGGCACGCTGCGGCGCGCACACGCCGCGCTGCCCGTGAGCGCCGTGCAGAACGAATACTCGATGCTGTGGCGTGGCCCTGAAGCGGAGGTCCTCCCGCTCTGCCAGGAACTGGGCATCGGCTTCGTGCCGTGGAGCCCGCTGGGCGTGGGGTTCCTTACGGGGGCCATCGATGCGAACACGCGCTTTGCTCCGGGGGACATCCGCGGCGTCGAGTCCCGCTTCTCTCCGGAGAACCTGCCGCACAATCTCGCGCTCGTGGAGCTGGTGAAGCGCTGGGCCGAGCGCAAGCGTGCCACCCCCGCGCAAATCGCGCTGGCCTGGCTGCTGGCGCAGAAGCCCTGGATCGTCCCCATCCCGGGCACGACGCAGATGGCGCACATGCTCGACAACATCGGGGTGGCGGACGTGCGCTTTACGCCGGCCGAACTCGCCGAGCTGAACCGCGCCGTCCGGGCGGTGGAGGTTCGCGGCGCCCGGCTCCCGGAGCAGGTGCAGGTCTTCTCGGGAGTGGAGGCGGCGCCGAAGAAGCAAGGTCCGTAGAGGGGCAGGAGCCCTGGCGGGCCCGACCACCTCGAACGAACCACCGGCCTCTGATGGACCCGGCCATGGCGCATCTGAAAGGACTGCTGACATGAGACTCACAACACTGACTGCCGCGGTGCTGCCGCTACTGGCCGTGGCTTGTGCCCACTCGAACAACACCGGGGAGTCGATGGACGCCCGGGTGTCCGTGGCCCCTCCAGGTGACGGCGCACAGGGACTGCAGATTGCCCGGGCCGGCTCACAGACCTCGCGTGAAGGCCCCGCCGAGAACTTCACCGGGGCCGTGCGGGTCGACCCGCTCTTCCAGGCGAAGCCCCCAGCACGCGCCTCGGGCGCCGCCGTGACCTTCGAGCCCGGCGCCCGCTCGGCCTGGCACTCGCACCCGCTGGGCCAGGTCCTCTACGTGACGGAGGGCGTGGGCCGGGTGCAGCGCTGGGGCGACCCCGTCGAGGAGATTCGCAAAGGCGACGTCGTCTGGATTCCGCCGGGGCAGAAGCACTGGCACGGGGCTTCGCACGAGAGCCGGATGACGCACATCGCAGTCTCCGAACACCTCGACGGCAAGGCCGTGGATTGGATGGAGAAGGTGAGCGACGCGCAGTACGGCGCGCCCGCCACGGGCCGAGCGGCCACCTCCGCGGCACCCGTACGCCCCGGCGTCGGTGCAGACGGCCAACCCACCCGGGCCCAGCAGCTGTTCGGCGACATCTCGCCGAAGATGGTCGAGCTCACGGACGGCGTGCTCTTCGGCGACATCTGGGAGCGCCCGGAGCTGTCCAAGCGGGACCGCAGCCTCGTCACCGTCAGCGCCCTCATCGCGATGAATCGCCCCGACCAGCTGCGGGGCCACTTCGCTCGGGCGCGCGACAACGGGGTGACGCGGGAGGAGCTCATCGAGACCATCACCCACCTGGCGTTCTATGCGGGCTGGCCGAGCGCGGTGATGGCGCTCGGCGTGGCGAAGGAAGTCTTCGAGGCCAAACAGCCGTGATTCGGCAGCCGGACGTCCTCGACGGCGTCACCAGGAGGTAATCCAGATGCGTGCACAGGTGGCGGGGCGCTTCATATCGTGGTCGCTCGTCGTGGCGGGCATTGACCCGTGAGACAGGGAACCGGCCGAAGCGAGGCTGCGATGAGCCACTTTGAAGTCCGTCGTCGGGGACAGAGCGCAGCAGTCCTGATGCGCAGCGTCCGCTTCGCAGCCGTCCTCCTCGTTGCTGCAGGGGCCGCGGTCGCACAGGGGAGGGGAAGTGCCATGAGGGAGGGCCAGGCTGGCCATCTCAGTCCTCGCAGCACCCTGCGAGACCTGCTGCACCACCCGGCGTTCGCGGGCTTCGGCCCGTTGCTGCTGCCGTGGGATGGGCGCGCGTACGACGAGGCCCTGCCGCTCTTAAAGATTGGGTCGCTGTTGCCGTACCACACGGAGGTCCACCCCGAGACGGTGACGCATGCGCTCAATCGCATGGTCGACGACGTCAACGGCGGCAAGCCCGTCTTCTACCGGTTCTACGATGAAGCCCAGCGGCAGGACGAGCCCGACAAGAACCGCACCGGGCTGTTCTACTTCCGTGGCAAGCCCGGAGCGCCCTTCGCGATCATCAGTCCCGGGGGCGGCTTCAGCTACGTCGGCAGCGTCCACGAAGGTTTCCCGTACGCTGCCGAGATCAGCCGCCGGGGGTACAACGCCTTCGTGCTGAGGTACCGGGCCGGACAGGGCGCCGCAGTGGCAACCCAAGACCTCGCCGCGGCCCTGACGTACATCTTCCGCAACGCGCAGACGCTGGGCGTCAGCACGTCCGGCTACTCGCTCTGGGGAAGCTCGGCCGGGGCGAGGATGGCAGCCGCCATCGGTTCACACGGCGCGGCGGCGTTCGGCGGCGCGCAACTCCCGAAGCCGACGGTCGTGGTGATGGCCTACACGGGGCATTCGGACCACTCCTCCGACGAGCCCGCCACCTTCGTTGTCGTAGGCGAGCGGGATGGGATTGCTCCGCCAGCGGCCATGGAGCGGCGCGTTGCGGCGCTCCGAAAGGTTGGGAGCGTCGTGGAGTTCCGCCGCTACCCGAACCTGGGCCATGGCTTCGGCGTCGGCACCGGCACGCCGGCCGAAGGGTGGATCGCCGAGGGGACCCGCTTCTGGGAGCGAATCCTACGCGAGCGGGACTGAGCTGCGCCCCCTCGCGTAGCGTCACCTTCCTGGAGGCGAGGAGGACGGCTCCGTAATGGACAGTGCCCAGGTGGCGGCCCTCATGCTTGGCATCTTCCAGGGGCCGCCCGACAGGCAGACGGGCGGCTACCGCCTTGTCGACACCGAGGCTGCTAGCACGCAGTCGGATGCGGACACCAAGAGTCGCTGAGACAGTTCAACGAGAGGAGTTTGCAAATGAGAGCCACCACTTTGAAGGCTACCCTTCTAACACTACTGCATCAGGGGCCCGCGGGGTGCACGGGGAGACCGGGCAGGCTGCGTGAGGCGCGTCGGTGGTTGGAGCGGTGGCAGGTGGGACAGCGAGGCAGCCAGGTGGCAATCACGCGCGCCATGGC
>NZ_JAAIXZ010000041.1 GCF_010894435.1 Pyxidicoccus trucidator | reverse complement strand
AACACGGAAGTTAAGCCCTCCAGAGCCGATGGTACTTCGCGGGAAACCGCGCGGGAGAGTAGGTCGCTGCCGGATTCTTTTTGAGAACCCCCGTTGCCCTCGTGGCAACGGGGGTTTTCTTTTTTCTACGCACCGCATCAGCGCCGTCCGCCGTACCGCCCCTCCGCTTGAAGTTGCTAGCCTGGGAAGGCAGTACAATCCAGGACTGGGAGTCTCTCGTGCGTGGATTCTGGCGGAGTGCCGTGGGCTTGATGGCGGTGTTGTCGCTGGCCGGTTGTGGTGGGCCCCCCGAGGAGTCGACGGACGTCGAGCTCGGGGAGAGCGAGCAGGGCCTGGCCTGCAGGTACCCGGACGACTATTGCCCGGGGACCACTACGTGCGTGGACGGGCTCTGCCGCGACTGCATCCGCTACCCGCACTGGTGTCAGTAGCAGGTTCGCCTTGCCCGCGGCTCCTACTCGCCCTGAGCATCGCCGTCATCCTCCTGCTGTGGGTGCCCAGCGTGGCGATGGCGGCGCTCTGACTGTCGCTGGCTCCGGTGCGCCTCGAAATCATGGCCGTGGGCGCGCAAGGTGACGCGTGGACGCGAGCGGATCAATCTCTTGGAGTTCCTTCCTCCCGGTGGCTGACGCCATCAAAATGGCGTGGGGATTCCGCACCTGGAGTCCACCCAACTTCACTGGAGAATGCATGAGCCCTCGACGGATTGGCCTGTTCACACTCGTTTCCCTCATCACCGCAATGGGCTGCACGCAGGCCCAGCGCCCCTATCAATTCAGCGTCGGCTCAACGGAGGAGTCGCCCACCAGCGCGGTGGCTCGGACGCTCGCAGCGAACGGACAGGAGCCCATGAATGTCGACGAGAAACTCGGCCTCGTCCAGACGCGGTGGCAGGACACCGCCTTTCTCTACGGCACCGTCGGTAACGTCCAGGCCACCATCGTCCGGCGATACACCGTCACCGTGGCCCCGAGCACCAACGGGAACGCCGTGAGCCTCCGCGCCGATCTAAAGAAGTGCCCACAGGGCGGCTTCACCATCGGCGACACCGAGGTGCGCGGCCTCTGCGAGGCCATCGACGGGGTGCCCGAGTCCTTCCAGCAGGACGTCGACGCGCTCGGCTTGAAGTTACAGCAGTCGCTCGCTGCGGCGCACTGAGCCGGGGAATCCGAACCCGGGCCGCCACTCACCTGGGGAAGGTGTCCGGGGAAGGTGTCAGAGGATTCGAGCCGGCGTCCTGGCCGCGGGACGCCCCACCGCCGCTCAGCAGGGCCCGGAACCGACTCGCGATTCCGGGCCCTTCTATTGGCGAGGAGTACGGGACTGGAAACCGTACCCCTCACGGCACGGCAGGCATCAGCCCGGCGTGAACCACAGCACGGACAGCGGGGGCAGCGTAATCGTCGCGGAAGCGGGCTGGCCGTCCCACCCGGTGGGCTCGGTGTGGATCTGCCCCATGTTCCCCAGGTTGGAGCCGCCGTACTCGCCGGAGTCCGTGTTGAGGAGCTCCACGTAGCTTCCGTGCAGCGGGAAGCCCACGCGGTAGCCCTCGCGGACGGTGGGGGAGAGGTTGGCGATGCACACCACGTGGCGCCCCGGCTGGCGCGCGCGCCGGACGAAGGCCAGCACGTTCGCCGCGGCCGAGTCCGGCTGCAGCCACTGGAAGCCCACCGGCTCGCTGTCCGCGTCGTGGAGCGCCGGCAGCTCCTTGTAGATACGGTTCAGCGACGACATCAGCTTCAGGATGCCCTGGTGCCCCGGGTCATGCGTCAGGTGCCAGTCCAGGCTCTTGTCGTGGTTCCACTCCGAGGGCTGGCCGAACTCACCGCCCATGAAGAGGAGCTTCTTCCCCGGGTGGGCCCACATCCAGGCGTAGAGCGCCCGCAGGTTGGCGCGCTTCTGCCACGGGTCCCCCGGCATGCGCCCGTACAGGCTGCCCTTGCCGTGCACCACCTCGTCATGGCTCAGCGGCAGCATGAAGTGCTCGCTGAACGCATACAGCAGGCCGAAGGTGAGCTGGTTGTGGTGGTACTGCCGGTAGATGGGGTCCTTCGAGAAGTACGACAGCGTGTCGTGCATCCACCCCATGTTCCACTTGAAGTGGAAGCCCAGGCCGCCCTCGCTCACCGGCGAGGACACCTTGGGCCAGGCGGTGGACTCCTCGGCAATCACGACGACGCCCGGGTGCTTGCGGCGCACCGTCTCGTTGAGCTCGCGGAGGAACTGGATGGCCTCTTCATTCTCGCGGCCGCCCCAGCGGTTGGGAATCCACTCGCCCTGCTTGCGGCTGTAGTCGAGGTAGAGCATCGAGGCCACCGCGTCCACGCGCAGGCCATCGATGTGGTACTCCTCAATCCAGAAGAGCGCGTTGGCGATGAGGAAGTTGCGGACCTCGTTGCGGCCGAAGTTGAAGACCAGCGTGCCCCAGTCCGGCTGCGCGCCCTTGCGCGGGTCCGCGTGCTCGTACAGCGACGTGCCGTCGAACTGCCCCAGCGCGTGCAAGTCCCGCGGGAAGTGGCCGGGCACCCAGTCCACGATGACGCCGATGCCCTCCTGGTGCAGGTGGTCCACGAGGAAGCGGAAGTCGTCCGGGTGGCCGAAGCGCGCCGTGGGCGCGTAGTAGCCACTCACCTGGTAGCCCCAGGAGCCCCCGTAGGGGTGCTCGGACACGGGCAGCAGCTCCACGTGGGTGAAGCCCAGGTACTTCACG
Organism: Pyxidicoccus trucidator; assembly: GCF_010894435.1. NCBI lineage: Bacteria > Pseudomonadati > Myxococcota > Myxococcia > Myxococcales > Myxococcaceae > Pyxidicoccus > Pyxidicoccus trucidator. The sequence continues at coordinate 10,224 of NZ_JAAIXZ010000041.1, read as the reverse complement.
TACTCGGCGAGCGCCGGCGCCAGCTCGCGGTACGTCATGGGCCGGTCGCCGTCCTCCACCACCCGGCGCCAGCTGCCCAGGTGCACCTCGTAGACGCTCCAGGGCTGGTGCGTCACGTCATGCTTCTGCTCGCGCGTCTCGAGCCACTGCCCGTCACCCCAGCGGTAGCGTGACAGGTCGTGCACCACCGACGCGGTGGCCGGTGGCACCTCGGCGCGCAAGGCGAACGGGTCCGCCTTCAGCACGTGCGCGCCCCCGTGGCCGGGGCGGATCTCGAACTTGTAGCGGGCGCCTTCGCCCACCTCGGGGACGAACAGCTCCCAGATGCCGGAGGCCCCCATGCGCCGCATGGCATGCAGCCGGCCGTCCCAGCCATTGAAGTCCCCCACCACCGACACGCCGGCCGCCGTGGGCGCCCAGACGGCGAAGGACACGCCCCGCACGCCGTTGTGGTGGATGAGGTGCGCGCCCATCCGCTCCCAGAGGCGCTCGTGCTTGCCCTCGCCCGCGTAGTACAGGTCCATCTCGCCCAGGGTGGGGAGGTAGCTGTAGGGGTCTCTCAGGCGGAAGACCTTCTTGCCGGGGTACTCCACCTCCAGCAGGTACGTGAAGGGCTGCTCCTTGCCGTTGATGCGCGCTTCGAAGACGCCGCCCAGCCGGTGCGTCATCGCGATGCGGCCCCCGGCCTCCGGCAGCACGTGGATGTGTACGGCGTCCGGCCGGAAGGCCCGAATCACCACGCCGTCCCCGTCCGGGTGGATGCCCAGGATGGAGTGGGGCTCTGGATGCCGCAGCTCGACCACGCGCTGGAGCTCCGCGTCGACCTGCGCCTTGTCGGCTGGCTTCCTCACTTGGATTCCTCCATGCGCAACAGGGCCTGGATGGGGATGCGCACCCAGTCCGGCCGGTTCTGTAGCTCATACCGCACTTCGTAGAGGAGCTTCTCCAGTTCGAACGCCCGCAGCATGACGTCGAACGTGGCGTCGTCCTTTGGCAGGAAGGACGCCCCGTGGGTCGCCTTCCGGTAGCCCTCCAGGAAGGCCGTGCGGCTGGGGCCCACGCGGCCTCGGGGCTCGCCGCCCTCCAGTGCCACCGTGGCCTCCGCGTAGTCGAACGAGCGAATCATCCCCGCCACGTCCCGCAGCGCGCTGTACTTCTCGCGCCGCGCCGTGAAGCTCCTCGCCGGCTCCCCCTCGAAGTCGAAGATGAGCCACTGCTCATTGGCGCGCAGCACCTGGCCCAGGTGCAGGTCGCCGTGGATGCGGATCTTCTGCCCGGAGGGCGCCACGTGGGCCAGCCGCTTCGCGTACTCGATGAGCGACTCGCGCCGGCTCTCCAGGTCCGGGTTCAGCCGGCCGGCATCCGCCAGCGTCACGCCCAGCTCGCCGACGATGGAGGCGCTCCAGCGCTGCAGATCCTCCTGGAGGAGCGGCTCCGGGGCGAAGGCCGGGTCGTCCGGGGACGCGGAGGCGAAGGCGTTGTGCAGATCGCCCAGCCGCATGCCCAGTTCGCGCATCTCGCCGAGGAAGCGGTCGCCCAGCGCCCGCTCCTGGCGCAGCCGGTCCAGCGTGTACTTCCACCCGTCCGTCGCGTCCGGGACGAAGCGGTGCGCCACCGCGACGGTGGCCCCCGCCGCCCCCTCCAGGTGCAGCGCGCCCAGCAGCGTGGGCGTGGCCCTGAAGGACGTCTTCGTGGCGAGGAAGCGGCCCACTTCATGTTCGGGACTCACTCCCGCCTCGAGCTTGCGGATGATCTTGAGGATGACCTTCTCGCCCAGCACCACGGAGGTGTTGCTCTGCTCCACCATCAGCCGCCGCACCGTCAGCGGCGAGGGGAGGGCCAGGAGGCCGTCCGGGCCCCCAATCCACTCGCCCACCAGGCGGCCGGAGGCGGAGCTGACGCCGCTCCCATCGCGGATGAGCTTGAAGAGGGCGCGCAGGCACTCGTCGTCCTCCAGCGCATCGGCGATGCCCTCCGCGCCGGGCTTCACCGGCAGCAGGTAGCGCTCCGGGTGGCCCAATTCGTACACCACCTCCACCACGGCGAGGGTGAAGGCGCAGGGCTTGAAGTCCATGGCGGCGTGGTCCACCACGCTCACATGCTTGATGGGCCACGCCTTGCCGCTGAACCAGCGCTGGTGCTTCAGGTACTCCGGCAGCTTCGTCAGGTCCAAGGACGTCACGGCAGGCTCCTTCCCTGGTGCGGCTTGTCCAGCCGGAACCATAGGAACATGAAGGGTCCGAGGGAGAGCTGGTAGGGCATGTTGCTGATGCGGGGGAAGGGCGTCTCGCCGATGAGCTCCACCGGCACCTGTCCCTCGAAGTCGCGCAGGTCCACCACCGCCGGCTGGGAGAAGCGGGACAGGTTGCACACCACCAGCACCGTCTGGCCCTCGTACTCACGCACGAAGGACAGCACCTTGCGGTTCTCCGTCTGCAGGAAGCGCAGGGTGCCGAGTGCGAAGACAGGGTAGCGCTGGCGGATGCGAATCATCCGCTTCACCCAGTGCAGGAGGCTGGACTTCACGCGCTCCTGCGCCTCCACGTTGATGGACTGGTAGCCATACACCGCGTCGGCGATGACGGGGGCATACAGGCGCGCGTAGTCGGCCCGGCTGAAGCCCGCGTTGCGGTCACCCGTCCACTGCATGGGCGTGCGCACGCCGTTGCGGTCGCCGAGGTAGATGTTGTCGCCCATGCCTATCTCGTCCCCGTAGTACATGACGGGGGTGCCCGGCAGGGTGAACAGCAGGCTGTGCATCAGCTCGATGCGCCTGCGGCCGTTGTCCATCAGCGGGGCGAGGCGGCGGCGGATGCCCAGGTTGATGCGCATCCGCGGGTCCGTGGCGTACTCCCGGTACATGTAGTCCCGGTCCTCGTCCGTCACCATCTCCAGCGTCAGCTCGTCGTGGTTGCGCAGGAAGATGGCCCACTGGCAGTTGTCCGGAATGTCCGGCGTCTGCTGCATGATTTCCACGATGGGCGTCCGGTCCTCCTTGCGCACGGCCATGAAGAGGCGGGGCATGACCGGAAAGTGGAAGCCCATGTGGAACTCGTCGCCCTCGCCGAAGTAGACGCGCACGTCGGCGGGCCACTGGTTGGCTTCCGCGAGCAGCATCTTCCCCTGGTACTCGGAATCAATCGTCTTGCGCAGCTTCTTGAGGAAGGCGTGCGTCTCCGGGAGGTTCTCGCAGTTGGTGCCCTCGCGCTCGAAGAGGTAGGGCACGGCGTCGCAGCGGAACCCGTCCACGCCCATGTTCAGCCAGAAGCGCATGACGTCCAGCATGGCTTCCTGCACTTCGGGGTTGTCGTAGTTGAGGTCCGGCTGGTGGCTGAAGAAGCGGTGCCAGAAGTACTGCTTGGCCACCGGATCCCACGTCCAGTTGGAGCGCTCGGTGTCGAGGAAGATGATGCGGGTGCCCTTGTAGACCTCGTCCGAGTCGCTCCAGACGTACCAGTCGCGCTTGGGGCTCTTCGGGTCGCTGCGGGCTTCCTGGAACCAGGGGTGCTGGTCGCTGGTGTGGTTGACGACCAGTTCGGTGATGATGCGCAGCCCCCGCTTGTGCGCCTCGTCCACCAGGCGCTGGAAGTCCGCGAGCGTGCCGTAGTCGGGATGGATGCCGTAGAAGTCCGCGATGTCGTACCCGTCGTCTCGCAGCGGCGAGGGGTAGTGCGGCAGCAGCCAGATGCAGTCGATGCCCAGGTCCTGCAGGTACGGCAGCTTCTCAATCAGGCCCGGGATGTCCCCGTGGCCGTCGCCGTTGGAGTCGTGGAATGCGCGGAGGTGCAGCTCGTAGATGAGGGCCTTCTTGTACCAGAGGGGATCCAGTTCCATACGCCTCTCGGGTGTCACTCGTAGTAGTCGAACGCCTGCTCGGTACGGCGGTAGCGGTAGACGGCCCAGAGGGCCGCGGGCTGCTCGGGCGTGAGTCGTACCTGCACGTCAGGACCCTGCCAGAGCGAGCGCTGGTCCGACATCAGCTCGTGCACCTGGTACGTCTCCTCCGGACGCGCGCCCAGCCATTCCATGGGCACGTGCAGGAGCGCCTCCTGCGCCGAGTACGGGTCCAGGCTCACCGCCATCAGCACCGTGCTGGTGCCGTCCGGTGAGCGCTTGCCGTAGAATAGGATGCGCTCGTTGTTCGACTCGAAGAACTCGAGCGTGTCGTAGTAGCGCAGTGCGGGATGGGTGGCGCGCGCGGTGTTGAGGCGCGCAATCCAGTCCTTGATGTTGCCGGGCCGATCCAGGTCCCACGCGACGAGCTGGTACTTCTCCGAGTCGATGTACTCCTCCTTGCCCGGCAGCGGGCGGCCCTCGCAGAGCTCGAAGCCGCAGTACATGCCCCAGACGGAGGACAGCGTGGCCGCCAGCGCCGCGCGGAGGCGGAAGGCGCCGGGCCCGGCGTTCTGCAGCATCTCCGGGAGGATGTCCGGCGTGTTGGGCCAGAAGTTGCCGCGGAAGTAGTCGGACACTGGCGGGTGGGTGAGCTCCTCCAGGTACTCCTGGAGCTCGCCCTTGAAGTTGCGCCAGGTGAAGTAGGTATACGACTGGGTGAAGCCCACCTTGGCCAGGGCCTTCATGACCTTGGGGCGGGTGAAGGCCTCGGAGAGGAAGATGACGTCCGGGTACGCGTCCTGGACGCGGCGGATGAGCCACTCCCAGAACTGCATCGGCTTGGTGTGCGGGTTGTCCACCCGGAAGGTGCGCACTCCCTGCTTCACCCAGTGGACGACGACGGACTCGAGCTCCGCCCAGAGCGCCTCGCGGCCAGGGCCCATCCAGTCGAAGTTGACGATGTCCTCGTAGCGCTTGGGCGGGTTCTCCGCCGTCTTGATGGTGCCGTCCGGGCGGTGCTGGAACCACTCCGGATGCTCCTTCACGTACGGGTGGTCCGGCGAGCACTGGAAGGCCACGTCCAGCGCCACCTCGATGCCGTGTCGCTGGGCGGCGTCCACGAAGCGGCGGAAGTCGTCCAGGGTGCCCAGTGCGGGGTGCACCGCCTTGTGGCCCCCCTCCGTGGCACCGATGGCCCACGGACTGCCCACGTCGTCCGCGCCCGCCTTGAGGCTGTTGTTCTTCCCCTTGCGCGCCGTGCGGCCGATGGGGTGGATGGGGGGCAGGTAGATGACGTCGAAGCCGAGCCGCTGGATGTACGGCAGCCACTCCTCGGCGTCCTTGAAGGTGGCGTGCGTCTTCCCGTCGCGCTTCGCCGAGCGGGGGAAGAACTCGTACCAGGCGCCGAAGCGGGCCTTCTCCCGGTCCGCGAAGACGTCCAGCACCTTGTCGTAGCGCTTCGCCAGGGTGCGGTCGGGGTACGTGGAGGCGATGGCGGCCAGCTCGGGCGCGAGCGCCACGGCGATGAGCTCCGGCTCGGCGGGGCCGCGCAGGCGGACGGCGGCTTCGGCCAGCACCCGCGCGTCGGCCTCGCTGGCGGGGCGGGCGCGGGTGACGGCGCCCTCCAGCAGGGCGGCGCCCTCCAACAGCTCGCTCTTCACATCCCGGCCCGCGTCGACCTTCCGCTTCAGCTCGGACGCCCAGGTGCGGAAGAGATCTGGCCAGGCTTCAATCGTGTACTGGTAGCGGCCATTGTGGGCGAGCGGGAACTCGGCTTCCCAGAGGTCGTTGCCCAGGAATCGCATGGGCACCTCCCGCCAGTCCGTCTGTTGTGTCCTGGGGGTGACCTGACGCCAGCGGACGACGGCGACCAGGACGTCATGGCCTTCCTTGAAGACATCGGCCCTGACGGTGAGACTCTCCCCGGCGACGCGCTTGACGGCGTAGCGGCCCGCGTCCAGCTCGGGTTTGACTCCCTCGATGAACACGCTTCCGATTCGTTCGGTCATATCGGCTGCGGCCCTTATAGGTCTTGGGTTGGGTTCGACCGGGCGGCGTATCGCGGGGGACGTTGATTCAGGACGGCTTCCGCATTGGCCGCGTTGGCTCGTCAACGTTAGGGATGGGCGGTGAAGGCGCCCACCGTGTTACTTGAAGCTGTGCTGTGCCCCGTTGGATGCGGTATCCGGGAGCTAAATGGCGCCTTCCCCCCCCTCCGTCCCCCGAGCAAGCGACCCGGCGGCTGACAAGGCCCTCCTCCAGCAGGTGGCCCTGGGCAGCGGCGCGGCGATGCGAGAGGTGTACGCGCGCTGTGGCGCGAAGGCCTTCGCCGTCACCTTGCGGCTGCTGCCCTCCCGCGCGGATGCGGAGGAGGTGCTGCAGGAGGTCTTCCTGGACGTGTGGCGGCGCGCGCGCGAGTTCGACCCGGACCGCGGCGGCCTGGAGACCTGGGTGACCACCATCGCCCGGACGCGCGCCATCGACCGCCTGCGCTCCATGGGCACGGCGGCGCGAACGGTGGAGGGCGCGACCCACCAGCCGCCTCCCGTGAGCGCCACCCCGCAGGCGCCGGACGAGGCGAGCGCGCAGGGGCAGCACCGCAAGCGGGTGCTCGCGGCACTGAAGCAGCTGCCCGCCGAGCAGCGCGAGGTGGTGGAGTTGGCCTACTTCGAGGGGCTGTCCCAGCGGGAGATAGCGGAGCGCACGGGCGACCCTCTCGGCACCGTGAAGACCCGGGCGCGGCTCGCGCTGGAGAAGCTGGGCGACCTGCTGAAGGAGCTGGCGCCCGGCTCGTAGGGCTTACGATTTCCTTAAGGTCTTTCCGCGAGAACGTCGGTCACGCCCTGAATCGTGGGCGAACCGGACCGGCACTCAGGAGGACCTGGATGAGCAACGACGCCAAGAAGAACCCCGAACCCGTGGTCATGACGCGCCGGAAGGTGCTGCGTGGCGTGGGCATGGCGCTGGCGGCACTGCCACTCGCGCGGCTCGCGCTCGCGTGCGGCGAGGGGACGGGCGACACCCCCGGCCCTGGCACCGAGACGGACGCGGGCACCGAGACGGACGCGGGCACGGGCTCCACCGGGAGCTGGGCGACCGGCGGCACCGCCGCGATGACGATGGCCGCCTCCTATCCCAACCCCTTCGCCTCGGGCACCGGCACGACGTGCACCCTGACGTGCGCGGCGACGCTGGGCCCCTGCTACGCGACCACCGTCGAGCGGAAGGACATCAGCGAGGGCCATGACGGCCTGCCCGTGCGCCTCGCGCTGCTCGTGGTGGATGAGGCCTGCAACCCCATCCAGGGCGCGTCCGTCGACATCTGGCACACCGCGCCCCATGGGCTCTACTCCGGCGAGGACGCCAGCGACTTCTGCACCTCTGGCGATGCCGGGGCGAGGGCCGCGCGCTGGTTCCGCGGCGTGCAGACGACGGATGCGAGTGGCCGGGTGGACTTCGATACCTGCTTTCCCGGCTGGTACAGCAGCCGCACCATCCACATCCACTTCACCATCCGCGTCAACGGCAACGAGTACGTCACGTCCCAGCTCTTCTTTGACGACGCGCTGGACGATGAAATCATCAGCACGCAGCCGCTCTACAACACGCGCGGAACGCGAGACACGACTAACCAGACGGACACCGTCATCTCCGCGGACTCCGTCGCCGACTACGTGTTCTCGACGGAGCGGATGGCGGACGGTGCGATGCTGGCGTGGAAGACGCTGGTCATCCGCTCGTCGCTCGACACCGCGCAGTGCTCGGTGCCTGGCGGCAGCGGCGGCGGTGGTGGCCCGGGTGGCCCGCCGCGAGATGGTGGCATGGGACCGCCGCCCGGCTGGGACGGGGGCATGGGGCCTCCTCCGGGCGGGGGGTGATCAGGTGAGCACGTCGGCGCCGCGCCGGCCGTGACGGCTTGATTCCCGGTGGCGCCGTGCGTACTGCCCGGAGGAGGCTCTCCAGGCAGGGGGCTCGCACGGCGCCCGGCGCGGAAGAGGAGGTGGGTGACATGGGGGAGCGCATCCTGCTCGTCGAGGACGATGCACAGCTCGGCGCGCAGATTGTCGAGCACCTGCGGGGCGCGGGCTTCGAGCCCACGTGGTGGCGGGAGGGCCGGCTGCTGACGTCCGAGGGCATGCCGGAGGTGAGCCTCGTGGTGCTCGACCTGATGTTGCCCGGCACCTATGGCCTGGACATGCTCAAGGCCCTGCGGACGTTCTCCGAGGTGCCCGTCCTCATCCTGAGCGCGCGCAACGACACCCTGGACAAGGTGCGGGCGCTGAAGCTCGGCGCCGATGACTACATGACCAAGCCCTTCTGGCCGGAGGAGCTCATCGAGCGGGTGCGCGCACGACTCCGGCGGCCGATGCTCCAGAAGGTGGATGCCGCCGTCGAGCTGGGGCCGCTGCGCGTCGACCTCCAGACGCGTGAGGTCTCCGTGCAGGGGCAGCTCGTGGAGCTGACGCGGGTGGAGTTCGCGCTGCTCGCGGCGTTGGCGCGGCGCCCCCGTGAGGCCGTGACGCGGCAGTGGCTGGTGGAGCACGTGCTGGACCCTGAGCGCGAGGGCACCGAGCGCACGCTGGACGTCCATGTTTCGCGGCTGCGACGGAAGCTCGGCGCCCTGCACGGGGTGGAGACGGTGTGGGGCGTGGGCTATCGCCTCGTTCCAGGGGATGGCTCGTGAGGCTGCGACTGCGCCTGGCGCTCACGGTGGTGGCGGTGACGGTTCCCGTCGTCGCGGGGCTGAGCCTCTTCCAGCGCTCGCTGCGGCTGAGCAGCCAGGAGGAGGTGCTCGAGGCCACCACGCTCGCGCAGATGCAGGCTGGAGAGCGGGAGCGCTGCGAGGCCTCCCCCGAGTCGTGGACCGTGCGGCGGGGACCGCCTCCTCGTGACTGGCCGCGGGGAGGGGCCGAAGGGGACAGGGGGCCTCCCGGGGGTGTTGAGAGCGGATCTCCTCCTCCGCGTGGCTCGTCCGGGGACCGGGGCGCGTTCGCCGAGAACGGACCTCCTCCTCCACGTGGCCCGTCCGGGGACCGGGGCGGGTTTGACGACCGGGGCCCTCCACCCGGGGGCGGGCCGGGACGCTCGGGGCGCGCGCCTCCTCATATCGTCCACTTTCCCTATGACGACCGGCTCGTCTCGCGGAACCCGGCGGCGCCCGTCCTCGACGAGGAGCTTCAGCGGGACGCCCGCTCGGGTCGGGGTGTGGTCGTCCGTCGCTCGACGCTGGAGGGCCGGCCCGTCCTGGACGTGCTGCTGCGCATGCCGTGGGACGGCGGGCCCTGTGCGTACGTCCTCGCGCGGCGCATCGCGTCTCCGGATGCACCCATTGAAGGCCTGCCGCCACCGGAGGTGCTGCTCGTGCCACTGCTCGCCGTCGTGGCGGTGCTGGTGGCGGTGGGGCCCGTCATCCGGCGCGTCCGCCAGCTCACCGGCGAGGTCCGCGCCTCCGCGGTCAGCCGCTACCAGCAGCCCGTCTCCGTGCGAGGCAACGACGAGGTCGCCGAGCTGGCGCGGGCGTTCCAGGAGGCTGGCGCGGAGATCCAGAGTCAGCTGTCCCAGCAAGAGGCTCGCGAACAGGCGCTGCGGGACTTCCTCGCCAACACCATGCACGACGTGATGACGCCGCTCACCGTGCTCCAGGGCCACCTGTCGACGATGCAGCAGCAAGCCGGGCGCGGAGAGGGGATGGAACCCGGGGTGATGACCTCCGCGATGGGCGAAGCCCACTACATCGCCTCGCTGGTCCACAACCTGGCGGCGGCCGCGCGGCTCGAAGCCGGCGCGCCGCAAGTTCAGCGCGCGCCCGTAGACCTGAACGCCGTCATCGCCCGCGTCCTCGGACGGCACCAGCCCATTGCCCGGCGGAAGAAGGTCTCCCTGGTGAGCGGCGTGCCCGAGGCGCCGGTCATCGTGAATGGTGACGTCACCCTCATCGAGCAGGCGGTCAGCAACGTCGTCTTCAATGGCATCCACCATGGCCGCGAGGACGGACACGTGGCGGTGGTGCTGGAGAGCACGCGCCAGGGTCGGTTCCATCTGCGCGTCATCGACGACGGGCCGGGCATTCCGGAGGAGGAGCGCTCGCGGTTGCTGGAGCGCAGCTTCCGCGGCAATGCCGCCCGGACGCGAGGCGTCGAGGGGCAGGGGCTGGGCCTCCACATCACCCACCATGTCGCGCAGGTCCACGGCTGGACGCTGACGCTGTCCCCGTCGGAGTACGGCGGGCTGGAGGTGGGCATGGAAGGGGAGATGTCCGGCGGCTAGTTGAACTGCGCGAGATGCGGGTATGCGGCCTCATCGCATGGGGTTGCGGACGCGGTGGCGGGGAGGAGCGCGCCGTCCGTGTGCGCGCCAGTGGCCTCGGCGCGCTGACTCGTTGCGCTGCGC
>NZ_JAAIXZ010000040.1:12829-22013 GCF_010894435.1 Pyxidicoccus trucidator | reverse complement strand
GCGCGACGTAGGACTCCGCCAGTGAGGCCCTCGTCACGTCGGGCGCGGGCAGCGCCTTGCGGTCCACCTTGGAGTTGGCCGTGAGAGGCAGGGCGTCCAGCCGCACGACGGCGGACGGCACCATGTATTCGGGCAGGCGCTCCTTGATGAAGGCGCGCAGCCCGGCCACGTCGAGCGTCTCGGAAGCGGCGACGTAGGCGACCAGGCGCTTGTCACCGGGGACGTCCTCGCGCACCACGGCCACGGTCTGGCCCACCCCGGGGAAGGCGAGCAGCGCAGCTTCGACTTCGGCCAGCTCGATGCGGTAACCCCGGACCTTCACCTGGGCGTCGGCGCGGCCCAGGAAGTCCAGCAGTCCGTCTCGGCGCCAGCGGGCGAGGTCTCCCGTGCGGTAGAGGCGGGCTCCGGGCGTGGAGGAGAAGGCGTCGGGCATGAAGTGCTCGGCGGTGAGGGCGGGCTGCTCCAGGTAGCCCCGAGACACCCCGTCGCCGCCGATGAACAGCTCACCCGTGACGCCTACGGGAACCGGCTGGCCGGAGCCGTCCAGGACGTACATCTGGGTGTTGCCGATGGGCCGGCCGATGGAAACGGAGGCGCCCACGTGCTCCACCGACGTCATGCGGTGGCAGGAGGCGAAGAGGGTGGACTCGGTGGGGCCGTAGCAGGCCGTCACCGGAATGAGCATTCCTTCCAGCACGCGGCGCACGTGGGGGGCGCTCACCACGTCGCCTCCGGTGAGCAGTTGCTTCACCCCTCGCAGGGCGGGCAGGTTGTGGTCCACCACCTGGGTGAAGAGGCCGGCGGTCAGGTGCAGCGTGGTGACCCCGTGCTTCGTGAGCACGTCCTCCAGCGACTTCAGGTCCGACGGCGAGTGCGGCGGGAAGACGACGAGCCGCGCGCCGTGGAGCAGCGGCCCCCACAGCTCCAGGGTGGAGGCGTCGAAGGACAGCGGAGCGATGAGCAGGAACGTCTCATCCGGGCCCAGGTGCGCGTAGTCCACGCCGAAGAGGGTGCGCAGCACGGCAGCGTGCGGAGTTCCGACACCCTTGGGCCTACCGGTGGAGCCGGAGGTGAAGTCGATGTACGCAAGGCTCTGGGGCAGCGCGGCCACGGGAAGCGCGGACGTGGGCTGTCCCTCCACGGACACCTCCCCAAGCACTACGGTCGAGAGGCCCTCGGTGGGCAGCTTCTCCAGCAACTCGCGCGTGGTGATGAGCACCGTGGGGCGTGCGTCCTCCAGCATGGCGGCGAGGCGCTCGCGCGGATACGACGGGTCCAGCGGGACGTAGGCGCCGCCGGCCTTGAGGATGGCAACGAGGGAGACAATCAGCTCCAGCGAGCGGTCCAGGGCGATGGCCACGCGCGAGTCGGTGGAGACGCCCAGGCCGCGCAGGTGGTGTGCGAGCTGGTTGGCGCGCTCATCCAACTGCCGATAGGTGAGCTTCGAGGCTCCGAGCTCACCTTGGAGCTCACTGGCGAACTCGACGGCAACCTTGTCGGCATGACGCGCCACCACCTGCGCGAAGACCTCGGGCAGGGTGGAGGTGCGCGGGTACTCGGAGGCAGTGGCGTTCCAGTCCACGAGCAGCCGCTGGCGCTCGGCCTGCGGCAGCATGGACAGCGATCCCAGAGGCGCGTCGGGCCGGGAGACGACGGCTGCTACCAATGTGCGGAAGTGCTCCGCCATGCGCTGAATCGTGTCCGACTCGAACAGGTCGGTGTTGTAGCCCAGCGTCCCCTGGTAGCCCTCAGGCGAGTCTTCCAGGCCCAGGTGCAGCTCGAACTTGGCCGCGGGGGACTGCCGCTCCACTTGCGGCGGCGCCGCCCCTGTCGCTGGCTCCCGTTGCTGCTTCGTGGGCGAGGGGGTGGGAGTGTTCTGCAGGACGAAGAGCACCTGGAAGAGCGGGGTGCGCCCCAGGTCTCTCGTGGGCTGAATCTCCTCCACCAGTCGCTCGAAGGGCACGTCCTGGTGCGCATACGCGCCCAGCGCCGACTCCTTCACCTGCCGCAGCAGGGTGCGGAAGGAGTCGGGGGCCTCCACCCGGGCGCGCATCACCAGGGTGTTGACGAAGAAGCCAATGAGTCCCTCCAGCTCGCCGTACTGGCGGCCGGCGATGGGTGAGCCGACGCTGATGTCCCGCTGGCCGGAGTAGCGGGCCAGCAGCAACTGGAAGGCGGCCAGCAGGGCCATGAAGGGCGTGGCGCCTTCCTGCTGGCACAGCGCCTTGAGCGTGTTGGAGACGTCGGGCGACAGGCCGACGTGCACCTGGTCGCCCCGGAAGGTCTGCACGGGCGGACGCGGCTTGTCGATGGGCAGCTCCAGCGGGGTGAGGCCCGCCAGCTTCTGGCGCCACCAGGCCAGCTGCTCTTCGAGCACCGCGCCCTGCATCCAGTCACGCTGCCAGACGGCGTAGTCGGCGTACTGGAGCGCCAGTGGAGGCAGCGGCGAGGGCCGGCCCTGGCTGAAGGCCTCGTAGAGCGCCATCACCTCGCGCACCAGCACGCCCATGGACCAACCGTCGGAGACGATGTGGTGCATGTTGAGCAGCAGCACGTGCGAGTCGGAGCCCAGCTTCCACAGCGTCGCGCGCACCAGCGGGCCGGTGGCGAGGTTGAAGGACCCCTGCGCCTCCTCACCCACCTGAAGCTGGAGCGCCGCTTGTGCGGCTGCTGGCGCGAGGCCGCTCAGGTCCACCAGGCGGAGGGGAAGCTCGGCTCGGGGAGCGATGCGCTGGACGGGCTGGCCCTCGTGCTGGACGAAGGTGGTGCGCAGCGCTTCGTGACGCTGCACCAGTTCTTCGAGACTGCGCCTCAGGGCCTCCGGGTCGACGAACCCGTTCAGCCACTCGACGGCGGGCATGTTGTAGGCGGCAAGGCCCGGGCTGAGCTGGTCGATGAACCACAGGCGTTGCTGGGCGAAGGACAGCGGCAGCGGGCCGGAGCGCGGTACGGGGACGATGGCGGGGGCACGGCTCAGGGGAGCGGCGTGCCGTGCGGACTCGATGCGAGCGGCCAGGCCTTCGACGGTGGGGGCCTCGAAGAGGGCGCGCAGCGGCAGCTCCACGTCGAGGGTGGAGCGCACGCGGGAGACGAGCTGGGTGGCGAGCAGCGAGTGGCCACCGAGGGCGAAGAAGTCGTCGTGACGGCCCACCTTCTCCACGCGCAACACCTGGGCCCAGATGGAGGCCAGCCGTTCCTCGGTGGGAGAGGCCGGCGCGACGTAGGTGCTGGAGGAGGCCAGCAGCGAGGCCCCGGGTGCGGGCAGGGCCCTTCGGTCCACCTTGCCGTTGGGCGTCAGCGGCAGCGCCTCCAAGGGGACGAAGGCGGAGGGCACCATGAAGTCGGGCAGGCTCTTGCGCACGTGGGTGCGCAGGGCGTCGGCGTCGACGCCGGCCGGCGGTACCACGTAGGCCACCAGGCGTTTGTCGCCGGGCACGTCCTCGCGGGCCATGACGAGCACCTGCTGCACGCCGGGGTACTGGCGGAGGGAGGCTTCGATTTCACCCAGCTCGATACGGAAGCCGCGCACCTTCACCTGGAAGTCGGTGCGGCCCAGGTACTCCAGCTGGCCATCGGCTCGTCGGCGCACCAGGTCCCCGGTGCGGTACATGCGCGCGCCGGGGGTGGGGCTGAAGGCGTCCGGCACGAAGCGCTCCGCGGTGAGGGCGGGCTGGGCGAGGTAGCCACGGGCCAGGCCCGCGCCGGCCAGGTACAACTCACCGGGCACGCCCACTGGCTGCAGCTGGAGGCGGGGGTTGAGGATGTAGGCGCTGGTTTGAGGCAGGGGCAGGCCGATGGTGGGCTCGCCGGGGCCCTCGGGCACGCGGGTGAAGGTGGAGTAGGTGGTGTCCTCGGTAGGCCCGTAGAGGTTGAAGACGTGCTGGACGGTGCCCGTGGCGTAGAGGCCGCGCGCCAGCGCGCCCGGCAGCGGCTCTCCGGCGAGGTTGACGGTGGAGACGGAGGGAGGAATGGCGCCCAGCCGCAGCAACTCGGCGGCGGCCGAGGGCACGGTATTGAGGAGCGTCACCTCCCGCGCGGCGGGCAGCGAGGGCAGCGCCAGCGCGTCGCGCGCCAGCAGCACGGCGCCGCCGCACGTCAGCGGGGCGAAGAGCTCGAAGACGGACAGGTCGAAGCAGATGGAGGTGGCGGCCAGGGTGCCGGCGAGCTGGGCGGGGGAGAAGGTACCCGTGGCCCAGTCGAGGAAGGCGGTGGCGTTGGCGTGCGTAATGGCCACGCCTTTGGGCTGCCCGGTGCTGCCCGAGGTGTAGATGACGTAGGCGAGGTTGTCCTCGCCCACGGAGGACTCTGGAGGGGAGTCGGGTCGCGAGTCGAAGCCCTCGGGCAGCGAGTCGAGGCAGAGGGTGGAGAGGGCCTGGGAGTCGAGCTGGAGGGAGTCGAGCAGGGGCCGGTGGGCGAGCAGGAGGCGGGCCTGGGAGTCGGCGAGGGTGTACGTCAGGCGTGAGCGCGGGTAGTTGGCGTCGAGCGGGACGTAGGTGCCACCGGCCTTGAGGATGGCCAGCAGCGCGACGAGCAGGTCGGCGTTGCGCTCCAGGAGGACGGCGACGCGCACCTCGGGCCGGACGCCCTGGGCGTGCAGGGCGTGGGCGAGGCGGTTGGCGCGCGCGTCGAGCTGACGGTAGGAGAGGCGCACCTCTCCGGCGACGAGGGCGAGCGCATCGGGCGTGCGGGCGGCCTGGGCGGAGACGAGGTGGTGCAGCAGGCCGCGGCGCAGCGGGGTGCGGGTGTCATTCCACTCCACCAGCAGCGTCTGGCGCTCGGCGGCCGAGAGCAGGGGCACGTCCAGCAGCGACTGCTCGGGCCAGGCGGTGACGGCCTCCAGCAGGCGCTGGAGATGGAAGGCGAGGCGGCGGACGGTGTCCTCGCGGAACAGGTCCACGCAGTAGTTGAGCGAGCCGGCGAGGCCTTCCGGCGTGCTGACGAAGGCGAAGGTCAGGTCGAACTTGGCGTCACTGCCTTCCCCCTCCACGGGCTGGATGGCGAGGACCTCTTTCGAACGCGCGGAGGAGGCTGCGCCAGGGCTTCCCGCCGAGGCCTCCGAGGCGTTCTGGAGGATGACCATCGCCTGGAAGAGAGGCGAGCGGCTCAGGTCTCGCTGGGGCCGCAGCTCCTCGACGAGCTTCTCGAAGGGCACGTCCTGGCAGGCGAAGGCGCCGAGGGTGGACTCACGCACGCGGCCCAGCAGGGCGGAGAAGGAGGGGTTGTCCTCCATGCGGGCGCGAAGGGCGAGGGTGTTGATGAAGAAGCCGATGAGGCCTTCGAGCTCGGAGAAGCGGCGGCCGGCGATGGGCGAGCCGAGGACGATGTCCTGCTGGCCGGAGTGGCGGGCCAGCAGGGCCTGGGTGGCGGCCAGCAGGCCCATGAAGAGGGTGGCACCCTGCTTCTGGCACAGCGCCTCCAACGCACGGCTCAGCGCACGCGGGAGCTGGAAGTGCACCGTCGCACCGCGGAAGGACTGGACGGGTGGGCGCGGGAAGTCGGTGGGCAGCTCCAGGGCATGGGGTGCCCCGGCGAGCTGCTGCTTCCACCAGCCCAGCTGCGCGTCCAGCGCTTCGCCCTGGAGCCAGCCGCGCTGCCAGACGGCGTAGTCGGCGTACTGCACCGGCAGCTCGGGCAGCGGCGAGGGCTGGCCCTGGCGGAACGCCTCGTAGAGGGTGGCCACCTCCCTCATCAGCACGGGAGTGGACCAGCCGTCGGAGACGATGTGGTGGAGGTTGAGCAGCAGCACATGCTGCTGCTCGGACAAGCGCAGCAGGGCGGTGCGCAGCAGCGGCCCGGTGGCGAGGTCGAAGGGCCGCGCGGCGTCCTCCAGGACGAGGCGGCGGACCTCGGCCTCGCGGTCCTCGCGTGCGCTCAGGTCCACCCGGGACAGGTGGAAGGGCGTGGGCGGGTGGATGCGCTGGAAGGGGTGGCCCGCGTCGGCATGGAAGGTGGTGCGCAGCGACTCGTGACGGCGCACCAGCTCGGTGAAGGCGCGCTCCAGGACGGCCACCTCCAGCGCACCCTCCAACCTCAAGGGGGTGGGGATGTTGTAGAGGGCGCCGCCTGGCTGGAGCTGGTCCAGGAACCACAGCCGCTGCTGGGCGAAGGACAGCGGCAGGGAGCCCTGGCGCGGCACGGGCCGCAGGGCGGGGATGCCGGTGGAGTGGCTGGCCTTCTCCACCTGGAGGGCGAGCTGCTCCAGGGTGGGCGACTCGAAGAGCGCGCGCAGGGGCAGCTCCACGCCGAGCGCCGTGCGGATGCGCGCCACCACCTGGGTGGCGAGCAGTGAGTGGCCGCCGAGAGCGAAGAAGTCGTCGTGACGGCCCACCTTCTCCACGCGCAGCACCTGGGCCCAGACGGCGGCGAGCTGCTCCTCGGTGGGCGTGGCCGGTGCGACGTAGGCGCTGGAGGAGGCCAGCAGCGAGGCCTCCGGCGCGGGCAGGGCCTTGCGGTCCACCTTGCCGTTGGGCGTCAGCGGCAGTGACTCCAAGGGCACGAAGACGGAGGGCACCATGTACTCGGGCAGCCGCTCCTTGAGGAAGGAGCGCAGCTCGGAGGACGCGGGCGGCTGGGTGCGCGAGGAGAACCAGGCCACCAGGCGCTTGTCGCCGGGCACGTCCTCCCGCACCAGCACCACCGCCTGGTGCACGGCGGGGTGCAGCGCGAGCACGGACTCGATTTCGCCTGGCTCAATCCGGAAGCCGCGCAGCTTCACCTGGAAGTCGGTGCGGCCCAGATAGTCGAGGGTGCCGTCGGCCAGCCAGCGCACCTTGTCGCCGGTGCGGTACATGCGCGCGCCGGGGGTGGGGCTGAAGGCGTCCGGCAGGAAGCGCTCGGCGGTGAGGTCCGCACGGTGCAGGTAGCCGCGGGCCAGCCCGGCGCCGGAGATGAACAACTCTCCCGGGACACCCACGGGCACGGGCCGCAGCCAGGCGTCCAGCACGTACGTGTGCACGTTGGCCAGCGGCCCGCCGATGGTGGGCCGGGTGCCGGTGCGCACGCCGAAGGCCGTGGAGTCCACGGTGCACTCGGTGGGGCCGTAGACGTTGAAGGTGCGGGTGGCCGGAGCCGCCGCGAGCTCCAGCCAGGTGGCCTCGTCGAGGGACTCACCGCCGGGCACCAGCAGCCGGGGCGCTGTCTCGCCCTGGAGAAGCCCCTCTTGCAGCATCAGGCGCAGGAGCGAAGGCGTGCAGTCGAGGACGTCGACGCGGTGACGGCGCACCCAGTCGACCAGGGCCCGCGGGTCCTGGCGGATGACGTCGGGGACGAGGAACAGGCAGTGGCCGTCCAGCAACTGGACGAGCTGCTTGACGGACGCGTCGAAGGAGAGGGGCGCGTTGACGCTGACGCGCAGGCCGGCGGGCTGGCCGGCGTAGACGGACTGGCGCAGGGCGTGGCGCAGGTTGAGCACCGAGTGGTGCTGAATCATCACGCCCTTGGGCGTCCCCGTGCTGCCCGAGGTGTAGATGACGTAGGCGAGGTTGGCCGCGGAGGTGACGGGCGCCGGGTCGTGGGTGGGCCGCGAGGCGAGCAGCGCGGCCTCGGTGTCCAGGCACAGCACGCGTGCCCCGGCGGGGTGCCACCCGTCAACGAGGGCCTGCCGGGTGAGCAGCACGGGGGCACGGCAGTCCTGGAGCGTGAGGGTGCGGCGCTGGAGGGGCCACGCCGGGTCGAGCGGGACGTAGCCGCCTCCGGACTTCATGACGCCCAGCAGCGCGACGACGGCCTCGGCGGAGCGCTCCAGGCAGAAGGCGACCGGGACGTCGGGCCCGACGCCCAGCGAGCGCAGGTGGTGCGCCAGTTGGTTGGCGCGTGCGTTGAGCTGGGCGAAGGAGAGGACGTCCTCCTCGAAGCACACGGCGGGCGCGTCGGGGGTGAGTGCGGCCTGGTGCTCGAAGACGTGGTGGAACGTGGAGTCCACCGGGAAGCCGGCCGCGGTGTCGTTCCAGGCGCGCAAGACCCGGTGCCGTTCGGCGGCGGAGAGCAGCGGCACCTCCAGCAGCGGCTGCTCGGGCCGGGCGGTGACGGCCTCCAGCAGGGCCCGCAGGTGTGAAGTGAGGCGGCGGGCGGTGTCCTCGCGGAACAGGTCCACGCAGTAGTTGAGCGAGCTGGCGAGGCCTTCCGGCGTGCTGACGAAGGAGAAGGTCAGGTCGAACTTGGCGCTGGTGTCCTCGAGTTCGACAAAACGGATCGCCAGGGCGTCCTGTGCGGACGAAGTGCCTCGGCCCGGGTCCCTGGCCGCCGTGTCCATGGCGTTCTGGAAGACGACCATCGCCTGGAAGAGTGGTGAGCGGCTCAAGTCTCGCTGGGGCTGCAGCTCCTCGACGAGCTTCTCGAAGGGCACGTCCTGATAGGCGAAGGCGCCGAGGGTGGTCTCCCGGACGCGGCCCAGCAGGGTGGTGAAGGAGGGGTTGTCGTCCAGGCGGGCGCGAAGGGCGAGGGTGTTGATGAAGAAGCCGATGAGGCCTTCGAGCTCGGAGAAGCGGCGGCCGGCGATGGGCGAGCCGAGGACGATGTCCTGCTGGCCGGAGTGGCGGGCCAGCAAGGCCTGGGTGGCGGCCAGCAGGCCCATGAAGAGGGTGGCACCCTGCTTCTGGCACAGCGCCTCCAACGCACGGCTCAGCTCGCGAGGGAGCTGGAAGTGGAGCGTGGCGCCACGGGAGGTCTGGACAGGCGGACGTGGGAAGTCGGTGGGCAGCTCCAGGGCATGGGGTGCCCCGGCGAGTTGCTGCTTCCACCAGCCCAGTTGCTGCTCCAGCGCCTCGCCCTGCAGCCAGTCGCGCTGCCAGACGGCGTAGTCGGCGTACTGCACCGGCAGCGCCGGCAGGGGGGAGGGACGGCCCTGGCGGAGCGCCTCGTAGAGGGCGGCCACCTCCCGAACGAGCACGTCGGTGGACCAGCCGTCGGAGACGATGTGGTGGAAGTTGAGCACCAGCAGGTGCTGGCGCTCGGACAAGCGCAGCAGGGCGGTGCGCAGCAGCGGCCCGGTGGCGAGGTCGAAGGGCCGCGCGGCGTCCTCCAGGACGAGCCGGCGGGCCTCGGCCTCACGGTCCTCGCGTGCGCTCAGGTCCACCCGGGACAGGTGGAAGGGCGTGGGCGGGTGGATGCGCTGGAAGGGGTGGCCCGCGTCGGCATGGAAGGTGGTGCGCAGCGACTCGTGACGGCGCACCAGCTCGGTGAAGGC
>NZ_JAAIXZ010000040.1:0-12729 GCF_010894435.1 Pyxidicoccus trucidator | reverse complement strand
GTGCGCTCAGGTCCACCCGGGACAGGTGGAAGGGCGTGGGCGGGTGGATGCGCTGGAAGGGGTGGCCCGCGTCGGCATGGAAGGTGGTGCGCAGCGACTCGTGACGGCGCACCAGCTCGGTGAAGGCCCGCTCCAGGGCGCCCACGTCCAGCGGGCCCTCCAGCCGCAGGGGCATGGGGATGCTGTAGAAGGCGCTGCCCGGCTTGAGCTGGTCCAGGAACCACAGCCGCTGCTGGGCGAAGGACACCGGCGGCGTCTCGGTGCGCGGCACGGGCATGAGCGGGGGCGGCCCGGACAGCGCTACCAGCCCGCGCGCGAGCAGCGAGCGGTAGACCTGGCGGGCGCGCGAGTGCAGCTCGCTCCAGGTGAGCGTCTGGCCTTCCAGCTCCACGGCGACCGTGTCCGGCGCGAGGCGGGCCTGGGCCTGGAAGAGCCGGTGCAGGCAGGCGTCGCCCGCCGTGGCGGCGGCGGGCTCACGCCACGCATGGACCAGCAGGTGCCGCTCCTCCGGGGTGAGGATGGACACGGCGGAGAGCGGCCGGTCCGGCGCCGCGAGGACGCCTTCGAGCAACACCCGCAGGTGGCCCACCATCCGCGCCGCCGTCGAGGCCTCGAACAGGTCCGTGCTGTACTCGAGCTGACCCATCAGCCCGTTGCCCCCGTCGAAGACGGACAGGGTGAGGTCGAACTTCGCCGAGCTCTGCTCGACGTCCAGGGGGTTCAGCCGCAGCCCGGGCCCCATCACCTCGGGCATGGGAGCGTTCTGGTAGGCGAGCATCACCTGGAAGAGCGGGGAGCGGTTGGGCTCGCGCTCGGGACGCAGGGCCTCCACCAGCTTCTCGAAGGGGACGTCCTGGTGCTCGTAGGCGCCCAGCGTCGTGTCGCGCACGCGGGCGAGCAGCGCGCGGAAGCTGGGGCCTCCCTCCAGCCGGGTGCGCAGCACCAGCGTGTTGACGAAGAAGCCGATGAGGCCTTCCAGCTCCGCGTGCGTCCGGCCGGCGATGGGCGAGCCGATGCTGATGTCGTCCTGGCCGGAGTAGCGGGCCAGCAGCGCCTGGAAGGCGGCGAGCACCACCATGGAGGGCGTGGTGCCCTCCTGCCGGCAGAGTGCGTCCAGGGCTTCCGACAGCTCGCGCGGGAAGTGGAACCGGTGCTCGCCGCCGCGGAAGCTCTGCGTAGCCGGGCGCGGCTTGTCGGTGGGGAGCTCCAGGGCCCGGGGCGCGCCCTGGAGGCGCTGGCGCCACCAGCCGAGCTGGGCCTCCAGCGCCTCGTCGCGCAGCCAGGCGCGCTGCCAGAGCGCGTAGTCCGCGTACTGCACCGGCAGCGGCTCCAGGCGCGCGGGCTGGCCCGTGGCGTGGGCCGTGTACAGCTTGGACAGCTCTCCGAAGAGCACGCCCATGGACCAGCCGTCCGCGATGACGTGGTGCAGGGTGATCAGCAGCGCATGCTCCTGCTCCGACAGCCGGACCAGGACGACGCGCCAGAGCGGGCCCGCCCGCAGGTCGAACGGCTGGAGGGACTCGTGCTCGACGAGGCGCTGGAGCGAGCTCTCGCGCTCGGCCTCCGGCATGGCGCTCAGGTCCACCCAGCCCGCGGGGAGCGCGGGCCGGGCGGAGATGACCTGCACGGGCTGGTGCTCGTGCTCCCGGAACGTGGTGCGCAGGGCCTCATGGCGCTGGAGCACGTCGCGCAGGCCGCGCGAGAACGCGGCCACGTCGAGCGTGCCCTCCAGGCGCACGGCGAAGGGCAGGTTGTAGGCGGCGCTGTCCGGTTCCAGCTGCGCGAAGAACCACAGGCGCTGCTGCGCGAACGAGAGGGCCACCGGGCCGCGCTCCGTCCGGGGCTGGAGCAGCGGCTGGGGCGGCGCGGGCCGGGTCGAGGACAGCTCCTCGATGCGCAGGGCCAGGGCCGCGACGGTGGGCGCCGTGAAGAAGTCCGTGAAGGAAAGCTCCACGCGGTAGTGCGCGCGGATGCGGGACAGCACCTGCGTGGCGCTCAGCGAGTGGCCGCCCAGCTCGAAGAAGTCGTCCTCGGCGCCCACCGCGTCGACATGGAGGACGCGGGCCCAGAGCGCCGCCAGCTCGCGCTCACGCTCGGTGCGGGGGGCGCGTGTGGAGACGCGGGGCTGGAAGGTCGACGGAGCCGGGAGGGCCTTCCGGTCCACCTTGCCATTGACGGTGAGGGGCAGGGCGTCCAGCCGTCCCACGACAGAGGGCACCATGTACTCGGGCAGCCGCTGCCTGACGAAGGCGTGCAGGGCCCTCACGTCCAGCGACTCGGGCGCGGCGACGTAGCCGACCAGGCGCTTGTCGCCGGGCCGGTCCTCGTGGGCCACCACCACGGCCTCGCGCACCCCGGGGAAGGCGAGCAGGGCGGCTTCCACCTCGCCCAGCTCGATGCGGTAGCCGCGCACCTTCACCTGCGCATCCGCGCGACCGAGGAACTCGAGGACTCCGTCCGCGCGCCAGCGGGCGAGGTCTCCGGTGCGGTAGAGGCGGGCGCCCGGGGTGGAGGAGAAGGGGTTGGGTACGAAGCGCTCCGCGGTGAGGGCGGGCTGCTCCACGTAGCCGCGGGCCAGGCCGTCGCCGCCGATGAACAGCTCGCCGATGACGCCCGGGGGCACGGGTTGGCCGGAGGCGTCCAGCACGTACACCTGCGTGTTGCCGATGGGGCGACCGATGGGGACGGAGTCGCCTACGTGCGCCACGGCCGTCATGCGGTGGCAGGACGTGAAGAGGGTGCCCTCCGTGGGGCCGTAGCAGGCCGTCACGGGGATGCGCAGCTCCTCCAGGACACGCCGCACGTGCGGCGCGCTCACCACGTCGCCGCCGGTGAGCAGCTGCTTCACCGTGCGCAGGCCGGGCAGGTGGCTGTCGACCATCTGCGAGAAGAGGCCGGCGGTCAGGTGCAGGGTGGTGACGCCGTGCTTCACCAGCACGGCCTCCAGCTCGTACACATCCGAGGGCGAGTGGGGCGGGAAGATGGCCAAGCGTGCGCCATGGAGCAGCGGGCCCCAGACTTCCAGCGTGGAGGCGTCGAAGGAGATGGGCGCCAGGAGCAGGTACGTCTCGTCGGGCCCGAAGTGCGCGTAGTCGACGCCGAAGACGGTGCGGAGGATGGCGGCGTGGGGCGTGCTGACGCCCTTGGGCCGGCCGGTGGAGCCGGAGGTGAAGTCGATGTACGCGAGGCTGCCGGGCAGGGCCGCGGAAGGCGGCGCGGTGACGGGCTGCCCGGAGAGGGGGGCGTCCTCCAGCACCACGGAAGCCAGGCCCTGGGCGGGCAGCTTCGCCTGGAGCGCGCGCGTGGTGACGAGCGCGAGCGGGCGCGAGTCCTCCAGCATGGCGGCGAGGCGTTCACGCGGGTACGCCGCGTCCAGCGGGACGTAGGCGCCGCCGGCCTTGAGGATGGCCACCAGCGAGACAATCAGCTCCAGCGAGCGCTCCACGGCCACAGCGACGCGCGAGTCGGTGGACACGCCCAGGCCGCGCAGGTGCCAGGCGAGCTGGTTGGCGCGTACGTCCAGCTCACGGTAGGTGAGCTTCGAGATTCCGAGCTCACTTTGGAACTCGACGGCGACCTTGTTGGGGAAGCGGGCGACCACCCGGGAGAAGACCTCGGGCAGGGTGGAGTCGTGCGGGTACTCGGTGGCGGTGGCATTCCACTCCACCAGCACCCGCTGGCGCTCCTCCTCGGAGGGGACTGGCGCCACGGCGGAGTCTCCGGCCGGATGCACGGGGCTGGGCTTCGCCTGCTCGCTCGCGGCGAAGTCCTCCAGGGGGATGACTGGCAGCGACAGCGCGCGGGTGTCGCGCGGCCTGGACGTCGTCGGCATGTCCTTGCCGGAGAGGGTGGCGTCAATCAGGCGCGCCAGGCCCTCGACGGTGGGGGCCTCGAACAGCCCGCGCAGGGGCAGCTCCACGCCGAAGGCCTGGCGGATGCGGCTGACGGCCTGGGTGGCCAGCAGGGAGTGTCCACCCAGGTCGAAGAAGTTGTCGCTGGCGTTCACTCGCTGGACGCCGAGGAGCTGGCTCCACAGCTGCGCGACACGCTCCTCGGTGGGAGTGCGGGGCGTGATGTGCTCCCGGACCTCGATGTCGAAGTCCGGCGCCGGGAGGGCCCGGCGGTCCACCTTGCCGTTGGGCGTGAGCGGCAGCGCCGACAGCACCACCACGGCCGAAGGCACCATGTACTCGGGCAGGGACTCCTTGAGGTCCGCGCGCAGCGAGGCGCCGTCGGCCTGGGCGCCCTCTCGCAGGACGACGTAGCCCACCAGCCTGCGGCCCAGGGGGCCGTCCTCGCGCACCACCACCACCGCGCCGCGCACGGCGGGGTGTGCTGCCAGGGCGGACTCCACCTCGCCCAGCTCGATGCGGAAGCCACGCACCTTCACTTGCGTGTCCACGCGGCCCAGGAAGTCCAGCTCGCCGTTGGCGCGCCACTTCACCCGGTCTCCCGTGCGGTACAGGCGCGCCCCCGACTCGGCCTCGAAGGGCGAGGGCAGGAAGCGCTCCGCCGTCAGCGCGGGACGGCCCAGGTAGCCGCGCGCGACGCCCACGCCGCCCAGGTACAGCTCGCCCGGCACGCCCACGGGCACCGGCTGCAGCGAGGCGTCCAGGACATAGGTGCGCACGTTGGCCAGCGGCTGGCCGATGGAGGGGGCCCGCCCGTCCGGCTCGCAGTCCGTGAGGGTGGCCACCACGGTGCCCTCGGTGGGGCCGTAGGTGTTGAGGAAGCGCCGGCCCTTGCCCCACCGCTCGACGATGTCCGCCGAGCAGGCCTCGCCGCCGGAGATGACGGTGCGCAGCGCGGGCAGCCCCGTGGACTCCGTGGCCGCCAGCGCCGCGGGCGTGAGGCTCACCGCGGTGATGGCCTGCTCACGCAGAAAGGCGTGCAGCGGCTCACCCGGCATCAGCCGCTCCAGCGGCGCCAGGTGCAGCGTGCCGCCCGCGCACAGCGTGGTGAAGACTTCCTCCACGGAGATGTCGAAGCCCAGGTTGGCGAACTGCAACATGCGCGTGCCGGGGCCCACTTCGTAGGCCCGGGCTTCCTGGGTCACCAGGTTGCACACGCTGCGGTGCTCCACCAGGACGCCCTTGGGCTGACCCGTGGAGCCGGAGGTGTAGATGACGTAGGCGGTGTTGCGCGCGGTGGCACCCGAGTGCACCGGCGCTCCGCTCTCCGCCTCCAGCTCCTCCCGCTGAGCGTCCAGCAGCACCACGCGGACAGGAGGACGGGAGAAGCGCCCGAGCAGGGGCTGCTGTGTCACCAGGGCGCGGGCGCCGCTGTCCTCCAGCATGAAGGCCAGGCGCTCCCGAGGCAGGGATGGGTCCAACGGCAGGTACGCACCGCCGGCATGCAGGATGCCGACGAGCGCGACCACCAGCTCCAGCGAGCGCTCCACGCAGACGCCGACGATGGAGTCGGGGCCCACGCCCTCGCGGCGCAGGCGGCTGGCGAGCTGGTTGGCCCGGTGCTCCAGCTCGGCGTACGTCAGGCGCTGGCCGTCGACTACTGCGGCGAGGGCCTCCGGGGCGAGTCGTGCCTGCTCGCGGATGATCGCGTCCACGGTGGTGTCGTCCGGGAAGTCCGCGCGGGCACCGCTCCACTCGACGAGCAGCCGGTGGCGCTCCTCGTCGTCGAGCAGGGACACCTGGGACAGCCGCAGCTCCGGCCGGGTCACCAGGGTGGCGACTGCGCGCTGCACGTGCGCAAGGAACCGCTCGGCCGTGGCGGGCTCGAACAGCTCGGTGCTGTACTCGAGCTGTCCGGTGAAGCCCGAAGCGCTCTCGGTCACCGTGAGCGTCATGTCGAACTTCGCGGCGTTGACGGGCGGTTCCACCGGGCGCACCGCGAGCCCAGGCAGCTCCAGGTCCACCCGCGCCACGTTCTGCAGGATGAACATGACGCGGAAGAAACTCCCCCCGCCGGTCTGCATCGGCCGGAGGCTCTCGAAGGGCACGTGCTGGTGGGCGTAAGCGTCCAGGGCGACGCCGCGCACGCGGCCCAGCAGCTCGCGCAGGGAGGGGTCGCCGTCGAGCCGGGTGCGCAGCACCAGGGTGTTGAGGAAGAAGCCGACCAGGCCCTCGAACTCGGCCTGATTGCGGCCGGCGATGGGCGAGCCGACGACGATGTCGTCCTGGCCGGAGTAGCGGCCGAGCACGAGCTGGAAGGCGGCCAGCAGGGCCATGAAGGGTGTGGCGCCCTCACGGCGGCACAGCTCCGTCAGCGCGGCGGAGAGTTCGGGGCTCAGCTTCAGTGCGGCGTGCCCGCCGGGGTGCAGTGGCGCCTTCGGGCGGGGGAAGTCGGTGGGCAGCTCCAGGTCGGGCGCGCCGGCCAGCTGCTGCTGCCACCACTTGAGCTGCGTGTCGAGCGTCTCGCCTTGCAGCCACTCACGCTGCCAGACGGCGAAGTCGGCGTACTGGAGCGTGGGCTCCGGCAGGGGAGACGGCTGCCCCGCGGAGAACGCCTGGAAGAGCGTGCTCAGCTCCCGCGCCAGCACCCCCACGGACCACAGGTCCGAGATGATGTGGTGCATCGTCAGCATCAGGACGTGGTCTGTCGCCCCGAGTCGCAGCAGCAGGCCCCTGAAGAGCGGACCGTCTGCCAGGTCGAAGGGCCGCTCGTGCGCGGCGGCCAGCTGGCGCTTCGCTTCCTCTTCGGGCGTCTCGTGTCCGGCCAGGTCCACGAGGGGAAGCAGGAAGGGCGCGGGTGGGTGGATGAGCTGGACGGGAGGCCCGTCCGCGCCCGCGCGGAAGTTGGTGCGCAGCGACTCGTGGCGGCGCACCAGCTCCGTGAGGCTTCGTTGGAGGAGGGAGACGTCCAGGTCTCCCTCCAGCCGGACCAGGAACGGCATGTGGTACGCGGTGCTCCCAGGCTGGAGCTGGTCCAGGAACCACAGGCGCTGCTGCGCGAAGGACAGCGGCGGCGCGCCATTCCGGGGCGCCACGCTCGGAGCGGGTAGGCCGGAGCCCTGGCCGGACGCGAGGGCGGCATCCACCTTGCGGGCCAGCCCCTCCAGCGTGGGGGCCTCGAAGAGCACGCGCAGCGGCAGGTCGATGCCGAACAGGTTGCGCAGGCGAGCGATGGCCTGCGTCGCGATGACGGATTGTCCGCCCAGCTCGAAGAAGCCGTCGTGGACGCCAATCTGCGTCACGCCCAGCAGCCGGCTCCACAGCTCGGCCAGAGCCTGCTCGGTGGCGGTGCGTGGCGCGACGAAGTCCCGGCGTGCCTCGGCGGAGGCATCGGGCGCGGGCAGCGCCTTGTGGTCCACCTTGCCGTTGGGTGTCAGCGGCAGCGCGTCCAGCCGGACGAGGGACGCCGGCACCATGTACTCGGGCAGCCGCTCCTTGAGGAACCGGCGCAGCGTCTCCACCTCCACCACCTGGCCGGGTGCCGGCACGGCGTAGCCCACCAGCCTGCGGCCCAGGGGGCCGTCCTCGCGCACCACCACCACCGCGCCGCGCACGGCGGGGTGCGCGGCCAGGGCGGACTCCACCTCGCCCAATTCAATGCGGAAGCCACGCACCTTCACCTGCGTGTCCACGCGGCCCAGGAAGTCCAGCTCGCCATTGGCGCGCCACTTCACCCGGTCTCCGGTGCGGTACAGGCGTGCGCCCGACTCGTGCGCGAAGGGCGAGGGCACGAAGCGCTCCGCCGTCAGTGACGGGCGGCCCAGGTAGCCGCGAGCGACGCCCACGCCGCCCAGGTACAGCTCGCCTGGGACGCCCACGGGCACCGGCTGCAGCGAGGCGTCCAGGACATAGGTGCGCACGTTGGCCAGCGGCTGGCCGATGGACGGGGCCCGCCCATCCGGAGCGCACGCTGTGAGGGTGGCCACCACGGTGCCCTCGGTGGGGCCGTAGGTATTGAGGAAGCGGCGGCCCCGGCCCCACCGCTCGACGATGTCCGCCGAGCAGGCCTCGCCGCCGGAGATGACGGTGCGCAGCGCGGGCAGCCCGCTGGACTCCGTGGCCGCCAGCGCCGCGGGCGTGAGGCTCACCGCGGTGATGGCCTGCTCACGAAGGAAGCGGTGCAGCGGCTCGCCCGGCATCAGCCGCTCCAGCGGCGCCAGGTACAGCGTTCCGCCCGCGCACAGCGTGGTGAAGACTTCCTCCACGGAGATGTCGAAGCCCAGGTTGGCGAACTGCAACATGCGCGTGCCGGGGCCCACTTCGTACGCACGGGCCTCGTGAGTCACGAGGTTGCACACGCCGCGGTGCTCCACCAGGACGCCCTTGGGCTGGCCGGTGGAGCCGGAGGTGTAGATGACGTAGGCGGTGTTGCGCGAGGTGGCGCCCGAGTGCATCGGCGCGCCGCTCTCCGCCTCCAGCTCCGAGCGCTGCGCGTCCAGCAGCAGCACGCGCGCGGGAGGACGGGAGAAGCGCCCGAGCAGGGGCTGCTGCGTCACCAGGGCGCGAGCGCCGCTGTCCTCCAACATGAAGGCCAGGCGCTCGCGAGGCAGGGATGGGTCCAGCGGCAGATACGCGCCGCCGGCATGCTGGATGCCAACGAGAGCGACCACCAGCTCCAGCGAGCGCTCCACGCACACGCCGACGATGGAGTCGGGGCCGACGCCCTCGCGCCGCAACCAGCGCGCGAGCTGGTTGGCCCGGTGCTCCAGCTCGGCGTACGTCAGGCGCTGGCCGTCGACTACTGCGGCGAGGGCCTCCGGGGCAAGCTGTGCCTGCTCGCGGATGAGGGCGTCCACGGTGGTGTCGTCCGGGAAGTCCGCGCGGGCACCGCTCCACTCGACGAGCAGCCGGTGGCGCTCCTCGTCGTCGAGCAGGGACACCTGGGACAGCCGCAGCTCCGGTCGGGCCACCAGGGTGGCGATGGCATGCTGGAGGTGGGCCAGGAGCCGCTCGGCCGTGGCGGGCTCGAACAGCTCGGTGCTGTACTCGAGCTGACCGGTGAAGCCCGAAGCGCCCTCGTCGATGGCGAGGGTCAGGTCGAACTTCGCGGCGTTGACGGGCGGTTCCACCGGGCGCAGCGCGAGCCCTGGCAGGTCCAGGTCCATGCGGGCCACGTTCTGCAGCATGAACATGACGCGGAAGAGCTGGGCTCCGTCGGTCTGCAGGGGCCTGAGGTGCTCGAAGGGAACGTACTGGTGGGCGTAAGCGTCCAGGGCGACGCCGCGCACGCGGCCCAGCAGCTCGCGCAGGGTGGGGTTGCCGTCGAGCCGGGTGCGCAGCACCAGGGTGTTGAGGAAGAAGCCGACGAGGCCCTCGAGCTCGGCCTGGTTGCGGCCGGCGATGGGCGAGCCGACGACGATGTCGTCCTGGCCGGAGTAGCGGCCGAGCACGAGCTGGAAGGCGGCCAGCAAAGCCATGAAGGGCGTGGCGCCCTCACGGCGGCACAGCTCCGTCAGCGCGGCGGACAGCTCAGGGCCCAGCTTCAGCGCGGCATGTCCTCCGGGACTCCGGGGCGTCTTCGGGCGGGGGAAGTCGGTGGGCAGCTCGAGGTCGGGTGCGCCGTCCAACTGCTGCTGCCACCACTCGAGCTGAGCGTCGAGTGTCTCACCCTGGAGCCACTCGCGCTGCCAGGCCGCGAAGTCGGCGTACTGGAGCGTGGGCTCCGGCAGGGGAGATGGCTGTCCCGCGGTGAAGGCCTGGAAGAGCGCGCTCAGCTCCCGCACCAGCACACCCACGGACCACAGGTCCGAGATGATGTGGTGCATCGTCAGCATCAGGACGTGGTCTCTCGCCCCGAGCCGCATCAACACGCCCTGGAAGAGCGGACCCTGTGCCAGGTCGAAGGGCTGGAAGCGCTCGGTGAACAGCTGGCGCCGTGCCTCCTCTTCAGGCGTCTCGTGTCCGGACACGTCCACGATGGGGAGCAGGAAGGACGCGGGTGGGTGGATGACCTGGACGGGAGGCCCGTCCGAGCCCGCGCGGAAGTTGGTGCGCAGCGACTCGTGACGCCGCACCAGCTCCGTGAGGCTGCGCTGGAGAAGGGAGACGTCCAGGTCTCCCTCCAGCCGGACCAGGAAGGGCATGTGGTACGCGCTGCTCCCAGGCTGGAGCTGGTCCAGGAACCACAGGCGCTGCTGGGTGAAGGAGAGCGGCAGCGCGGAGTCACGGGAGGCACGCCGCAGAGGAGGCACCGCCAGGCTGTCGCCGATGCGAGGCGCGGCCTGGATGTGAGCGGCCAGCGCGGCGACAGTGGGCGCCTCGAAGAGGGCTCGCAGGGGGACATCCACGCCGAAGGCGGCGCGGATGCGAGACACCGCCTGGGTTGCCAGCAGCGAGTGGCCGCCCAGGGCGAAGAAGTCGTCCAGGGCGCCCACGCGTGGCACGCCCAGCACGGAGGCGTACAGCTCGGCAAGTTGCTGCTCCAGCGGCGTGCGGGGCTCGACGTAGGAGAGGCCCGAGGAGAGCAACGCCTGGGTGGGGGCGGGCAGGGCCTTGCGGTCCACCTTGCCGTTGGGCGTGAGGGGGAAGGCGTCCAGCGAGACGAAGAGGGAGGGCACCAGGTGCTCGGGCAGCTGGTGACGGGCCCAGTCGCGCAGGGCGCTCGCGTCGAGGGTGCGGCCCGCTTGAGGCACCAGCCACGCCACCAGCCGTCCGTCACCGTTGCTGTCGCGGTGCACGCCCGCGACGGCCTGGAGGACCTCGGGGTGACGGGAGAGGGCGGCTTCGACTTCGCCCAGCTCGATGCGGAAGCCACGCACCTTCACCTGGAAGTCGGCGCGGCCGAGGAAGTCCAGGGTGCCGTCATGCCGCCAGCGCGCCAGGTCTCCGGTGCGGTACATGCGGCCGCCGGGCGTGGAGGAGAACGGGTCCGGAATGAAGCGCTCAGCGGTGAGGTCCGGTCGGCGCAGGTAGCCACGCACGACGCCCTCGCCGGAGATGAACAGCTCGCCGGGCACGCCGACGGGCACCGGCTGGCCGCGGGTGTCCAGCACGTACAGGCGCGTGTTGGCGATGGGAGTGCCGAGGGAGACGGTGGCGACCGCGTCGGAGTCCTTCACGCGGTGGGTGGAGGACCAGACGGTGGTCTCCGTCGGGCCGTACATATTGGTGAGGGCCGTGTGGGGCAGGGCGGCACGGAGCGAGCGCGCCAGGGTGCCGGGCAGGGCTTCGCCGCCCACGAGCAGGTGGCGCAGCGAGGCCAGGGCGGAGACGGACTCGGGCGCCAGCACCAGGGTGCGCGCGAAGGAGGGCGTGCACTGAAGGTGGGTGACGGCGTGGCGACGCAGCACCTCGGGCAGGGAGAGTGCCTGCTTGCCGCGGGAGGCGGCATGCTCGTCATGCAGGACGACGTGCAGTCCTCGGCTCAGCGTCCACAGCAGCTCCAGGACGTGGATGTCGAAGGAGATGGAGGTGACGGCCAGCCACGTGCCACCGGAGGAGGCCTCCAGCAGTCCGTCCATAGAGGACAGGAAGTTGGCGGCGGTGCGGTGGGGCACCATGACGCCCTTGGGCAGGCCGGTGCTGCCCGAGGTGTAGATGACGTACGCTAGGTGCTCCGGCTGAGACTCAGCCGGCTGCCCGGAGTGCTCCGTGGGCTCGACTTCTTCGAAGCACAGCACCGCCAGCCCCTCGCCAGGCACGGTGCCAAGGAGTGCCTGGTGCGTCAGCAGGACGGAGGCGCCGGAGTCGCGGAGCATGTACGCGAGACGCTCAGCCGGGTAGCTCGGGTCCAGCGGGAGGTAGGCGCCACCGGCGTGGAGGATGGCCAGCAACCCGGCCACCATGTCGCAGGAGCGCACGGCGCACAGGCCCACGGGCATATCGGGGCGAACGCCCAGCGCCTGGAGACGGCGGGACAGTCGCACCACGCGCTGGTGGAGCTGGCGGTAGGTGAGCTGCTCATCACCCGAGGACAGCGCCAGGGCGTCCGGAGTGCGAGCTGCCTGCGCTACGAACTGGAGCTGAAGCGGTGCGGCCTCGAAGGAGCGGGCGGTGTCATTCCAGCCGACGAGCAGTTGCTCGCGCTCGCGAGCCTCCAGCAGTGGAATGGCGGACAGCGGCAGGAGGGGATTTGCCAGCGCCCCTTCGAGCAGCGTGGCCAGGTGCGACGCCATCCGTTCCGCGGTGCGCGGCAGGAAGAGGCGGGTGTTGTATTGGAAGGTGCCCGCGAAGCCCTCGGGCGACTCCCCCATCGACAGCTCCAGGTCGAACCGGGCGACGCTGGTGCCTTCTCCAAACGGGGTGATGCGCAGGTCCGTGTTCTCGGCGGACCCGGCCGGGGTGTTCTGCAGCGTGAAGAACACCTGGAACAGCGGAGTGCGGTCCAGCGCACGTCCCGGCGCAAGCGCCTCGACGAGCTTCTCGAAGGGGATGTCCTGGTGCGACTGGGCCCCCAGCGTGGCCTCGCGCACCCGGACCACCAGCTGCGTCAGCGACGGCTGGTCATCCAGCCGGGAGCGCAGGGCGAGCGTGTTGACGAAGAAGCCGATGAGGCCCTCCAGCTCGGCGAAGCGGCGGCCGGCGGTGGGCGAGCCGACGACGACATCGTCCTGGCCCGAGTACCGGGACATCAACGACTGGAAGGCAGCCAGGAGCACGATGAAGGGGGTGACGCCCTGCTTCTGGCAGAACGAGCGCAGGGCGTCGGACAGCGGGCGCGACAAGCGGATGGGAGCAGCGGCGCCGTGGAATGTCTGAAGGGGCGGGCGGGCGAAGTCGGTGGGCAGCTCCAGCGCCTGGGGCGCGCCCTTCAGGTGCTCACGCCACCACGCGAGCTGGTTCTCCAGCGCCTCACCCTGCAACCAGGAGCGCTGCCACA
>NZ_JAAIXZ010000039.1 GCF_010894435.1 Pyxidicoccus trucidator | reverse complement strand
CCGCTGGCACTCGCCGCGTCGACTTCGCGCCAACTTACGCGCCGCCTCCCGCGCCACGCCGCCCCAGGGGCGCGCGGCGTAGACCGCAGCGCTCGCCCCCTCGCTCCAAAAGAGCGAAAGTCGAGTCTGACCCCTCATGCACGTGACAGATTACAGCCACGAGCTGTCGCGATGCGGCTCCTTCGAGGAGCTGCCCACGAAGGAGCGCTGGAGCCTCATGCAGGCCTGGCGGCGCGCCTACGCGGGCGCACTCCACGCCGCCACCGGGAAGTGGACGCGGGGTGAGTTTGACTGGCACGTGTTCAGCTTCCACCGCGCACCGGCGTACAGCGGCGCACGCGCGCTGGAGGCGTACAGGGCCGAGCGCCCCGAGGTGCTCATCGTCATTCCCCACTCGGAAGCGCTTCCAGCCGTGCGGCTTCATCCCAGCCGACTGCCGGAGTTCCCCGGGACGGACCTGTACATCTTCCCTCCGGACTGCGCCTGGACCCTCGCCTTCACCCACGAGGACGCCTCTGGGCTCGGCCCGTTCTTCAGCCGCCGGCAGGAAGCGGACCCCGAGGAAACACCAAGCGAAGCGTAGGCTTCGACCGGCCAGGAACCGGGCAATGCTCCCAGCCCCTCACCCGCGCAGCACCGCCAGCGCGCGCTGGAAGTCCTCGGGCAGCGGTGCCTCCACGCGCACCGGTTGTCCCGAAGCCGGGCTCGGCAGCTCCAGTCGGAACGCATGCAGCGCCTGCCGTCCCAGGGCGAGCGCCGCCGGATGGGTACGCGCTGCTTCCGTGCCGTAGAGCGAGTCCCCGAGCACGGGGAAGCCGGCCTCGGAGAGCTGCACGCGAATCTGGTGGGTGCGGCCGGTGTCCAGGTCCACTTCCAGCAGCGCGGCGCCGGGGAACCGCTCCCGCACCTCGAAGGAGAGCGCGGCACGGCGCGCGGAAGGCACGCGGGTGGTGAAGCGCCGAGGGTCCTCCGGGTCTCTCGAGTACGGCCCCTCCAGCCGGCCCTGCTCGGGCGGCCGGCCCAGGACGAGCGTCCAGTAGCGCTTGTCCACCTGCTTTTCCTGGAACGCGCGCAGCATGGCCGCGGCGGCGTCATCCGTGCGTGCGAAGGCCAGACATCCGCTCGTCTCGCGGTCCAGGCGGTGCACCACGCCCGGCTGCGCCAGCCCCTCCACGTCGAACGGAGGCCGCTGGACGGCGAGCAGTCCCACCACGGAAGGCGCTCGCCCCTCCGGCTCCACGACGAGCCCGGGAGGCTTGTTCACGATGACCAGTGCCGCGTCGTCATGCAGCACGGGCAGCACGGGACCCTCGGTGGAGCCAGCGGGAGCGGCCCGGGGCTCGGGCCGCTCAATCTCGATTTCCTCCCCGCCCCACAGCTTGCGCGTCGGCTGACACTTCTTCCCCCGGATGCGCACCGCGCCCGAGTCGATGAGCGCACGGGCCCGCTCCGGCGAGAAGCCCGGCACATGCTTCGAGAGGAAGCGGTCGAGCCGCTCACCAGCGGCCTCACGGGGAACCAGGACCTTCTGCGACGCCATGCCCCACCCGTCCCCCAACCCGCGCGGCGAGTCAACGTCCACGGCACGGACCGCGTCCGTTGGCGTCCAACGCGGTACCCTGCGCGGTGCATGAAGTACTCGCTCGTCTTCGCCACCGGCGCCGCGCTCCTGACGTTCCTCGCCACCCGACTCGGGGGGGCGTGGTGGCTCCTGCTCTGGCCGGCGGTGGGCTTCGCGGCCGTGGCGCTCGCCTACGCGGGCGGAGGCCCCCGGGTCTTCGGGAAGCAACCCGATGGACGCATGCGGCCGGAAGCGCTCCTCGTGCTGCTGCCCTACCTCCTCCTTACGTGGGGCACCTGGCACCTCGCGAGAAAGCTCTCCCGCGAGCCACCGCACGCCGAGGTGGTGCCGGGCCTCCGCGTGGGACGCCGCCTCCTCTCCGGCGAGCTCCCGCCCGGCACCGGCGCCGTGCTGGACCTGACCTCCGAGTTCATCGAGCCGCGCGGCATCCGCACGGCCTGCCGCTACGTGTCCCTGCCCATTCTCGACGCCTCGACGCTGCCGGTGGACCGGGTGGCTCCGGTCCTCCGTGAGCTGGCCACGCTGCGCGAGCCGCTCTACGTCCACTGCGCCCAGGGGCACGGCCGCACGGGAATGCTGGCCGCCGCGCTCCTCCTGGCCCGGGGCGAGGCCCCGGACGCACGCACCGCGCTCACCCTGGTGCAGCGGGCCCGCCCCGGAGTCCGCCTCTCACCCGCCCAGGAGCACGCGCTGGAGGAACTGGCCAGCGCGCTGCGAGCCTCCATCCCTGCCCCAGGCTGACAGTTGCTGACAGCTACTCGCCGCGCATCGCCACCAGCGGGTCCACCCGCGTGGCCCGGCGCGCGGGCAGCCAGGTGGCCAGCAGCGTCACCACCACCACCGCCAGCGCGAGGCTGCCGAAGGTGAGCGGGTCCGTGGCGCTCACGCCGTACAACTGGCTCGCCATGGCCCGTGTGGCCGCCCACGCGCCCACCAGCCCCAGCCCCACACCGGCCAGCGCCAGCCGCATGCCGCTGCCCAGCACCAGCCGCAGCACGTCTCCGGGCCGCGCGCCCAGGGCCATGCGGATGCCAAGCTCCTGCGTCCGCTGCCGGGCCGTGTAGGCGATGACGCCGGACAGGCCCACGCCGGCCAGCAGCAGCGCCACGGCGGCGAACAGCGCCACCAGCGTGGAAAGGAAGCGGGGCCGCGCCATGACGGAGGCCACGGCCTCCTCCATCGTCCGCACCTGGGAGATGGGCAGGTTCGAGTCCAGCGCGGCCACCGCCTCGCGCACGCCCGCCACCAGCCGCGTCGGGTCCCCGTCTGCGCGGGCGGCGAACTGGATGAAGTGGAACGTCTCCTGGAGCGCCGGCACGTAGACCTCGGGCCGCGTCTCCTGGAGCGCGCCGCCCTGCCGCACGTCACCCACCACGCCGATGACGGTGAGCCACGGCGCGTCCGGCTCCGAGCCCAGGCGGATGCGCTGTCCCAACGGCGCCTCGCCGGGCCAGACGCCGCGCGCGAGCGTCTCGTTGACCAGGACGACGCGCTGCGTGCCCGCCCGGTCCGTCGGAGTGACGTCGCGGCCCTGGCGCAGTGGGATTCCCAGGGTGCGGAAGTAGCCGGGCGTGACGACCTGGAAGCCCACCGAGCGCTCATCGCCGGGCGTGGCCGGCGGCTCTCCCTCGCGCTCCAGCACCCGCCAGATGTCGTTGCCGCCCAGGGGCAGGTCGGAAATCGCGCCCGCGCTCTTCACGCCGGGCAGCGCCTCCACCCGCTCCAGCAGCTGCTGGAAGAGGGCCGACTGCCGGGCGTCGTCCGGGTACTGCGTCGCCGGCAGCGACACGCGCCAGGTGAGCATGCCCTCGGAGCGGAAGCCCAGCTCCACCGACTGCATGCGCCACAGGCTGCGAAGCAGCAGCCCAGCGCTGATGAGCAGCACCACGGCCAGGGCCACCTCCCCCACCACCAGCGCGCTGCGCGAGCGGTGGCCGCCGGAGAACCGGCCGCCTCCGCCCTGGCGGAGCACTCCATTCAGGTCCGGGGTGGACGCCTTCAGCGCCGGCACGAGCCCGAAGAAGACGCCCGTGCCCAGCGACGTGAGCAGCGTGAAGGCCAGCACCCGACCATCCATGCCGACCGCGCCCAGCCGGGGCAGCTCCGGAGGCACGAGCGTCAGCAGCGCATCCATGCCCCACAGCGCCAGCAACAACCCGAGCGCCCCCGCCGCCAGCGCCAGCACCACGCTCTCCGTGAGGAGCTGCCGCATCAGCTGCCAGCGACTGGCGCCCAGCGCGAGACGCACCGTCAGCTCCTGCCGCCGCGCGGACGCTCGCGCCAGGAAGAGGTTGGCCACGTTGGCACAGGCAATCACCAGCACCAGGCCCACCGCCGCCAGCAGCACCCACAGCACCGCCTGCACGTTGCCCACCAGCTGCTCACGCAGCGGCACCAGGCGGATGCCGGACTTCGCGTTCGTCTCCGGGTACTCAAGCGCCAGCCGTCCGGCGATGGTCTCCATGGCCCGCGTCGCGCCCTCGGCCGTCACGCCCGGCTTCAGCCGCCCCACCACCCGAAGGTAGTTGCCGTCGCGCCACGCGCTCGTGTCCTGCGCGGTGTCCGGCCCCAGCTGGGGAATGTCGCGGTGAATCGCCGGCACCCACAGCTGCGGGGGCTCGGAAGCCGAGGCGTGCGAGGGGGCGATGGTCGGCCACTCGAAGCGCTCCGGCATGATGCCGACGACTTCGTAGCTCACGTCATTGAGGCGCACCGTGCGGCCGAGGACGCCCGGGTCTCCCCCGAAGCGCCGCCGCCACAGGCCATGGCTGAGCACCACCGTCTGCCAGGCGCTTCCACTTCCCGAGGCGGGCTGGAAGGTGGCCCCGAGCGCCGCGGGAGTGCCCAGCACCTGGAAGAAGTTGGCGGACACGCTGGCGCCCCGGACGAGCTCCGGCGTGCCGTCCCCCGCGAGGCTGAAGGACACGTGGGAGAAGGCGGCCAGCCCCTCGAAGGAGTCGCTCTGCGCGCGCCAGTCGAGGAAGTTCGCGGGCGCCACCGTCTGCCGGGACTGGTTCGGGCTCAGGCCCCACACCATCACCAGCCGGTCCGGCTCGGCATAGGGCAGTGGCGCGAAGAGCACCGCATTCACGACGCTGAAGATGGCGGTGTTGGCGGAGATGCCCAGCGCCAGCGTGAGCAGGGCCACGGCGGTGAAGCCAGGGTGCTTCGCGAGCATCCGCAGCGCGTGGCGAAGCTCCTGGACGAAATCCCGCATGGGGTGCTCCGGGGTGAGGGGCACCCCAGGAATAGCAACGACCGAGCCACCGCTGTCCAGCGCGCCAACCCCTCGGGAACGCACGGCGGCGCCCTGCCCGCCCTGTTCACCCCTGGGAAGTCGCTTCCCATTCCCGGACATGCCGGGGCGCGCCCCTTGCAATCCGGCCAGGACAATCCCCTTCGCCTGACGTCCCGGTGCCCGCCATGAGCCGACTCATCCCCCTGCTTCTCTGCCTGTCCCTACCCGCCCTCGCCGCTCCCTGGGAGACGCTCGCCCCAGGGGTGGAACTCGCGGAGTTCGACGCGCACCTGAAGTCGTCCCTGGGCGACTCGCGCGTCACCGTGGTGCGGGTGGACGTGGCGCGCCGGCCGGTGCGGCTGCTCAGCGCGGCGGTGGAGGGCCACGCCCCGGAGCCCACGGCGGAGCGCTGGGCGGCCCTGCACGGCCTCATCGCCGTCACCAACGCGGGCATGTTCCACCCGGGCGGAGGCCCCGTGGGCCTGGCCCGCACGGAAGGCCGCGAGCTCAACGCCACCCGTCGCAAGGACTACCGCGTCTTCCTGGTGCTGCACCCCACGAAGAAGGGCCTGGCCCCGGTGCAGCTCCTCGACGCGGGCTGCGACGACGTGGAGGCCCTGCTGCCGAGCTACGGCACGGTGCTCCAGTCCATCCGCATGGTGGACTGCAAGGGGCGCAACACGTGGCAGCCGCAGCCGCGCCAGTGGAGCACCGCCGCGCTCGGCATCGACGCGCAGGGCCGCCTGCTGCTCCTCCATGCCCGCTCGCCCTACCGCACCCACGACTTCATCCAGGTGGTGCAGCGGCTGCCGCTGGGGCTGAAGCGGATGATGTACCTGGAGGGCGGCCCGGAAGCCTCGCTCCACGTCGCCGCGCCGGGGCGCACGGTGCGCCGGGTGGGCAGCTACGAGACGGACTTCAACGAGAATGACGACAACACGCGCTACTGGGCCCTGCCCAACGTGCTCGGCGTGGTGGCCCCGGTGAAGGAAGGCCCGAGCCCCTGAGGCGTCGGGAGGCGCTGTCACACGGCGTGGCACTTCGTAACGCCGTGTGACACCCCGCCCGGAGTCTCCCCGGGGAGCCGCGCTGGCACGCGCGCTTGCAATGGGACGCCATACACACAGGAGGCATCCCACCCATGCAGTCTCGAATCTCCGCCGTCACGGCCCTCGTGGCCCTGCTCACCGCGCCGCTGGCCCTCGCCCAGCCGAAGTCCCCGCCACCGGAAGCGGAGCTGGACCTGGGCGACTACGAAGCGGGCCAGCCGGTGCTGGCCTACAACCTGGCGGTGGTGCCGCTGCACACGCGCAAGGCCCCGCCCTACGACGACTACACGGTGATTGAGGAGGCGCAGGAGGCGAAGAAGGTCTCCATCCGCGAGCTGGACAGCGACGGCACGGTGGGGGCGCTGCGGGTGCACAACCAGGACGCGCGGCCGCTGTACCTCGTGGGTGGCGAGCTGCTGCTGGGCGGCAAACAGGACCGGATGGTGCGCGGCGACGTGGTGGTGGACCCGGGGGAGCGCCAGCGGGTGCAGGTGTTCTGCGTGGAGCAGGGGCGGTGGAACGGAGGGAACCTGGCCTTCCAGCCGGGGCTGGCGGTGGCGCATCCAGACCTGCGTCGCGCGGCGCTGTTCTCCGAGCAGGGGGCCGTCTGGGGCGAGGTGGAGCGCAAGTCGCAGGTGTCGGGCGTCTCCAGTCCGACGGGCACGTACCGGCGCGTGTTCCAGGACGCGGCGCTGCGCCAGCGCATTGGCGGCTATCTGGACGAGCTCCAGGGGAAGCTGCCGAAGGGCGAGCGGCTGGCCGGACTGGCGGTGGCCATCAACGGCGAGCTGGAGGTGGTGGACGTCTTCGACAGTCCGAAGCTGTACGCGAAGCTGGAGCGCAAGCTGCTGGCCTCCTACGTGCTGGCCGCGCTGGAGAAGCAGCCCGGCCGCGCGGAGGAGGAGCAGGGCCGCGCCAAGGCCCGCTCCTTGAAGAAGGAGCACATCGACCACTTCGTGGGCGGCGGCGCGACGAAGGACGGCGGGGAGAAGAAGATGTTCCGCGCCAAGGGCAAGGCCGTGCACGGCACCTTCTTCGGAGCGAAGAAGGGCCCGGCCACCACCCTCCCCTCCACGCGCGTGCGGGCACCGGAGCAGGAGCAGCAGCGGCGCTGAGCGTCGGGTGTGGGGACCTCCCCAGGGAGCCCCACCCCGGTCAGCCCACCCGCACGGCGCTTCCGCTACAATGCGGGCCGTGTCGAGACTCGTGGCGATGTTCGGTCCGTGCAGGGGCGTGGCGCGCGAGCTGGATGCTCCGCTGGTGGTGGGCCGTGCCGCCGAGGGGGGCCTGCAGCTCCTCGACGAGAAGGTCAGCCGAGAGCACTGCGTCATCTCCCCGGAAGGGGCCGGGCACGCGCTGAAGGACCTGGGCTCGCGCAACGGCACCTGGCTCAACGGGCTGCGCCTCCAGGCCCAGGTGCCCACGGCGCTGCGTGCCGGGGACCACGTGTCCGTGGGCGAGAGCGTGCTCGTGTACGAGCCCTCCTTCGACGCGCTGCGCTCCCGCGACGGCGAGTCCACGCTGGTCCTCACCCGCACCCGCTCGGAGGCGGCGCGAGCCGGCGCTCCTCCCGGACCGGACGCGCTGGCGCGAGCCGGGGAGCTGGCCCTGCGCGCGGCCACCTCCCCCTCGCCCGACGCCGCCGTGGGGCTCGTCTTCGAGGCGCTGGAGTCCGCGCTGCAACCCTCGGCGCTCGTCCTGCTGCGCCTCGGCCCGCAGGGCCCCCGTCCCTGGCACACCCGCCCGCAGGGCGCGCACCTCACGGTGAGCCGCGAGCTGGTGGACGTCGCGCTTCGGACGGGCCGGGCCCGCGCCATGCCGGAGGTCCAGGCCCGCGCGGAGCACGACGCGCACACCACCCGCGTGCGCCGCACGGACGCCCATGTCCTCTGTGCCCCGCTCTACTCCGCGGGCCAGCCGGCGGGAGCGCTGTGTCTGCTGCGCGAGCAGGCCTTCCAGGACGAGGAGCTGGCGCTGGCGGGGGCCCTGGCGCTCGCGGTGGGGCCGTCCCTCTGCCCACCCGAGCCCCGCGGCGCCGCCCCGGGCTTCCAGCCTCCGGTGGCGGAGAGCGCGAACATGCGCGAGGCGATGCGGGTGGCCGAGGCGGCGGCGCCGGTGCAGTCCACGGTCCTCATCACCGGGGAGAGTGGCACGGGCAAGGAGGAGGTGGCGCGAGCGCTCCACGCGCTGGGCCCCCGGGTGAAGGGCCCGTTCATCGCGGTGAACTGCGGCGCCATCCCCGCGGAGCTGGCGGAGAGCGAGCTGTTCGGCCACGAGAAGGGCGCCTTCACCGGAGCGCAGGCCGCGCGCGAGGGCGTCTTCGAGCAGGCGGACGGCGGCACCCTCTTCCTGGATGAAGTCGGAGACCTGCCCGCGCAGTTGCAAGTGAAGCTGCTCCGCGTGCTGCAGGACCGCATCGTCCACCGCGTGGGTGGGCGCGCGGGCGTGCCGGTGGACGTGCGGGTGGTGGCGGCCACGCACCGTGACTTGAAGGAGGCGACGCGCACGGGCGCCTTCCGCGAGGACCTCTACTGGCGGCTCAACGTGGTGCGCATCCACCTGGCCCCGCTGCGCGAGCGCCCCGAGGACGTGCTGCCGCTGGCGGAGCGCTTCCTCGCGAAGCTGGGCGCCCAGCTCGGCCGCCGCGCCTCGGGCTTCACCCGCGAAGCCAGCAGCGCCCTGCGTGCCTGCCCCTGGCCGGGCAACGTGCGGCAGCTCGCCAACGCCATTGAGCGGGCGCTGGTGCTCAAGGGGCCTGGAGACCAGGTGGGCCCGAAGGACCTGCCGCCGGAGGTGCTGTCCCCGGACGAGGTTGGAACCGCGAGCCCCTCCAGCGGTGTCCAAGGCCCGCTGTCGGAGGTGCTGCGAGCGGTGGAGCGGGAGCACATTGCCCTCGCGCTCAAGCGGGCGCGGGGGGTGAAGAGCGCGGCGGCGGAGGCGCTCGGCATCTCCCGGCCGACGCTGGACCGGAAGCTGGAAGAATACGGAATCGACCTCTACGCATGAACTTCCTCTGTCCCGCGTGCCGTACTCCCCTCCCCGGCGCCCGCACGGCGCTGGTGGTGCCGTGCGCCGCGTGTGGCGTGCAGGTGGACCTGGCGCGCGTGGAGACGGCGCCCGGCACGGCGCGGCTGTCGCCGGAGGTGGACCTCACGGGCGAGTCGCTTGGCGGCTTCCGGCTGACGAGCCGGCTGGGCGCCGGGGGCATGGGCACGGTGTACGCGGCGGAGGGGCACACGGGGCCATGCGCGGTGAAGGTGCTGTCGGCGCTGGTGGCGGCGGACCCGGCGGTGCGGACGCGCTTCCGTCGCGAGGCCGAGGCGCTGCGGCAGGTGCAGCACCCGGCGGTGGTGCGCGTGCTGTCGGACGGCGAGGAGCGGGGCTTCTGCTGGTACGCGATGGAGCGGGTGGACGGGCCGGACCTGCGCGCGCGCCTGAACAAGGACGGTCCCCTGCCCTGGCCTGAGGTGGAGGGGCTCGCGCGGAGGATGCTGGAGGCGCTGGGCGCCGCGCACGAGCGGGGCTTCATCCACCGGGACGTGAAGCCGGGAAACATCCTGCTGGCGCCGGACGGCGCGAAGCTGTGTGACTTCGGCATTGCCCGGCTGGACGGAGCGACGACGCTGACGGAGTCCGCCGCGCTCATCGGCTCGCTGCGCTACATGGCGCCCGAGCAGCAGCGGCTGGGACGGGCGGTGGCGCAGTCGGACCTCTTCGCGCTGGGGCTGGTGCTGTACGAGTCGCTCGCCGGAGGCTTCCCCGGGGAGAAGCCGCTGCCGGCGGGAGTCCCGGGGCGCCTGCGCCGGCTGCTGTCGCGGCTGCTCGCGGAGCGCATCGAGGACCGGCCCGACAGCGCGGAGTCCGCCAGGAGGCTGCTGGAGCGGCGCGTCCCGGTGGGAGCCCTCGCCGTGGGCACCTCCGCGGTGCTGGCGCTCGCGACGCTCCTGCTGCTGGGCCCCGTGGCGGCAAGGCAGGAGCCTCCCGCCGCGAAGCAGAAGCAGGACGCCCCGGTGACGAAGGACGCGCCCCTCGCGCCAGCCCTTCAGGCCCCGGAGCTCCAGCAGGCCGCCGCGCCTCCCGAGCAACAGCGGCAACAGGTGCTGCCCCAGGCCACGGAGCCCGTCCGCAAGGCCGTGCTCGCCCCTGCCACGCCCACGAAGCCGCCTCTGAGTAAGCAACCCGTGCGACGCGGCGACAGCCCAGGCACCCGGGCAAAGAAGCAGGGGAAGCTCGTGGCGCCGGAGCTGCGCAAGGATTAGCCAGGGGCTCGGTGCGCCTGGCCGGGCCTCCCCGCGCCTCGTACTCCGGGGAGGTGATGCGAGCGGAGGACGCCGCGCAGCCTCGCCCTGGCTCCAGGCAGGAGGCGAGCACCCGACGCTCTCCACGACGGCGGTGCCCACCTTCAGCGAAGGGCTGCGGACCCTGCCCTGCTGTCCGTGAATGGAGGTGCTTCATGGCCCGGGCGTTCGACATCACCACCACGTCACCCACGCTGCGGCTGGATGGGAGCAGGCGGGGCGAGGTGGCCTTCACCGTCACCAACTCGCTCGGCCAGCCCGTCAGGGGCAGGGCCGTCATCGTCCCCGAGGGAGGGACGCCGCCCGAGTGGTTCTCGCTCGTGGATGAGGCCGAGCGGGACTTCCCCCGGGACGGCACGCACCTCTTCCACGTCAGGACGTCCGTCCCGGCCTCGCAGCCCGCGGGCGAGCATGCCTTCCATCTGCTGGTGGTGGACCAGGCCAACCCCGACGAGCACTTCGCGGACGGGCCCACGGTGGCGGTCCGCGTGCCGGCGCCTCCGGTCATCCCCCGGAAGCGGGTGCCGTGGTGGATACCCGTGTCGGCGGTGACGGCGCTGCTCGTCATCGTGCTGGCGAGCGTGCTGTGGAATCGGGGGGAAGACGAGGGCACGGGTGGCTCGGGGCCGGTGGTGGAGCCCGAGCCCCCGCCGCTGGTGTTGGCCTTCAACGGCACCACCGCGTACGTGGACCTGGGCGAGCCCCTGCCCCTGGAAATCACCGGCCCCATCACCCTGGAGGCATGGGTCCGTCCGACGAGCGGCTCCGGCCTCCAGAACATCGTGGCCCGGGGCTACGTCCTGAATCCCAGTGGGGAAATCTACCTGCGCATCCTGGTGGGGAACTACCAGGTCGGCTCGTACATGGACGGAAAGGCCTTCGGCGGCGCGACCGCTCCCATGCCCGCGGAGGACGCGAACCAATGGGTCCACATCGCAGGCGTCCATGACGGACAGAAGTGGCTTCTCTACCGCAATGGCGCGCTGCTGGCCGAAGCGCCCCAGATTGCCGGTGGCGCCTTCCCCATCCGCGCGCGCTGGGCCATTGGAGCCAGGGGCGGCGGCGGCGAGCGCGCCTTCAATGGCAACATCCGCGACGTGCGCATCTGGAGCGTCGCCCGCACGCAGGATCAGATCAAAGAGGACATGAGCAACCCACCCGCCGAGAACGCGGAAGGGCTCTCGGGGTACTGGCCCATGGACGAAGGACGCACCCGACGCGTCGTGGACCACAGCGGCAACGAAGCCCACGGCTTCGTCCATGACGCGCCCTGGGCGCCCGAGACTCCGCCCGAAACCCCACCCGAGACTCCGCCCCAGAACCCACCTCCGCCTCAGTGAGGGAGGCTCAGGCGCGCTGCACCTGGGTATCGGACATGCGGCGCTTGGGCTTGCGGCGGATGAAGCGGCTCGCGTCACCGCGCCGGTAGCAGGTGATGAGGCGCTCCTGGTCGCTCAGCAAGACAATCCACCCGCGCGCCTGCCTCGCCAGGGAGGAGTGCCTCCAGGCCGCGGGCAAATCCCGCTCCAGCACCGTGACATGCGTCATTCCGGCGGCGCGAGCCCGGGCGCCAAACTCGAGGATGAAGTCGAGCACGTCCTCGCGGAGCTGGCGGCGCGCACGGCGCTCGATGAAGTGGCGGGTCAGCGGAAACGCGCGGGGTTGGACCGGACAGCACATTGTGGAACCTCCTGGCGGGTCCTGCCTTTACACATGCCGTTCCAACCCACCGCGCTCCGGATTCCAGGGACTTGAGCGGCCCGGCGACACCGCCCCGAGCGACAATCCGTCAATTTCCGGATGGGCGCGTGACAGCACGCCACGCGGTTGACGCTCCCTCCGGGCCGTGAGAGAGCCGCGACACCCCATGCCCACGCCCACCGAGCTCATCCAAGAGGAGACCCGGCGCTACCGGCGGGGGTATCGCGGAGCCTCGCTCTGCGTGGGCCTCACGTGGCGTGGCGAGCACCACCTACACGGCCTCCGAGGCAAGGGGGCCCCGCCGCCCACCCATGCCATCTACGCCCTGGGAGAGCTCACGCAGGTCTTCACGGGCACACTCCTCGCGCTGCTGGTGGAGCAGGAGAAGCTGCGGCTGGATACCCCGCTCGCGGACCTCATCCCCCGGGCGCTGCTGCCGGACGATGCCGCGGGCCGCCTCACCGTGGAGCAGCTCGCCACGCACACCTCGGGCCTGCCGCACCTGCCGCCCAACCTGGACGCGGCGCCCCAGAATCCGGAGGACCCCTTCGGCCACTACTCCGCCGGCCTGTTCGGCGACTTCCTGCGGAGCTACCGGCCCGCGAGTCCGCCGCCCCGGCCCTACGCCGAGTCCCTCCTCGGAATGGGCGTGCTGGGCCACGCCCTGTCGCGGCGCGCGGGGCTCAACTACGGGCACGCGCTGAGGGACTTGCTGTTCAAG
Source organism: Pyxidicoccus trucidator (assembly GCF_010894435.1). Classification (NCBI taxonomy): domain Bacteria; kingdom Pseudomonadati; phylum Myxococcota; class Myxococcia; order Myxococcales; family Myxococcaceae; genus Pyxidicoccus; species Pyxidicoccus trucidator. The sequence goes on along the minus strand of NZ_JAAIXZ010000039.1, from coordinate 15,256 downwards.
CCCCTGGGCCTCGTCGACACCACGGCCCGAGTCACGGAGGAGCAGCAGCCCCGCCTGACACCCGGCCACACCGCGCGAGGCAAGCCCCTGCCCGCGTGGAACTTCCCGGCCCTCCCCGGCGCGGGCGCGCTTCACTCCACCGCGCCGGACCTGCTCCGCTTCCTCGACGCCAACCTCGGGCGCGCCTCCGACGCAGGCCTCGTCCGCGCCCTGAAGCTGGCCCAGGCGCCGCGAGTGGACGCGGGCCCCGCGCGCCTGGCGCTGGGCTGGACGGTGTCCACGGTGCGCGGGCACGCGGTGGTGTGGCGCTCGTCGGTGATGGGGGGCTACACGGGCTTCCTCGGCTTCGCGCCAGCGGCGGACGCGGGGGTCGTCCTGCTCTCGGACCACGGCTGGTCGCTGCTCGCCGCGCTCCGGGGCCGGGTGCCGCTGGAAGGGCCCGGCCTCACGCTCCTCACCCGCCTGCTGCCGTGACGAAGTACGGCACCCTGAATCCCGAAGTCCGGCCAAACGAAGCCAGGAGCCTGTGCGAATGAAAATCTGGGTCGATGCCGATGCCTGCCCCGGGCCGGTCCGGGACATCCTGCTGCGGTCCTCGCAGCGCCTGAAGGTGCCCACCGTCTTCGTGGCCAACAAGGCGCTGTCCCTTCCGCGCTCGGAGCTCGTCTCCACGGTGCAGGTGGGGGCGGGGCTGGACGTGGCGGACCGGCACATCGCGGCCTCGGCGCAGCGGGGAGATCTGGCCGTCACGCAGGACATTCCGCTGGCCGCGCTGCTGGTGCCCCGGGGCGTGGTGGTGCTGGACCCGCGCGGGGAGCTCTTCTCCGAGGAGAACATCGCCGAGCGCCTCTCGGTGCGGAACTTCATGCAGGAGCTGCGTGAGAGCGGAGTGATGACGGGAGGCCCGGGAGGCTTCTCCGCGCAGGACCGCCAGCAGTTCGCCGCCGCCCTGGACCGTGAGCTGACCCGGCTCCTCAAGCCCGGCAGGTAGCGTCCAGTCCCGCCGGGCGGAACCAGCGCCCCAGTGTAGAGCCCGGAACGCAAGCGCCCCGCGCGCCCTGGCCGGCCCGCCCGGCTTGCGCTAGCAGGGGCAGCCATGCCCACTCTCGCACTCGTCCGACACGGTCAGTCCCTCTGGAACCATGAGAACCGCTTCACCGGCTTCGTGGACGTGCCCCTCACGGAGCAGGGCCGCGACGAGGCCCGGCTCGCGGCGAAGGCGCTCCAGGGGATGAAGTTCGACGTCGCCTACACCTCCGTCCTCACCCGCGCACAGGAGACGCTGACCATCATCCTGGAGGCGCTCGGCCAGCGCATTCCCGTCATCCGCGACGCGGCCCTCAACGAGCGCCACTACGGCGACCTCCAGGGACTCAACAAGGCGGACGCGGCGAAGGAGTTCGGCGAGCAGCAGGTGAAGCTGTGGCGCCGCTCCTACGACGTGCCCCCGCCCAACGGCGAGTCCCTGGCGATGACGGCGAAGCGTGTGCTCCCCTTCTATGACCGGGCCATTGCGGGTGATTTGCGCCAGGGCAAGCACGTGCTGGTGGTGGCGCACGGCAACTCCAACCGCTCCCTGGTGATGAAGCTGGACGAGCTCACCGGCGAGCAGGTGGTGGGGCTGGAGCTCGCCACGGGCGTGCCCGTGGTCTATGAGCTGTCGCCGGACGTCAAGGTGCTGTCCAAGCGTCTGCCCGTTCCCTGAGCCGACCCAGGGAACGACGCTTCCCCGCCGTGGGTCCAAGCCAGGGACAGTCCGGGCGCATCGGTCGCCCGGCCGGAGGGAGCCATGAGACGACGGGGCTGGTGGATGGGACTCGGGGCCGCGGTGCTGACGGCGGGCCTCGGCCTCGCGTGTGTGTGGAGTCAGGGGCGCGCTCCCCCACCCGCGCGCCCGTCCTCCCTGCCTGGGGCAACGGTGGAGCCCGACACCCTGCGAGCGAACGTCCGCATGCTCTCGGAGACCTTCCACCCCCGTGACGCCTCGCACCCGGAGAACCTGGAGCGAGTCGCTGCCTGGCTCGAGGACCACCTCGCGCGAGCAGGTGGGCAGGTGGAGTCCCAGCCCGTCCACGCGGGAGGCCGCGAGTACCGCAACCTCATCGCCCGCTTCGGCCCGGAAGACGGCGAGCGGCTCATCATCGGCGCGCACTACGACTCGGCCCACGGCACGCCGGGCGCGGACGACAACGCCAGTGGCGTCGCCGGCCTGCTGGAGCTGGCGGTGCTGCTCGGCCGCAAGCCGCCGCCCCTCCGCGTGGACCTGGTGGCGTACACCCTGGAGGAGCCGCCCTGGTTCTCTACCCGCGACATGGGCAGCGCGGTGCACGCGCGCTCGCTGAAGGACGCCGGAGTGAAGGTGCGCGCCATGCTGGCGCTGGAGATGCTCGGTACCTTCAGCGACGCGCCGGACAGCCAGGACTACCCGCTGCCGGTGCTCCACCTGCGCTACCCGGACACGGGCCACTTCATCGGCGTGGTGGGAACCCGTGGGGACGGCGGCCTCACCGACGCGGTGGCGGAGGCCATGCGAGCGGGGAGCCCGCTGCCGGTGGAGAGCCTCGTCGCGCCCCCGTCCCTGCCGGGGGTGGGGCTCTCGGACCACGCCAGCTTCTGGGAGCAGGGCTACCGGGCGGTCATGGTGACGGACACGGCCTTCTTCCGGAACCCGCGCTACCACACCGCCGGGGATACGTGGGACACGCTTGACTACGCGCGTATGGCCCAGGCCATCCAGGGGGTGTATGCCGCTGTCTGGACGCTGGCCGGAAGTCCGCTCCCCGGGGAATGAATGCCGGGGGGCCGGGCGCGTCGGTAGTGTCGAGCACACGAAAGGACGCTCCCCCATGAAGGCCCTAGCCATCGCAGTTGCCATCCTCACCGCCAGCGCCGCCCTCGCCCAGAGCGCCCCGCAGGGCGCCGAGCTCCGCCGCCCCCCGCCCCCGGGCCGCCCCATGCCGCAGCCGCCTCCGCCCGCGCGCAACCTGGCCGTGGTGGACCGCGCGGAGATGAACGCCCGCATGGAGCGCCTCGAGAAGCTGCTGGAGGAGGCCGAGCAGCGCACCGACCACCGCGGTGACGGGCGCAACAAGCTGCGCCGGGCGCAGGAGACGCTGGACTCGCTGCAGCAGCTGCTCGCCGAGGCTCCTTCCGCGGGCAGCGTCTACCCGACGCCGGCTCCGCAGCCCCTGCCCCCGCCGACCGTGCCGGTGGTGCGGCCCATGCCGGACGGCCACTTCAAGCGCGTGAACGAGGCGGTCGCCAAGGAGACCTTCGTGGAGGACAAGATGCGCGTCCTCACCCTGGCCGCTGGCGACAACTACTTCCTCATCTCCCAGGTGGGGCAGCTCATGACCCACTTCTCCTTCTCGCAGGACAAGCTCACCGTGGTGCGCTCACTGAAGCCGCGCATCCTCGACCCGGAGAACGGCTACCAGCTCTACAGCGCCTTCTCCTTCTCCAGCGACAAGAAGCGCCTCCAGGAAATCCTCGCGCAGCGTTGACGGGCCGGACGACGCGAGCGTGACTGGAGCACCACGGGCGCCTCGGGACTCTTCCCGAGGCGCCCGTGGTCTTTTCACCGCACGGTGCCGGCTCCGGAGGAAGGAACGTTCGTTCCGCTCCCACCCTGCCCCCCGCTCCCCCGGGTGAGCGCGTCCCAGACGGCCTGGGCCTCCCGCGCGTCGGCGGTGCCATGGACGGCGGCCACCACGCGGCCCCGGGCATCGAGCACGAAGGCATAGGGCGTGCGGCTGGTGGCCAGCCCCAGCGACTTGCCCATGGCGCCGTTCTTGTCCAGCCACGTGTCGGTCCAGAAGGCGCGGGGCACCTTCTCGCGAGCCTTGCCGCGCACGGTGCCGGCGCTCACGAAGAAGGGCACCTTGAAGGTGAGGATGGAGGCACGGTGGACGGACTCGGGCACGCGAGTCTCCGCGGTGTCGAACCACCTGCGCATCTCGTCGCCGCCATCCTTGTCGGTGATGACGACCAGCAGCGTGGGCCGGCCCACCAGCTCGCGGCTCTGGTGGGGGCGGTCCAGCAAATCGCGAGTGGAGAACTCCGGGAGCAACTCTCCCGGCCGGGGCACGGCGCCCGCGGTGGTGACGGCCAGCAGCGCCACCGCCAGCACCAGGGCCTTCAGCCCGCGCGCCGTGGCGCCACGTACCGCGAGCACACCACCCGCCTCCGCGCGTCCCACCTGTCGTCTCATGCTCGGCCCCCTGGCCCCTGGTCCACGCAGGTAGAGGTGCTCACTCACCGGCCGTGACTCCAGGCCAGCGGGCCCGAGAAGGGTCCGCCTGCCTGCCCGCTGGAGCGAGCCTCACACCGTCCTTGAGAAGCGGGGCCGCTCGGCCCGGGAGAGCTGCGCGTCGAACACCATCGCCACGTTGCGCACGAAGAGCCGGCCCAGGGGCGTCAGCTCCAGCTGCGAGCCGGTGCGGACCACCAGCCCGTCGTCCTCGAAGGTCCGCAGCCGCTCCAGCTCCGGGGCGAAGTACCGCGAGCCCTCGTCGCCCAGGTCCGTCCAGAAGTTGCACATGAGCTGGGTGATGACGGCGCGGCGGCGCCGGTCGTCGTCGGTGAGGGCGAGGCCGCGCTCGGTGGCCAGCCGCCCCTCGGCCACGCGCGCGTAGTAGTGCGGCAGCGGGCGCACGTTCTGGGCATATGCGCCGCCCACGTCGCTGATGCCGGTGCTGCCGAGCGCCACCACGTCCGACGCGGCCTTCACCGTATAGCCCTGGAAGTTGCGACCCAGCCGGCGCTCGGCCTGGGCGCGCGCCAGCTCGTCCTCGGGCACCGCGAAGTGGTCCATGCCGATGGGCCGGTAGCCCGCGCCGACGAAGGACGCGTAGGCGGAGCGGAACAGGTCCAGCTTGGCGCGCGCGCCGGGGAGCGCGTCCGCGGGCATGCGCCGCTGGTGCTTCAGCACCTCCGGCATGTACGCGAAGGAGTAGACGGCCAGCCGGTCCGGCCGCATGGACAGCACCGTCTCCAGCGTGCGGGCCCAGCTCTCGGCGTTCTGGTGCGGCAGGCCGTAGATGAGGTCGAAGTTCACGCCGCTGAAGCCCAGCGCACGAGCGTGCTCCAGCAGCGCCCGCGTCTGCTCCGGCGTCTGGAGGCGGTTCGTGGTCCGCTGCACCTGGGGGTCGAAGTCCTGCAGGCCCATGGACACGCGGTTGAAGCCGAGCTGGCGCAGCAGCGAGAGCTGTCCGGGCGTCGTCAGCGCGGGGTGGACTTCAATCGCCACCTCCGCGTCGGGCAGGGGCGTGAAGCGGCGGGTCAGCTCCGTCCACAGCCGCTCCAGCTGCGCTTCGGAGAGGAAGGTGGGCGTGCCGCCGCCCCAGTGCACCTGCGACAGGGAGCGCCGAGCGCCGAGCCGCTCCGCCACCAGGTCCAGCTCCAGGGCGAGGTGGTCGAGGTACCGGTCCGCCGCGCCTGCGTCCTTGCTGATGACGACGTTGCAGCCGCAGTACCAGCAGAGGCTGCGGCAGAACGGCAGGTGGACATACAGCGACAGCGGCTCCGACCCGGACTGGGCGCCCGCGCCGATGAGCCGCTCGGAGAGGGCGTCGGCGCCGAAGTCCTCCCGCCACATGGGCGCGGTGGGGTAGCTGGTGTACCGCGGGCCGGAGACGTTGTACCGGCTCAGCAGTTCCTCGGAGGGCGTGGGGACGTCCAGGAGCGGTTCCATCTCCCCTGCCCTGTTCCAAGCCGCGTGCCAGCCCGCGCCAGGGCCAGCAGCGCCAGGGAGCGCGCAACTCCTGCGCCCGCCCCCCACCGGCCCGCAATCCCCGCGCGACCCCACCCGTCTATCCCAGCGTGCGCAGGAGGCTCTGGGCCAGCCGGCGCACGGCGTAGCCCTCGAAGTCCTCGACGGGGTCGAGGCTCGAAGGGAACACCTCGAGCAGGCTGCCCAGGAGCACCTTCACCCGCCGCTGGCGCTCCTCCGGTTCAGGAGTCGCGCCAGCGGCGTGGCTTGCGCTGTCCTCCTCCTCGAGGAGGAAGGCGGTGTGGACGAGGTGCTGCCAGCGGTCCTCGCGCGAGGTGCCGCTCTCGGGCTCGGACGGGCTCACAGGTGGAAGTGTCCCGCGGCCTCGGGCTGGTAGGGCACGGCCACCACGCGCAGCCGGCGCTTGTGGCCGCCTGGAACGTCCAATTCCACGCGCTGCCCCGGGGACAGGCCCAGGAGGGCGATGCCCACGGGCGCGAGCACCGACACCCGGCCGGGAGCGCTCAGCGCGTCCTTGGGGTAGCAGAGCGTCACCTCCTGGAACTCTCCCTTGCCCTCATCCTCGAAGAGCACGGTGCTGTTCATCGTCACGACGCCCGGCGACACGGCCTCGGAAGAGGTGACCTGCGCCTTCGAGAGCTTCCACTCGAGCGCCTCGGTGTGCTCGGCGCGGGAAGTCTCGCCATGGAGGTCGAGCACTCGCTGCAGGCGCTCCAGGTCAATCTCGGTGACGGCAACCGTGTGGAGGGTGTTCATGGGGTGGTCCTTTGTGATGAGGGACTGCGAGGGCGGGAGCGCCCTTGGGGTGGTGGAGACAGGCGTCGCCCGGGGTCCAGCGGCCGTGTCCGCGAAGCAGGAGGGCCGTGAAGCGGCCGACCTCGCTGACGCGTGAGTGCTCCCCTGGGCGCGAGAACCGCACCCGGGGGCAACTCAGGGCGAGCTGGGAGTGGGAGGACGCCGCACGCTACGAAAGGCGCGGGGCGTCCGTCTGGAGCCAGGCCGAGGCCCGGCCGTGCACGAGCATGACTCGGCCGTCCGCGACCTGGCGGGGTCTAAAGCTCACCAGGGCTGACGTCACGAGGGCCATGAGGGCGTTCACACAGCGGAAGGGCCATGGGCCCCCCGCCTCCATTCCAGACAGTGTAATGCGCCAGAACCGTTTGGCAACCGGACTGGGGTAGGCGGCCGGGGTGCCCGGCCACGGAGGGGCCCTGCTTCACCTGGCCCGCGTCCAGGGGCCACACCCACGGAACGAGCAGCACGAGCGCGGCGAGCATCAGCGCGGTGAGCGGCCCCCCGAGCCGGAGGAAGTCGCTGAAGCGGTAGCGCCCGGGCCCGTAGACCAGCATGCAGCTCGGCTCGAGCGGCGTGAGGAACGAGCACGAAGCGGCGAGGGCAATCCCCATGGCGAAGCCGCGGGGGTCCACGCCCAGCCCTGTCGCCGCGCTCAGCCCCACGGGCAGTACGACGAGCGCCGCGGCCTGATTGCTCATCGGAATGGAGAGGAAGACCGTCAGCAGCATCAGGCAAAGCAGCACCAGTCGGGGGCCGCCCACCTCCGCGAGCTCCGAGGCGAACCCGCCCAGCAGCTTCCCCGCCCCGCTCTTCTCCATCGCGAGCCCGAGCGCCATCATCGACCCGATGAGCAGCACCACCCGCCAGTCGATGTGGAACACGCGCTTCGCATCCAGGCACCCGGTGACGACCATGAGCAGCACGCCGGCCACTCCGGCGAGCGACAGGGAGACCACGCCGCTCGAGCCCACCCCGAGCGTGGTGACGAAGATGAGGCTGGCGAGCAGCGCCCTCGAGCGCCGCGGACGCAGTGGGACGTCCCCGTCCGGCTTAGGGTGCGGCGCGGGCGCCACCGCCGTGCCCGCGCGAGCGGGAAGAACGCGGGGCGCCAGGAGGATGACCAGCGCGATGCCCAGGACCGCGAGGGGCACCCCGGCGGGAGACAGCTCGACGAGGCCGATGGGCCCGAAGCCGAGGTCCTCGAGCCGCGCGGAGACCACCAGGTTGGTGGACGTCCCATAGAGAAAGCCCATTCCGCCCAGCATGGAGGCGAAGGCGAGCGGCATGAGCACCCAGCTGCGGCGCAGCCCCACGCTCTTCGCTCCTCGGAGGACCACCGGCAGGAAGGCCGCCGTGGTGACGGTGTTCGAGACGAACGCGGAGAAGACCGCCACCAGGAGCATCACCCCCAGCAGGAAGCCCTTCGGCCCGAGCCGTCCCAGGTGGGACAGCCAGAGTCCGGCCCGGCGCATCACCCCCGTGGAGGCCAGCCCCTCCGTCATCGCCAACAGGGCGAAGATGAAGATGACCGTCTCGTTGGAGAACCCGGCGAAGGCCTCGGCCGGAGTCAACACGCCCGTGAGCCCCAGCAGGCAGACCACGGCCAGCGAGGTCACCTCGAGCGGGATTCGCTCCACGGAGAAGAGGACGATGGTCGCCAGCACGATGGCCAGCACGAGCGTGATTTCGGACTGCATGCGGCCCTCCTGGAGGAATGCGCGGGAGCGCCCGCGGCCTCCGACTCAGGCCGCCAGCGCGTAGTGATGGGCAATGGCGCCGCACACCTCGCGGCGGCTGTCCGCCGCGGGCAACTCGTAGCGGCACTCGATGGCGGAGAGCTTCTGGGCAAGCGCGTCGTCGTGCAGGACATCCCGGACCCAGCGGGAGAAGTCTCCGTGCCACAGGTGGAAGAGCCAGGTGTCCTCATCCACCTGCGAGGCCTGTTGGCAGAAGGCGCTCAGGTTGTGCGCTCGCAGCTCGGGCTGTCCCTGTCGGCCCCGGAAGATGAAGCTGCGGTCCCCCAGGTCCCCCTCCACCTGCTCGGGGACCCGGCGCAAGCGCTCGGCGCGCCGTGGCGGAGCCCGGAGCTTCAACGGCCAGGGCCCCTCCGCGACGAACCAGGCGAGCACCCCGGGAGCCGCCCCCGTGCGCAGGGGCAGGTGCGGCGCCGGCTCCTCCAGCGCGCTCGCGAGCTGCTGGAGGGCCCGGCCCGCCGCCGGCCCCACCGCCACCGCGACCTCCATCTGCTGGAGGATGGAACGCGCCACCGCGTCCGGGTCCTCGACCAGCAGGAGGGTCTCCCCGAGCTTCGGGGCGTCGCGACGGGAGCCCTCCGCCCCGGCGGGCCACAGGCGCTCCGCGCCATTGACGATGAGCCAGTGGGGACGCCCCGTCCGCAGCCGCATGCCCTCGAGCGCCGGGAGCAGCTCGCGGAAGAAGTCGGGCTGCGCTTCGGGAGCCACCGCCGCGAGGCTCACCACGGGCTTCACGGAGGGCGCCGTCAGGGCGGCCAGCACCTGTTGCACGCGGGGGGCTTGCACGCGGCCGCCCAGCTTCACCATGTCGTCGCGCACCTCGAAGTCTCCGAGGCAGTCGATGACGCAGGGCTGGTACCGCCGCTGGAGGAGGCGCTCGAGGAAGCCCTGCACATAGCTGGCTCCTTCACCGGCGCGCGGTCCGAGCACGAGGAGGTTCTCGCCATAAGAGGGGATACCCGCGCGCACGCCCGCATCGTCATATCCGAGCGTCAGCGCATCCCGAGGCGTCCACGCCTCGGCGACCTGGAGGTCGTGCTGGACCAGGTCCTCGACGAGCTCAATCACGCCCGCGCCCGCCGCGCCGCGCGTGGTGAAGGCGGCTCGAGCCTTGAGTGCCGGCAGGGCATTGGCGACCGCCACGGCGCACTCGCTCACGCCGAGCAGCGAGTGGTCGCTCGCGCCACATCCGAGGCTGACGACCTCATGCACGGAGAGCCCGAGCGACAGCAGCGCCTCTCGCAGGCCCTCGCCCTTGTTGATGCCCGGAGGCACGGCCAGGGCCTGGGCTCCGGCGAAGATGACCTGCAGCTCGAGGCCCAGCTCGCCGACGACCTCGACGAGCGCAGAGGCCTGGGCGCGAGGAGCCTGGACCACCGCCTGGCCGCGCACGAGCGAGGTGACACCTCGTCCCTGCAGCGCGCGCACGAAGGGCTCGGGAACCGGGCGGCAGAGGAGCGTGCTCTCGCGACGCGAGGGCCAGTGCAGGAGCGCACCGTTCTCCGCGACGATGCAGTCGAAGGTGTCCAGGGACGGGAGCACGGAGGTGAGCTCCACGAGCCGCCGAGAGGTGACCAGGATGACGCGACGTCCGGTGAGGCGCAGCCGCGCGAGCGCCGCCAGCGCGGCCACATCGGCACGGCCGCCAGTCACGAGGGTTCCATCCAGATTCATGGCAAGGGCGAGGTAGCGCATGGCGTCCCGGGGGCAGAAGGAAGGGTGAAACCACGGAGGGGTTCGGAGCAGCGCGAGGGGCGAGCACTCACCCGGCGCAACACGCCCGCGTACTCCGCGCGGAGCTGCGCAGGGAGCTCAATGGCGCGTGACGGGCCCGGGGGCGTCCCCGGTGCGGAGGGCGCGCTGCCTCACTCAGAGCGCGCGAGGCGCCTCTATGAGTGAGGTGCCTCGGCGAGGCAGACAAGCCAGGCAGCAGCCCTGTGGCGGACGCACGAACGAAGGCGCGGCTCCGCCCGGCGGGCGTGGTGCTTCCCGAGGGCTGGCAGCGGCAACGTGGGCATCTCGACCTTCCTCCAGGACCGACGAGCCACTCTCGCCGTCCTCCTGGCCAACCGCCCCTGTCCGACACTTCTTCCCGTGCCCCGTGCCGCACCCACGCCGCAGGACGTGCTGGCCGCCTCTGGCTGGAATCTTCGGTGCCAGGGGAAGGTTGAGGAGGGAGGAGGCAGCCATGCGAACGCGTCAGCACCCCAGCTGGAGCGCGAAGACGGTGTTCGCGGTGGGGCACTCGACCCGCTCCCTGAAGGAGTTCATCGCGCTCCTTTGGGCGCATGGAGTGGCGACCGTGGTCGACATCCGGAAGATGCCGCGCTCGCGCACCAACCCTCAGTTCAACAGTGAGGCGTTGGAGAGGACGCTCCCGAAGGTGGGCATCCGCTACCTGCACCTGGCGAAGCTCGGAGGTCTTCGCAAGAAGTCCACCGCGACGAGCAGCGTGAACGCCGCCTGGCGAAACGCGAGCTTCCGGGCGTACGCGGACTACATGCAGAGCGCGGAGTTCGAGGACGGGCTCTCCGAACTGCACGACGAGCTGTCAAACGGACCACCGGCCTTGATGTGCGCGGAGGCGCTACGCTGGCGGTGTCATCGCTCCCTGGTCGCCGATGCACTGGTCGCGCGAGGCGCGGAGGTGCTGCACCTCAAGTCGGCCACGCGGGCCACCCCGCACCGGCTGACCGCCTTCGCACACGTCAGCAGAGGGCGCGTGACGTATCCGGCCGACGACAGCCCTCCACGCAAGGTCCGTCGGTAGGCGGGGTGCACTCACCTCCCCGCCGGCCCCAGGAAGCGGCGGCCTCGGCTGACGTGTCGAGCTGATGACGTCCTGGGGGATGCATGAACAGCCGCACATCCCCAGGGACCAACTCCTATCCTCGCTGGGCTACGTGAGCCCGGTGGCGTATGAGCGGACAGCCTCACCAGTAGCTCAGGCAGCATGACCACGCTGTCCACGGAGCCGGCTCTCCCGCACTTTGTGTGGTCTCCCTCGGGAGAGAAGCCAGACACGGCAATCGGTCCATCGACCTATCAAGGCGGGGAATACTGGATTCCGGCTCGCGCATCCCTCGTCTCACCATCGGTCACTCCTCGGAGGGCGGCCAAGCGGGCGGCCACGTAGGCGAACACGTATCCTCGACACGCACCACACGAAGTGCGGGAGAGCCACCGAAGCGGGTGGCGCGCACCACTCCGCTGACAGGCACTCGTCTCGGAAGCGGCCGTTGAAGCTCTCGTTGGTGCCGTTCTGCCAGGGCTTGCCCGGCTCGCTGTAGGCCGTCTGGATGCCACTGGCCTCAGCCACCTGCGCAGAGCCTTGGCAATGAACTCCGGGCCGTTGTCGCTCCGCAGGTACTTCGGCGGCCCCTGCACAGCCACCAGCCGCGAGAGCACCTCAATGACGCGCCTGGCGCTGATGCGCCCCGCCACGTCAATGGCTAGGCACTCGCAGCTGTGCTCGTCCACGACGGTCAGGCATTTGAGCTCTTGCCCGTTGGCGCACACGTCGCGCACGAAGTCCCAGGCCCACGCTGAGTTGACGCCCTCCGGCTTGGGCTGGCGCTGCTGCCCAAGCCGACGGCGCTTTCGCGGCCGCCTGCGAGACAGAGCCAGCCCCGCCTTCCTCCAGATCCGGTGCACCCGCATCACGTTGACGGCAGGCCCCTCGCGCCGCAGCAGCTCCCAGGCCCGCCGGTAGCCGAACCGGAGGCGTGCCCGGCCTCCTGGAAGCAGACTCTCCAGCAGCAGGACGCTCAAGAGCGGCTTGCCGCCAACCTCTTCCGCAAAGTCTCTCTCGGTGCGCTCACGGAGCATAGTCCGCCCGAGTAGCGCCGCAGAGGGCTCTCGTCAGGACGCAAGCCGCTGAACGAGTACGTTCAAACGTTTGCAGCGCCCCACCCTCTCCTGCGAACGCGCCGAACTGGCGAGGAGCGGTCCTCGTGGGCCGAACCAAAACGTTTCCCAAATACGCCTTATCGGACGCACTCACGGAGCGGTCCACGTCGTGGTTGCCGGGCACCAGGAAGAGACGCTCCCGTGGCACCACGCGCCGCCACGACCCCGGCCCGCACCGCTTCGAAGTGCTCGTGAATGGCCAGGGCACCTCTATTGGCGAGGTGGATGTGCTTGAGTGAGCCCCACTGCTTCACTTGCGGAATTTCGCACAAAGCGACTCAATCTTCTCGGCGATCTCGGTCCTGGATTTCATGTAGTCAGAAATTATCTTCTTCCCCACAAGGTTCTTGAGTTGCTCTTCCGAGAGGACGAATCGCTTTTGGTACTGGTCCTTATCATACGTTTCATTCTCACCCTGCCACTCGGTGAAGAGCGCATCCAGGCACTGACAGACAGGGCAGAGATGCTGGATCCAGATGACATTCCTGATGTTGATGAAGCAGCCTCCCGCCGAGCGCGGGACGATATGACACTTCATGCTCGGGTTCACATTGGTGATGACCTCGAACACCTTTAGTTTGGGGCGTTTTTCGGTGACGATGTCAGACACCTTGTTCCAGTATGAGTGATTCGGGTCGATATTGCCGATCAGCTTGCGGAACACGTTATGCGGAGGCTTGGGGACCGCGCCGATCATGTCGTCATAGCTGTCCTTGCACATGCAGCGGGGGATTCCGGACAGCAGGGAGGCGAGCTGGCGGTACCGGGTCTCATGGCGGTAGTCACCTTCCGTTAACCCGTACCACTCCGAGAAACGCATGCACGCAAGCTGAGACACGCTGGAGTGCTGGCAACCCTTGGGTTCACCAGAGCCAAGTAGCGCGCAATGCGGGCAGGATTTGTCCTTGTAAAGATCCAGCGCCTTCTCGAAGCCGCAATCCCCTTGCTCGATGATTTCTTCCACGGAATGGTGCTCGGCGGACTTCTCGGACTTCAGGCACTCGCCCAGTGAAGTGACAGTGAGGCCCGTCTCTTCGTAGGTCCACAGGTATTCTGCATGATTGATGTGGCATTGCCATTCGACGCTGCCCTTGCTGGGCCGAGTGAAGGAGCAACTAATATTGCCGCACTTCGTGCCCCCCCCTTCAGACCAGAGATTCCGAATGAGGCACTTGGGGCATTCCCAGCACTTGCTCAAGAAGGTGAGCACCCGGGTATTGCCATCGAGTACCCACGAGTGCTTGAAGGCGTCGCCTTCCGGGAAGGGCTTGTCACAGTGCGGGTTTGCACAGGGCTCCCTTTTCGGCGTGAAGAGGTTGAGGCGATCGCAGACCGGACACTTCCAAACCACGTCATTGAGCCTGCATGTCTCCACGGAATCCAGCTTCTCGAATTCGCTGTACTCATCCGTAGTGATGTATTGTCTCAAAACTTCGGGAATGGTCGGCTCTGGAGGAGTGCTCCCGAGAGGCCCAATCCAAGTCACAACGTTGTCTTCATCGCATGCGAACTCGAACTCATTTTTTTCATAGAGTTTGAGGCTGTCGACCTGAAAGAATCGCCCATCGTCGTCAGCATCCAATTTGCCTTCCCCGATTGCGGTCTCCAGCAACTCCTGAGAGTTGCTGTCTTTCCTCTTGATCTTTGCCTTGGCGTTGCCCTTGGCCTTGGCACCGCTCTCCTTCTTGGGCTTGGATATCCTGATCTCACCAGAAAAAAGCTGACATACATCAGCCTTTGGAAGATCGAGATTCTTGACCGAGACATAGCAGCGCTCGAATTCGAAGTCCACGATGGCGCCGCGCATGTTTAGCTCCGTCAGATGATGGGAGAAGCGCTAACGCTGCGTGAAGATGGAGCGTACCGCTACGTCGATCCGGTCCATTTTCTCCTTGCCGTTGAGCTGGCCGTCACGAAGGATATCTCCGACCCAGCCCACGACAGGGTTCGAATCGAAGTCTTCGCCCAGAAAGACCATGTACTCGACATAGCGAGCGATGTCGGCCGTGTATTCGATTCCATAGGTTCTAGCCCGCTCAATGCCAGAGCGAATCAACCGCTCCAGTGCCTCATCCTTCATGGACTGGAGTTCGGCTTCGAACATATCACGAAGCCGCCGGCTCAGCCGGTGGACGAACGCGGAAGCCCGAAGCTCATCCAATGCTTTGAACTGAGCTTGGCGGATGGTCAGCATGACATGGGCTCCACAGAGCCTTCGTGAGCAGAAGGCAGAGGGTGTGAGGCGCCGGGCCTGTGGCATCGACAGTCTACTCCTTGCCAATCTCCTAAACCACCGTTCGTGCGTCTCGAACGGGGGCTGGATAGCGAGCAGGCTGGAGCGCGGCTGGGAAGAGTCCGCAGGGGCGATTCCCGTTCGGCTCTGTGTGCGCAGAAAACCTGAATCTGGAAAGGCGCTCCCCAAGTAAAAGGGTAGGCTTCGTTTGCCGTGAGTGTCGCGGTGCTGGCGCGCTTCACGGCCTCCAGGAGCTCCGGGGAGACCGGCTGATTTGTAACCAGCGCCACGCTGGGCGGCGGCGCGCCGGGCCGCAGTTTGCGCATCGCCTTCCACGCCTTGGTCAGTCGAGCGATGACCGAGCCGTCCTTCGCCTTCCCGCTTCCCGCCTTGGCGTATGTCAGGCGTGCGACGGTCCACGGCGCCTCGGGCGAGGCGCCGGAGTACTTGAGCTGCGCGAGCCTGACGTGGTTCGCGGACGCTGCGTCCGGACCGCCAAAATACAGTGCGCAGTCGACGCCGTCCCAGGTGTCCACGCTCCCGCCGAGTTCCTGCACGCCCTCGACAGTGAGCGCCTTGAGGTCCTCCTCGCCGTTCAGCAGCCGGATGGCCTGACGAGTGGCCCATACCTCGTGGAAGTCGTCCCCGGTGTTGGACCCGCGCGCACCCCTGTAATCGGTCAAGCCGCCCCCACAGCGCCACGCCCACCTAGAACGTCGAACAGGTTACGGCGAGAGAGCAGGCAAGGGCCAGGGGATCGACACCAGCGCCCGAGGTGAGCAGGTAGGTCCATGGACGACACAGCAGGAGCGAACATGGACCGATGGACGCCCG
>NZ_JAAIXZ010000038.1 GCF_010894435.1 Pyxidicoccus trucidator | reverse complement strand
TGTGGCAGCGCTCCTGGTTGCAGGGTGAGGCGCTGGAGAACCAGCTCGCGTGGTGGCGTGAGCACCTGAAGGGCGCGCCCCAGGCGCTGGAGCTGCCCACCGACTTCGCCCGCCCGCCCCTTCAGACCTTCCACGGCGCCGCTGCTCCCATCCGCTTGTCGCGCCCGCTGTCCGACGCCCTGCGCGCGTTCTGCCAGCAGCAAGGCGTCACCCCCTTCATCGTGCTCCTGGCTGCCTTCCAGGCGTTGATGTCCCGGTACTCGGGCCAGGACGATGTCGTCGTCGGCTCGCCCACCGCCGGCCGCCGCTTCGCCGAGCTGGAGGGCCTCATCGGCTTCTTCGTCAACACGCTCGCCCTGCGCTCGCGGTTGGATGACCAGCCGTCGCTGACGCAGCTGGTGGCCCGGGTGCGCGAGGCCACGCTGGGGGCCCAGTCCCACCAGGACATTCCCTTCGAGAAGCTCGTCGAGGCGCTCGCGCCGGGACGTGCGCTGGACCGCACTCCGCTGTTCCAGGTGTTCTTCACGCTGCAGAACACCCCGGGCGGGTCCGCCGAGAACACGGACCTGCGCATCACTCCGTTTGGAGAGGGCACCAGCGTCGCCCGGTTCGACCTGGAGCTGTCGATGGGTGAGTCGCCCGAGGGCTTCGCGGGCACCTTCCAATACAACACCCGCCTCTTCCTGCCGCGCACCGCGGAACGGATGGCATCGCACCTGGCCACGCTGCTCGAAGGCGCGCTGGCAAATCCCCTCCTGCCCCTGTCCGCCATTCCGCTGCTGGAGGCTCGCGAGCGCGAGCAACTGCTCGTCGGCTGGAATGACACGGCCCGCTCCTTCGAGGCCGCGCCGCTTCAGCTCCAGTTCGAGGCGCAGGTGGCGCGCACTCCGGACGCCCTGGCGCTGTCCTCTGGTGATGAGCAGCTCACCTACCGCCAGCTCCACCAGCGCGTGGTGCGACTGTCCCGCCGTCTCCAGGCGATGGGCGTTCGCCCCGACATGCCCGTGGGCCTGTGCGCCGTGCGCTCCTGCGACATGGTGGCCGGGTTGCTGGCCATCCTCCACGCCGGTGGCGCCTACCTCCCGCTGGACCCGAACTACCCCGCCGACCGACTCGCGTACATGCTCCGCGACTCCGGCGCCTCCGTCCTGCTGACGCACCAGTCCCTCCTCGACACCGTGCCTGGCGAAGGGCTGTCGGTGCTGCGCTTCGAGGACGCCACTGGGGAGGCCGAGGCCACGGTGGCGCCGGGGGCCTCTCAGGCGGAGCACCTGGCGTACGTCATCTACACCTCGGGCAGCACCGGCCTGCCCAAGGGCGTCATGGTGCCCCACCGCACCGCCGCCAACTTCCTCGCCTCCATGGACGGACTGCTGGAGGCCTCCTCCGCCGGCACCTGGCTGGCCGTCACCTCCATCTCCTTCGACATCCATGTTCTGGAGCTGCTGTGGACGCTGAGCCGCGGCCTGCACGTCGTCCTGCATGACGAGCATGCCGCCTCGCGTGGCGGGAAGGCGCCTTCGCTGCCCGAGGTGCTGCGCCGCCACGCCGTCACGCACCTCCAGTGCACGCCCTCCTTCGCGCGCACCCTGGTGCTGGCTCCCGAAGCCGTTGCCTCGCTCAAGTCGCTGCGCCACCTGCTCGTGGGCGGCGAAGCCCTGCCCGGCACCCTGGCGCGCTCGCTCCGTGCCGCGCTGCCCCACACGACCCTCACCAATATGTACGGCCCGACGGAGACCACCGTCTGGTCCTCCACCCACCGCGTGAAGGACTCCGACGCGGTCGCCACCGTCTCCCTCGGCACTCCCATCGCCAACACGCGCCTGTACGTGCTGGACACCCGCAGCCAGCCGGTGCCCGTCGGCGTGCCCGGAGAGCTGTTCATCTCCGGTGAGGGCGTCGTGCGTGGCTACCTGCGCCGCCCTGAGTTGACGGCCGAGCGCTTCATTCCAGACCCGTTCTCCACCGCGCCGGGTGGCCGCATGTACCGCACCGGCGACCTGGCGCGCTGGCGGCATGACGGCACCCTGGACTTCCTCGGCCGCGCCGACTTCCAGGTGAAGGTGCGTGGCTTCCGCATCGAGCTGGGCGAAGTCGAAGCCGCACTCTCCCGTCACCCAGAGGTGGCCCAGGCCGTCGCGGGCGTGCACCGCGACAACAACGGCGACGGGCGGTTGGTGGCGTGGCTGGTGCCTCAAGCTGGCCGCACGCTGGATGCAGGCGCGCTGCTCTCCTGGGCCCGTCATCAGATGCCCGAGCAGCTGGTGCCCTCCTTCTTCGTCTCGCTGGACGCCTTCCCGCTCACGCCCAATGGCAAGGTGGACCGCAAGGCCCTGCCCGCTCCCACCGTGGCGTTGCTCTCCTCGGGCCTCTCCTACGTCGAGCCCCGCACGCCGCTGGAACAGCAGCTCGCCGAGCTGTACGCCTCCGTGCTGGGCGTCCCCCGGGTGGGAGCGCTGGACGACTTCTTCGCCCTGGGCGGCCACTCCCTGCTGGCCACCCAGGCCGTGTCTCGCATCCGCGCCGCCTTCGGCGTGGACGTGCCCCTGCGCGCCCTCTTCGAGGCGCCCACCGTCGCCGCGCTGGCCACTCACATCCAGGCCGCGCCTCGCATCGGCGACAGCCTGGCGGTGCCTCCGCTGCGGCGTGCCTCGCGTGACTCCGCGCTGCCGCTCTCCTTCACCCAGCAGCGCCTGTGGTTCCTGGACCAGCTCCAGCCCGGGAGCAGCGCGTACCACATGCCGTTCCTGGTCCGGCTGGAGGGAGACCTGGACGTCTCCACCCTCCAGCGCAGCCTCACGGAGCTGGTGCGCCGCCACGAGTCCCTGCGCACCAACTTCCGCGCGGGCACGGACGGGCCTCCCGTCCAGGTCATCCACCCACCCGCGTCCTTCCTGCTCCCCATCGTGGACGTGTCCGGACACGAGACGCCCGAAGAGGAGGCACGGCGCCAGCTGTTCACCGAGCGCTTCCAGCCCTTCGACCTGGCAAACGGTTCGCTCTTCCAGGGCGTGTTGATGCGGCTCGGGGCGAGAGACCACGTCCTGATGCTGACGATGCACCACATCATCTCGGACCTGTGGTCCGTGGGTGTGCTGGTGCGGGAGCTGAGCGCGCTCTTCCAGGCCTTCACCGCGGGACAGCCATCTCCCCTGCCGGAGCCCACGCTCCAGTACGCCGACTTCGCGGCCTGGCAGCGCGAGTGGCTCCAGGGTGAGACACTCGACGCGCAGCTCAAGTGGTGGCAGCAGCAGCTGGACGGCGCGCCCGACCTGGAGCTGCCCACCGACTTCCCCCGCCCGAAGACGCCCCGGAGTCCCGGAGGACATGCCGCGCTGAAGCTGGGCCCCGAGCTGTCCGCCGCGCTGACGGAGCTGTGCCGCCGTGAGGGCGCCACGCCCTTCATGGCTTTGCTGGCCGCCTTCCAGCTCGTGCTCAGCCGCTACTCCGGCCAGGACGACATCGTCGTCGGCTCGCCCATCGCCGGCCGCAACCAGGCCGAGCTCGAGGGCCTGGTCGGCTTCTTCCTCAACACCCTGGTGCTGCGCACCCGGCTCGACGGCGACCCCTCCCTGCGCGAGCTGCTGGGCCGCGTGCGCGGCGTCGCCCTGGACGCTTACGCCCACCAGTACGTTCCCTTCGAGCACCTCAGGCCCCTGCAGACCGACGGAGCCCAGCTCTTCCGCGTCATGTTCATGCTGCAGAACGTGGCCCGCATGGACCTGGACCTGCCTGGGCTCGCGCTGCGCCCGGTGGAACCACCGGTCAACGCCGCGAAGTTCGACCTGACCCTCGCCATCGACGAGGGCGCTTCGGGCTTCACCGGTCAGCTCGAGTACAGCACCGAGCTGTTCGAGCCAGCCACGGCCGAGCGGCTCCTGGCCCACCTCCAGCATGCCATCGCCACCCTGGTGACCCGGCCGGAGCTGCGGCTGTCTCAGGTGTCCCTGCTCGACGACGAGGAGCGCCACCGGCTCCTGGTCGAGTGGAGCGGCGCCCGCGCGGACTTCCCGGATGGCACCACCGTGGACGCGCTCATCCGCGAGCAGGCGCGGCTTGCCCCGGAGGCCCTCGCCGCCGTGGTGGACGGCCAGCGCCTGACGTACGCCGAGCTGGAGCACCGGGCCAACCAGCTCGCGAGCCGCCTGCGCCGCGAGGGCGTGGGCCCCGACTCCATCGTCGGCGTCTGCGTGGAGCGCTCGCTGGAGCTGGTGGTCGCTCTCGTGGGCATCCTGCATGCCGGCGGCGCGTACCTGCCGCTGGACCCGTCCCTGCCTCGGGAGCGCCTGGCCTTCATGCTGGAGGACAGCAACGCTCGCGCCCTGGTGACGCAGCAGCCCCTGCTCGGGCGCTTCTCGCGTCCTCCCTCGCGCGTAGTGCTGCTGGACGCGCAGCAGGAGGCGCTGGAGGCGGAGAGCGGCGCGCCGGTGCACGCGGGCGCCACCTCGCGCAACATTGCCTACGTCATCTACACCTCCGGCTCCACCGGCCAGCCCAAGGGCGTCCTGGTGGAGCACCGCGGCGTGTGCAACCTCGTGACGCACGAGGCCCGTGCGTACGAGGTGGGCCCCGGCACGCGCATGTTGCAGTTCGCCAACCTGGGCTTCGACATCTCCGTGGAGGAAGTCTTCACCACGCTGTGCGCGGGCGGCACGCTGCACCTGGCTCCGCTGGAGCGGCTGATGCCGGGTGAGCCGCTGCACGCCTTCCTGCGTGAGCAGGCCATCACCGCGGTGAGCCTCACGCCCGCCGCACTGGCGGTCACGGAGTCCAGCGGACTGCCCGCGCTGCGCACCGTCATCTCCGGCGGCGAGGCCTGCTCGGCGGACATCGTCGAGCGGTGGGGCCGGGGCCGCCGCTTCCTCAATACCTACGGCCCCACCGAGGGCACCGTGGTGGCCACCCTCACCGCCTGCGAGCCGGACGGGCGGGCCCCCTCCATCGGCCAGCCGCTGGCCAATGTGGAGACGTACGTGCTGGACACGGGGCTGCGGCCCGTCCCCACGGGCGTGCCGGGCGAGCTGTACCTGGGAGGCGTGGGCGTCGCTCGCGGCTACCTGGGCCGCCCGTCGCTGACGGCCGAGCGCTTCGTGCCCCACCCCTTCAGCCGCGAGCCCGGAGCGCGCCTGTACCGCACGGGAGACCGGGTGAAGTGGCGCTCCAGCGGCGAGCTGGACTTCCTGGGCCGCGTGGACACGCAGGTGAAGGTGCGTGGCTTCCGCATTGAATTGGGTGAGGTGGAGTCCGCCCTGGCCGCGCACCCCGCCGTGCGCGGCGCGGTGGTGGTGGTGCGCGAGGACGGCCCGCTGGGCCGCAGGCTGGTGGGCTACGCCGTGCCGGCACCCGGCCAGGTGGTGGAGGTGGAGGCGCTGCGCCGGTTCCTCAAGGAGCGGCTGCCCGAGTACATGGTGCCTGCGTCCCTCGTCCGGCTGGACGTGCTGCCCCTGACACCCAACGGCAAGGTGGACCACAAGGCGCTGCCCGCGCCCGATGCCTCCGCCGAGGCACGCCGGGACTTCGTCGCGCCGCGCACCGCCACCGAGCAGACCCTGGCCGAGCTGTGGAGCCAGCTGCTGGGCGTGACGCAGATTGGCGTCCACGACGGCTTCTTCGAGCTGGGTGGCCACTCCGTCATCGCGACGCAGGCCATCGCTCGCCTGCGCAACCTGTTCGGCATCGACCTGCCGCTGCGCGTGCTCTTCGAGGCGCCCACGCTGGAGGCGCTGGCCCGGAAGGTGGACGCCACCCTCGCGTCCGGCCAGGGCTCCAGCCTGCCCGCGCCGAGCCCGGTGCCCCGGAATGCAGCGCTGCCGCTGTCCTTCGCTCAGCAGCGCCTGTGGTTCCTGGACCAGCTCCAGCCAGGGAGCACCGCGTACCACATGCCGTTCCTGGTCCGGCTGGAGGGAGACCTGGACGTCTCCCTCCTCCAGCGCGGCCTCACGGAGCTGGTGCGGCGTCACGAGTCCCTGCGCACCAACTTCCGCGCGGGCTCGGACGGGCCTCCCGTCCAGCTCATCCACCCACCCGCGCCCTTCCTGCTTCCCCTCGTGGACCTGTCCGGACACGAGACGCCCGAAGAGGAAGCCAGGCGCCAGCTGGCCGCCGAGCACGAGCGGCCCTTCGACCTGGCACAGGGTCCGCTCTTCAGGGGCCTGCTGCTGCGACTCGGGGCGACAGACCACGTCCTGATGCTGATGATGCACCACATCATCTCGGACCTGTGGTCCGTGGGGGTGCTGGCGCGGGAGCTGAGCGCGCTCTTCCAGGCCTTCTCCGCGGGGCAGCCGTCTCCCCTGCCGGAGCCCACGCTCCAGTACGCCGACTTCGCCGTCTGGCAGCGTGAGTGGCTGCAAGGCGAGACGCTCGACGCGCAGCTCGAGTGGTGGCAGCAGCAGTTGGACGGCGCGTCCGACCTGGAACTGCCCACCGACTTCCCCCGCCCGAAGGCGCCACTGCACCCCGGCGGGCACGCCGCACTGAAGCTGAGCCCCGAGCTCTCCGCCGCGCTGACGGAGCTGTGCCGCCGTGAGAGCGCCACGCCCTTCATGGCCCTGCTGGCCGCCTTCCAGCTCGTGCTCGGCCGCTACTCCGGCCAGGACGACATCGTCGTCGGCTCGCCCATCGCCGGCCGCAACCAGGCCGAGCTCGAGGGCCTGGTCGGCTTCTTCCTCAACACCCTGGTGCTGCGCACCCGGCTCGACGGCGACCCCTCCCTGCGCGAGCTGCTGGGCCGCGTGCGCGGCGTCGCCCTGGACGCTTACGCCCACCAGTACGTTCCCTTCGAGAGCCTCCGGCCGATGCAGGCCGGCGGGGGGGGGTTCTTCCGCGTCATGTTCATCCTGCAGAACGTGGCACCGGTGGACCTGGAGCTGCCGGGGCTCGCGGTGCGCCCGGTGGAACCGCCCGCCAACGCCTCGAAGTTCGACATGACGCTCACGGTGACCGAGAGCGCTTCGGGCTTCACCGGTCAGCTCGAGTACAGCACCGAGCTGTTCGAGCCCGCCACGGCCGAGCGGTTCCTCGCGCACGTGCAGCGCGCCGTCGCCACGCTGGTGACCCGGCCGGAGCTGCGGCTGTCCCAGGTGTCCCTGCTCGACGACGAGGAGCGCCACCGGCTGCTCGTCGAGTGGAGCGGCGCCAACGCGGACTTCCCGGACGACACCACCGTGGACGCCCTCATCCGCGAGCAGGCACGGCTCGCCCCGGAGGCCCTCGCCGCCGTCGTGGACGGCCAGCGCCTGACGTACGCCGAGCTGGAGCACCGGGCCAACCAGCTCGCGCACTGGCTGCGCCGCGAGGGCGTGGGCCCCGACTCCATCGTCGGCGTCTGCGTGGAGCGCTCACTGGAGCTGGTGGTCGCGCTCGTGGGCATCATGCATGCCGGCGGCGCGTACCTGCCGCTGGACCCGTCCCTCCCTCGGGAGCGCCTGGCCTTCATGCTGGAGGACAGCGGCGCTCGCGCCCTGGTGACGCAGCAGCCCCTGCTCGGGCGATTCTCCCGCCCTCCCGCGCGCGTGCTGCTGCTGGACGCGCAGCGCTCGGAGCTGGAGGCGGAGAGCGGCGCGCCGGTGCACTCGGGCGCCACCGCGCGCAACACCGCCTACGTCATCTACACCTCCGGCTCCACCGGCCAGCCCAAGGGCGTCCTGGTGGAGCACCGCGGCGTGTGCAACCTGGTGACCCAGGAAGCCCGGGCCTACGAAGTGGGCCCGGACACGCGGATGTTGCAGTTCGCCAACCTGGGCTTCGACATCTCCGTGGAGGAAGTCTTCACCACGCTGTGCGCGGGCGGCACGCTGCACCTCGCTCCGCTGGAGCGGCTGATGCCGGGTGAGCCGCTGCACTCCTTCCTGCGTGAGCAGGCCATCACCGCGGTGAGCCTCACGCCCGCCGCGCTGGCGGCCACGGAGTCCACGGGGCTGCCCGCGCTGCGCACCGTCATCTCCGGCGGCGAGGCCTGCTCGGCGGACATCGTCGAGCGGTGGGGCAAGGGCCGGCGCTTCCTCAACACCTACGGCCCCACCGAGGGCACCGTGGTGGCCACCCTCACGGACTGCGAGCCGGACGGGCGGGCCCCCTCCATCGGCCAGCCGCTGGCCAACGTGCGCACCTATGTCCTGGACGCCTCGCTGCAGCCGGTGCCCGTGGGCGTGCCGGGCGAGCTGTACCTGGGCGGCGTGGGCGTCGCTCGCGGCTACCTGGGCCGTCCCGCGCTGACGGCGGAGCGCTTCGTGCCCTCGCCCTTCGCGCACGAGTCGGGTGCGCGCCTGTACCGCACCGGAGACCGGGTGAAGTGGCGCGCCAATGGCGAGCTGGACTTCCTGGGCCGCGTGGACACGCAGGTGAAGGTGCGTGGCTTCCGCATTGAATTGGGCGAGGTGGAGTCCGCCCTGGCCGCGCACCCCGCCGTGCGCGGCGCGGTGGTGGTGGTGCGCGAGGACGGCCCCCTGGGCCGCAGGCTGGTGGGCTACGCCGTGCCGGCACCCGGCCAGGTGGTGGAGGTGGAGGCGCTGCGCCAGTTCCTCAAGGAGCGGCTGCCCGAGTACATGGTGCCTGCGTCCCTCGTCCGGCTGGACGTGCTGCCCCTGACGCCCAACGGCAAGGTGGACCACAAGGCGCTGCCCGCGCCCGATGCCTCCGCCGAGGCACGCCGGGACTTCGTCGCGCCGCGCACCCCCACCGAGCAGGCCCTGGCCGAGCTGTGGAGCCGGCTGCTGGGCGTGACGCAGATTGGCGTCCACGACGGCTTCTTCGAGCTGGGCGGCCACTCCGTCATCGCGACGCAGGCCATCGCTCGCCTGCGCAACCTGTTCGGCATCGACCTGCCGCTGCGCGTGCTCTTCGAGGCGCCCACGCTGGAGGAGTTGGCCCGGAAGGTGGACGCCGCCCTCGCGTCCGGCCAGGGCGCCGGCCTGCCCGCGCCGAGCGTGGCGCCCCTGAATGGGCCGCTGCCGCTGTCCTTCGCTCAGCAGCGCCTGTGGTTCCTGGACCAGCTCCAGCCCGGCACCGCCACCTACAACCTGCCCACCGCGCTGCGGCTGGACGGTGTCCTGGACGTGGCGGCCCTGGAGCGTGCGTTCTCCGAGCTGTTCCGCCGCCACGAAGCCCTGCGCACCACCTTCGAGATGGAGGGTGGCGTGCCCGTGCAGCGCATCCATCCGCACGTCCACTTCCACCTCCCGGTGGTGGACCTGGGTGAGGTCGCCGAGCGCGAGGCCGAGGCCTTCCGGCTGGCACAGGTGGAGATGGGCCGTCCGTTCAACCTGGGCACTGGCCCGCTGCTGCGCGTGACGCTGCTGCGCCTGTCCGAGCAGCAGCATGTGCTGCTGCTGACGATGCACCACGTCGTCTCGGATGCGTGGTCCATGGGCGTGCTGATCCAGGAAGTGGCCGCGCTGTACTCGGCCTTCAGCCGGGGCCTGCCCTCTCCGCTGCCGGAGCTGTCCCTCCAGTACGCGGACTACTCGGTGTGGCAGCACACGTGGCTCCAGGGCGAGGCGCTGGAGTCGCAGCTGTCCTGGTGGAAGCACCACCTGGCCGGAGCGCCCCAGGTACTGGAGCTGCCCACGGACTTCCCGCGTCCTCCCGTGCAGTCGCAGCGCGGCGCCACGCTGGAGTTCCGCCTCCCGGCGGAGACCACGCGGGCCATGGAGGCGCTCTGCCAGAAGGAGGGCGCCACCCTCTTCATGGGCCTGCTGGCCTCGTTCCAGTTGCTCCTGTCCCGGTACTCGGGCCAGGACGATGTCGTCGTGGGCTCGCCCATCGCCGGCCGCCGCTTCACCGAGCTGGAAGGGCTCATCGGCTTCTTCGTCAACACGCTCGCGCTGCGCACCCTCCTGGACGGCGAGCCCACCTTCCGTGAGCTGCTGGGCCGAGTGAAGGAGACGCTGCTGGGCGCCTATGCGCACCAGGACCTGCCCTTCGAGAAGCTGGTGGAGGAGGTGCAGCCACACCGCAGCCTGAGCCGCACGCCGCTGTTCCAGGCCGTCATGGTGCTGCAGAACGCGCCGCGCGCCACGAACCTCCCCAGCGCGCGCGAGCCGCTCACCCTCCAGCCCGTCCTCCTGGAGAACCGCACCGCGAAGTTCGACCTGTCCCTCACCCTCAACGAGTCGCCCGAGGGCCTGTACTGCGCGCTGGAGTACTGCACCGACCTCTTCCGCGAGGAGACCGCCCGGCGCCTCGCCGCGCACCTGCGGCTGGTGCTGGAGGCCGCCACCGCCGCCCCTGACAGGCGCCTGTCCGAGCTGTCCTTCCTGTCGCCCGAGGAGCGCCAGACGCTCCTGGTGGACTGGAACGACACGGCCGCGCCCTTCCCGGATGGCGCGTGCATCCATGAGTTGTTCGACGCCCAGGCCGCCCTCACGCCCGAGGCCACCGCCCTGGTCTTCGGCGACCAGCACCTCACGTACCGCGAGCTGGAGGCTCGCGCGAACCAGCTCGCGTGGCACCTGCGCTCGCTGGGCGTCGGCCCGGATGACACCGTGGGACTCTGCGTCGAGCGCTCGTTCGACCTCGTCATCGGCCTGCTCGGCGTGCTCAAGGCCGGTGGCGCCTACGTGCCCCTGGACCCGGCTTACCCGCGCGAGCGACTGGCCTACATGTTCCAGGACTGCGGCGCCCGCGTCCTGCTCACGCACGCCCGGCTCGCCGCCGACCTGCCCTCCTTCGCCGGGCAGGTGGTGTCGCTCGACTCCGAGGCGTCCGCCATCTCCGCGCGCCCGGACTCCGCTCCGCCCACGCGCGGCTCGGCCGACCATCTCGCGTACATCATCTACACCTCCGGCTCCACGGGCAGACCCAAGGGCGTGGCCGTCACCCACCGCGGCGTGCCCGCGCTGGTGCAGCACATGGCGCGTGCCACCGGCCTCCAGCCCGGCCAGCGCGTGCTCCAGTTCGCGTCGTTCAGCTTCGACGCCTCCGTCTACGAGGTGATGACCGCGCTGCTGACGGGCGCAACCCTGTGCCTCGCGCCGCGCGAGGAGCTGCTGCCGGGGCCCTCGCTCGTCGCGCTGCTGAATCGGCACCGCATCGACTCCGTCCTGCTGCCGCCCTCCGTCCTCGCGCTGCTTCCCGCCGAGGAGCTGGAGTGGCCGCGCGTCCTCATCTCCGGTGGCGAGGCCGCCAACGCGGAGCTCGTCTCCCGCTGGGCTCCGGGCCGCCGCCTGTTCAACGCGTATGGCCCCACCGAGGCCACCGTCATCGCCACGCTCCATGCGTGCGCGGCCGACGGGCAGTCACCTCCGCTGGGCAAGGCGCTGTCCAACACCCGGCTGTACGTGCTGGACACGTACGGGCAGCCGGTGCCCGTGGGAGTACCGGGCGAGCTGTTCATCGGCGGCGTGGCGCTGGCGCGCGGATACCTGGGCCGGCCGGAGCTGACGGCCGAGCGCTTCGTGCCGGACGCGTTCAGCGGCCTCCCTGGTGCACGCCTGTACCGCACGGGCGACCTGACGCGCTGGAAGGCGGACGGCACGCTGGAGTACCTGGGCCGCACCGACTTCCAGGTGAAGCTGCGCGGCTTCCGCATCGAGCTGGGCGAGCTGGAGTCCGCCCTGGCTCAGCACCCGGCGGTGAGTCACGCGCTGGTGCTGGCTCGCGAGGACGTGCCCGGTGACAAGCGCCT
The DNA here is from genome assembly GCF_010894435.1 of Pyxidicoccus trucidator. Classification (NCBI taxonomy): domain Bacteria; kingdom Pseudomonadati; phylum Myxococcota; class Myxococcia; order Myxococcales; family Myxococcaceae; genus Pyxidicoccus; species Pyxidicoccus trucidator. The sequence goes on along the minus strand of NZ_JAAIXZ010000038.1, from coordinate 19,364 downwards.
GGTGGCGTACTTCACCTCGCGGGACGCGGCCCCCGAGGCCGCCACCCTGCGCGCGTTCCTCAAGGAGCGGCTGCCCGAGTACATGGTGCCCTCGGCCTTCGTCGCATTGGGCGCCTTCCCCCTCACGCCCAACGGCAAGGTGGACCGCAAGGCCCTGCCGCTGCCCGAGGCTTCCTCCTCGGCTGCCACCACCTACGTGGCGCCAGAGACAGCCACCGAGCGCCAGCTCGCCGCGCTCTGGGCACAGCTTCTCCGCGTCGAGAAGGTCGGCCGCCACGATGACTTCTTCGCCCTCGGCGGCCACTCCCTGCTGGCCACCCAGGCAGTGGCTCGCATCCGCGCTGCTTTCGGCGTGGAGCTGCCCCTGCGCGCCCTCTTCGAGTCCTCCACCCTGGAGCGGCTCGCGCTCGCGGTGGACAAGGCCGGCCAGGGCACCGTGCTGCCGCCGCTGCGCCCCGCCGCCCGTGAAGGCCGCCTGCCGCTGTCCTTCGCCCAGCAGCGCCTGTGGTTCCTGGACCGGCTGCAGCCCGGCACCGCGACCTACAACATGCCCACGGCGCTGCGCATGGACGGTCCGCTGGATGTGACGGCGTTGGAGCGCGCCATCTCCGAGCTGCTGCGTCGCCACGAGTCGCTGCGCACCACCTTCCAGGAAGAGTCCGGCTCGCCCTTCCAGGTCATCCTTCCGCCCGCGGACTTCCAGCTCCCCATCGTGGACCTGAGCGGGCGAGAGGACCGCGAGGCCGAGGCGCGGCGCATCGCCCAGGCGGAGGCCGTCCGTCCCTTCGACCTGTCCACGGGGCCGCTGCTGCGCGCCACCCTGCTGCGCGTGGACGCGCACCAGCACGTGCTGCTGCTCAACCTCCACCACATCGTCTCCGACGGTTGGTCCATGGGCGTGATGGTGCGGGAGAGCCAGGCGCTCTACCTGGCCTTCGCCATGGGCCGCCCCTCCCCCCTGCCCGAGCTGCCCATCCAGTACCCGGACTACGCCGTGTGGCAGAACGCGTGGCTGCGGGGCGAGGCGCTGGAGCAGCAGGTCGCCTTCTGGAAGCAGCACCTGGCGGGCGCACCCCATGCGCTGGAGCTGCCCACCGACTTCCCGCGTCCGCCCGTGCAGTCCTTCCGTGGCGCGACGCTCGCGTTCCAGTTCCCCGCCGCGCTGGGCCGCGCGCTGAAGGCCCTGTCCCAGAAGGAGGGCGCCACGCCCTTCATGGTGCTCCTGGCCGCGACGCAGACGCTGCTGTCCCGCTACTCGGGCCAGGACGATGTCGTCGTCGGCTCGCCCATCGCGGGCCGCCGCTTCGCGGAGCTCGAAGGCCTCATCGGGTTCTTCATCAACACCCTCGCCCTGCGCTCCCGGCTGGGTGACAACCCGTCCTTCCGCGAGCTGCTGGGCCGCGTGCGTGAGAGCACCCTGGGCGCCTACGCGCATCAGGACGTGCCCTTCGAGAAGCTCGTGGAGGAGCTGCAGCCCCGGCGCGACCAGAGCCGCTCGCCGCTGTTCCAGGTGATGGTCATCCTCCAGAACCAGGAGGAACCGCGCGCCTCGGCGCCGGAGGCGCGGCCCGACAGCGCGCGTGACCTCCAGCCCCTGGAGATGGAGAGCCACACCTCCAAGTTCGACCTCACCCTCAGCTTCGCCACCACCGCCGAGGGCCTGGGCGGCACCGTGGAGTACTGCACGGACCTGTTCCGCGAGGACACCGTCCGCCGCCTCGTGAGCCACCTCCAGGTGCTCCTGGAGGCCGCCACCGCGCACCCCGAGCAGCGCGTGCTGGACCTGCCGCTGCTGCCTCCCGCCGAGCGCCACACCCTGCTGACGGAGTGGAACGACACGCGCACGTCGCTGCGCCGGGCCCTCATCCCGCAGCTCGTCTCCGAGCAGACCGCGCGCACGCCGGACGCCCTGGCGCTCGTCGCCGGCACGGAGCGCCTCTCCTACCGGCAGCTCGACGCGCGCGCCAACCGGCTCGCGTGGCACCTGCTGTCCCTGGGCGTCGGGCCCGAGGTGCGCGTCGCGGTCTGCATGAAGCGGTCGGCCGACCTGCTCGTGTCGCTTCTGGCCGTGCTCAAGGCCGGGGGCACCTACGTCCCGCTGGACCCGGAGTATCCGCGCCAGCGCCTGGACTTCACGCTCGTCGACTCCGGCGCGCGCCTGCTGCTCTCCCATGGCGCCCTGCTGGCCACGCTCCAGCTCGAGACGGCCGACCTGCCCACCGTCCACCTCGACGCGCTGCCCGAGGGCTTCGACTCGCTGCCCTCCTCCGCTCCGGCCTGCCTCGCGGTGCCGGACAACCTGTCGCATGTCATCTACACGTCCGGCTCCACCGGCAGGCCCAAGGGCGTGGCCATCTCCCACGCCAGCTCCACCGCATTCCTCGACTGGGCCACGCGCACCTTCACCCGTGAGCAGCTGGCCGGCACGCTGGCGGCCACCTCCATCTGCTTCGACCTCTCCGTCTTCGAGCTGTTCGCACCCCTCGCGTGCGGCGGCACCGTCATCCTGGCGGACAACGCGCTGCACCTGGCCTCGCTGCCCGCCGCAGGGGAGGTGACACTCATCAACACCGTGCCCTCCGCCATCGCGGAGCTGCTGCGGCTGGGCGCCATTCCGCCGTCCGCGCGGACCATCAACCTCGCCGGCGAGGCCCTCCCGGGCGCGCTGGTGCGAGGCCTCTACGCCACGGGCACCGTCCAGCACGTCTTCAACCTCTACGGCCCCACCGAGGACACCACCTACTCCACCTTCACCCGCGTGCCGGAAGGCCCGGGCGAGCCCACCATCGGCCTGCCCCTGCCGGAGACGAGCGCCTTCATCCTCGACGCGCGCGGTGGGTTGCAGCCCATCGGAGTGCCGGGCGAGCTGTTCCTGGCCGGCGCCGGACTGGCGCGTGGCTACCTCGGAAGGCCGGAGCTGACCGCCGAGCGCTTCGTGCCCGACGCGCTCGGAGAGGTGCCCGGCGCGCGCGCGTACCGCACGGGCGACCTGGTGCGCCGGCTGTCCGACGGTCAGCTGGAGTACCTGGGCCGCATCGACCACCAGGTGAAGGTGCGCGGCTTCCGCATCGAGCTGGGGGAGATTGAGTCCTCGCTGCGCCAGCACCCGGACCTCCAGGGCGCCGTCGTGGTGGCCCGCGAGGACGTGCCCGGTGACAAGCGGCTGGTGGCCTACGTGGTGCCGTCCGAGGGCGCGCTGCTCGACGTGGACGCTCTGCGGCGGCACGTGCGCCAGTCTCTGCCGGACTTCATGGTGCCCTCGGCCTTCGTCGCCCTGGACACCTTCCCCCTCACGCCCAACGGCAAGGTGGACCGCAAGGCGCTGCCCGCGCCCGACGCGGTCCTGCAGACTTCCGGCACCGGCTACGTGGCCCCGCACACCCCCACCGAGGAGCTGCTCGCCACGCTGTGGTGCGAGGTGCTGCGCGTGGAGCGCGTGGGCCGTCACGACGACTTCTTCGCCCTCGGCGGTCACTCGCTGCTGGCCACCCAGCTCGTCTCGCGCATCCGGGCGGCGTTCCGCGTGGAGCTGCCGCTGCGCGCCCTGTTCGAGGCGCCCACCCTGGAGGAACTGGCGCTCAAGGTGGAGCAGTCCAGCCAGGGCACCGCGCTGCCCCCGCTGCGTCCGGCGGCCCGTGACGGACACCTGCCGCTGTCCTTCGCCCAGCAGCGCCTGTGGTTCCTGGACCGGCTGCAGCCGGAGAGCGCCTTCTACAACATCCCCACCGCCGTGCAGCTCCATGGGACGCTGCACACCGAGGCACTGGAGCGCGCCCTGCGCGAGCTCGTCCAGCGTCACGAGGCGCTGCGCACGCGCTTCCCGTCGCTGGAGGACGGGCCCGTGCAGGTCGTCGTCCCGGAGGTGGAGCTGCCGCTGCCCGTGGTGGACCTGGGCCACGTGCCCGAGTCCGAGCGCGAGGCGGAGGCCCAGCGCCTCGCCCTGGCCGAGGCCCAGAAGCACTTCGACCTGGAGCGCGCGCCGCTGCTGCGCACGGTGTTGCTGCGCCTGTCCGAGCAGCACCACGTGCTGCTCTTCACGGTGCACCACATCATCGCGGACGGCTGGTCCACGGGCGTCATCGTCCGCGAGGTGGGCGCGCTCTACCAGGCGTTCTCCCAGGGCCTGCCGTCCCCGCTCCAGCCGCTGCCGTTGCAGTACGCGGACTACGCGGTGTGGCAGCGCGGGTGGCTGCACGGCGAGGCGCTGGAGCAGCAGGTGTCGTGGTGGCGCAAGCACCTCACGGGTGCGCCGCACGCGCTGGAGCTGCCCACCGACAGGCCGCGCCCGCCGGTGCAGACGTTCGTCGGCGCCAGCGTGCCGGTGCGGCTGGACAAGGCGCAACTGGAGCGACTCCACGCGCTGTGCCGGCGTGAGGGCGTCACGTCCTTCATGGTGCTGCTGGCCGGCTTCCAGGCGCTGCTGTCGCGCTACTCGGGCCAGGACGACATCGTGGTGGGCTCGCCCATCGCCAACCGCCAGCGCGCCGAGGTGGAGGGGCTCATCGGCTTCTTCGTCAACACCCTGGTCCTGCGCGCCCGGATGAATCCGCGCATGTCCTTCCGCGAGCTGCTGGCCCAGGTGCGTGAGACGACACTCGGGGCCCAGGCTCACCAGGACGTGCCCTTCGAGAAGCTGGTGGAGGAGCTGCGTCCCGAGCGCGACCTGAGCCGCTCGCCGCTGTTCCAGGTCATGCTCGCGATGCAGACCACCCTGGCCGGTGAAGGCACCGGCTCCGGCCCGTCCGTCGGCCTGACGGGCGTGGACAACGGCACGTCCAAGTTCGACCTGTCCCTGCTCGTCGGAGAGCACGGCAGCACGCTGGCCGGCGTGCTCGAATACAACACCGACCTCTTCGACGAGGCGACGGCGCGCCGCATGGCCTCGCACCTGGCGGGGCTGCTGGATTCCGCGGTCACCGATCCGGGCCAGCCACTCTGGAGCCTGCCGCTGCTCGGAGCAGAGGAGCGAAGCCAGCTCCTGGCGGGCTTCAACGACACCTCGCACGAGCCGCACTCGCCCGTGCTGGTGCACCGGCCCGTGGAGGCCCAGGCCGCGCGCACGCCGCACGCGGTGGCCGTCAGCGACGGGACGCGCTCGCTCACCTACGCGGAGCTGGACGCGCGCGCCAACCAGCTCGCGCACCACCTGGTTCAGCTGGGCGTGCCCGCTGGCGGCACCGTGGGCTTGTGCCTGGACAAGAGCCTGGACATGGCCGTCGCCGTGCTCGCCACGCTCAAGGCCGGCGCTGCGTACCTGCCGTTGGATCCCAACTACCCCGCCGAGCGACTGGCCTTCATGCTGGAGGACGCCGGGGCTCCGGTCGTCGTCACGCAGTCGCACCTGGTCTCCGCGCTGCCCGCCGGTACGCGCGCGCGCCGGGTGAGCATGGACGCCGAGACGGACACCCTCTCGCGCCAGCCCACGCACGCCCCGGCACGGGAGGTGTCACCGGAGGCGAGCTGCTACTTCATCTACACCTCGGGCAGCACCGGGCGTCCCAAGGGCATCGCCATGCCCCACCGGGCCCTGAGCTACCTGCTGGCGTGGCAGAACCCGCGCTCCGTCCGTCCGGCGGGTGTCACGCTGCAGTTCGCTTCACTCAACTTCGACGTGTCCTTCCAGGAGCTGTTCAGCACCTGGTGGATGGGTGGCACGGTGCTGCTGCCCACCGGCGGCCTGCGCCAGGACATCCCCGCGCTGCTGGGGTTCATGGACCGGCACTCGGTGGAACGACTGTTCCTTCCGTTCGTCGCGCTCCAGGCCATGGCGGATGCCGTCTCCCACGGCGCGCCGCTGCCTCGCGCGCTCGTCGAGGTGGTGACGGCGGGCGAGCAGCTCCAGGTGACGCCGGCCCTGGTGGCCTTCTTCGAGAAGCTGCCCGGGTGCGTGCTGGAGAACCAGTACGGCCCCTCGGAGGCGCACGTCGTCTCCGCGTACCGGCTGCAAGGGCCTCCGGCCTCGTGGCCGCGGCTGCCGAGCATCGGCGCGCCGCTGGCGCACACGCAGCTGTACGTGCTGGACGCGTATGGCCAGCCCTGCCCCGTGGGCGTGCCGGGCGAGCTGTTCATCGGCGGCACGCACCTGGCGCACGGCTACCTGGACCGTCCGGACCTGACGGCGAAGGCCTTCGTGCCCGACCCGTTCAGCACCGAGCCCGGAGCGCGGCTGTACCGCACCGGCGACGCGGCGAAGTGGAAGGTGGACGGCACGGTGGACTTCCTGGGCCGCCTGGACGGACAGGTGAAGCTGCGCGGCTACCGCGTGGAGCCAGGCGAGGTCGAGTCCGCGCTGCGCGACCTCCCGGGCGTGCGTGACGCGGCGGCCGTGGTGCGCGAGGACGTGCCCGGCGACAAGCGCCTCGTCGCGTACGTCGTCCCCCAGCCCGAGGCCGGGCCTGAGGTGGAGCAGCTCCGCAAGGCGCTCGCCTCGCGGCTGCCCGAGTACATGGTGCCCTCCGCGTTCGTCACGCTGGAGGCCCTGCCCCTGACGCCCAGCGGCAAGCTGGCTCGCGGCCAGCTGCCCGCTCCGGACGCACAGAGCCTCCGCGGCGAGGCGGCTTTCATCGCCCCGCGCACCCCGCTGGAAGTGTCCCTCGCCGAGCTGTTCTGCTCCGTGCTGCGACTGCCCCAGGTGAGCGTCACCGACAACTTCTTCGCTCTCGGTGGCCACTCCCTGCTCGCCACCCAGCTCATCTCCCGCGTTCGCTCCACCCTCGACGTGGAGCTGCCTCTGCGCGCTCTCTTCGAGGCCCCCACCCTCGAAGGCCTGGCCGCTCGCATCGCGTCCGCTCGCGACGCCGCTCTCCTGCGCCGGGCACCGGCCATCGTCCCCGTGCCGCGCTCCGGCCCGCTGCCTCTGTCCTTCGCACAGCAGCGCCTGTGGTTCATCGACCAGCTCAGCCCGGGCAATGCCGCCTACAACATGCCCGCCCTCGAATGGCTGAACGGGCCTGTCGACCCGGAAGCCCTGCGCCGCAGTCTCGAAGCGCTGGTGCAGCGTCACGAGGCGATGCGCACCACCTTCGTCCAGCACGAAGGCCAGCCCGTCCAGGTCATCGCGCCCCGCGCCGAGCTGCCGCTCCACCGGGTGGACCTCAGTGGCCTCGCGCCGGAAGCCGCGCGAGCCGAAGTCCAGCGACTGGCCTACGAAGAGACCCTGCGGCCCTTCCACCTCGCCACCGGTCCGCTGGTGCGGGCCACGCTGTGGAAGCTGGGCCCCGACTCGCACGTGCTGCTGCTCAACATGCACCACATCGTCTCCGACGGTTGGTCCATGGGCGTACTCGTGCGCGAGGTGGTGGCCCTCTACCAGGCCTTCAGCCAGGGCAGGCCCTCGCCGCTGCCCCCGCTGTCAATCCAGTACGCCGACTACGCCGTCTGGCAGCGCAACTGGATGCAGGGCGCGGTGCTGGAGGAGCAGCTGGCCTGGTGGCGCAAGCAGCTGACGGGGCTCGCCCCGCTGGAGCTGCCCATCGACAAGCCACGCCCGTCCGTGCAGACCTTCCAGGGCGCCCAGGCGCGCGTCGGTCTGTCGCGCGACGTCTCCGAGAAGCTCGATGCACTGTGCCAACAGGAGGGCGCCACGCCCTTCATGGCCCTGCTCGCCGCCTTCCAGGTGCTGCTGGCGCGCTACTCCGGCCAGCGCGACATCTCCGTCGGTACCTCCATCGCCGGCCGTCAGCATGGTGAGCTGGAAGGCCTCATCGGCTTCTTCGTCAACACGCTCGTCCTGCGCGCCAGGGTGGAGGCTCCCGACTCCTTCCGCTCCCTGCTGCGTCAGGTGAAGGAGACGGCGCTGGGTGCCTACGCCCACCAGGACGTCCCCTTCGAGCGCCTGGTGGAGGAGCTCCAGCCCACTCGAGACCTGGGACGCAGCCCTCTCTTCCAGGTCCTCTTCGTCCTTCAGAACACCCCCGATAGCTCGGCGGCCCAACCGGCCCCGGAGCCGGCGGAGCGGCAACTGGCGCACGAGGCCCCCCTGGCCAAGTTCGAGCTGGAGCTGATCCTGGTGGGCTCGACGGACGGCTACCAGGGTGTGCTGGGCTACAACACGGACCTGTTCGAGTCGGACACGGCCGAGCGCCTGGTGGAGCACTTCCGCACGCTCGTGGAGGCCGTGGTCTCCCAGCCCGACGTGTCGCTGGCCTCCGTGTCCATGCTGACGCCCGCCGAGCGCCAGCGGCTGCTCGTGGACTGGAACGCCACCGCCACCGAGTACCCGCGCGCCTCCACCCTGCCCGAGGTCTTCGCGCAGGTGGTGGCTCGCTACCCGGACAAGGTCGCCGTCGAGTTCGCCAGTGAGCCCGGTGGCCCGCGTCTCACCTACCGTCAGCTCGACGCGCGCGCCAACCAGCTCGCGCACCACCTGCGCACCCTGGGCGTGTCCACCGACTCGCGCGTGGCCATTGCCCTGGAGCGCTCGCCGGAGCTGCTCATCTCCCTGGTGGCCATCCTCAAGGCCGGTGGGGCCTACGTGCCGCTCGACCCGAGCTACCCCCGGGAGCGGCTCGCGGGGATGGTGGAGGACGCGCGTCCCGGCGTGCTCGTCACCACACGCACGCTCCTGTCACGACTGCCCACCCAGGGGCTGTCCACGGTGCTGCTGGAGGAGACCGCGCTCGACGCACTCCCCACCACCGCGCCCTCGACGGCAGCGCTGCCCGAAAGCCTCGCGTACATCGTCTTCACGTCCGGCTCCACGGGCCGGCCCAAGGGCGTGGGCATCCCGCACCAGGGCGTGCTGCGCACCCTCTTCGGCGTCGACTACGCCCACTTCGGGCCGGAAGAGACCTTCCTGCTCAACGCGCCCATCTCCTTCGATGCCTCCACCCTCGAGGTCTGGGGCGCGCTGCTTCATGGCTCGCGCCTGGTGGTGATGCCGCCTCAAGCGCCCTCGCTCGAAGAGCTGGGCCAGGTGATCCAGCGCACCGGTGTCACCAGCCTGTTCCTCACCTCGGGCCTCTTCACGCTGATGGTGGACGGGCAGCTGGAAGCCCTGCGCACGCTCAAGCAGGTGCTCACCGGGGGTGATGTGGTGAGCGCGCCTCACGCTCGCCGCGTGATGGAAGCGCTCGGAGTGCCAGTCACCAACTGTTACGGGCCCACCGAGACGACCGTCCTGGCCACCGGCGCGCGACTGACGCAGGCCGCGCAGGTGGGCAGCGCGGTGCCCATCGGCGGCCCCATCGGTAACACGCGCGTGTACGTGCTGGACGCAGCCGGCCAGCCCGTGCCCGTGGGTGTGACGGGCGAGCTCTTCATCGGGGGTGACGGCCTCGCGCGCGGCTACCTGGAGCAGCCGGCCCTCACCGCCGAGCGCTTCATCCCCGACGCCTTCTCCGGAGTCCCTGGAGCCCGCCTCTACCGCACGGGCGACCTCGCCCGCTGGCGTGGGGACGGGGTGCTGGACTTCGTCGGCCGCGCCGATGCCCAGGTGAAGCTGCGCGGCTTCCGCATCGAGCTGGGCGAAGTGGAGACCGCCCTCGCCCAGCACCCGTCCGTGCGCGAAGCCGTGGCCGTGGTGCGCGAGGACGTCCCCGGCGACAAGCGCCTGGTGGGCTACGTCACCGCTCCCGAGACGCTCGACGTGGCCGCCGTGCGCGCCTTCCTCAAGGAGCGCCTGCCCGAGTACATGGTGCCGTCCGCTCTCGTGCGGCTGGACACCCTGCCCCTCACGGCCAACTCCAAGGTGGACCGCAAGGCGCTGCCAGCTCCCGAGGCCGCCACCTCGGCCGCCACCTACGTCCCGCCCGCCACCCCCGCGGAGCACCAGCTCGCCTCGCTCTGGGCCCAGGTGCTCCGAGTCGAGAAGGTCGGCCGCCACGATGACTTCTTCGCCCTGGGCGGCCACTCCCTGCTGGCCACCCAGGTGGTGGCGCGCATCAGGGCGGTGCTTGGAGTCGAGCTCCCCCTGCGCGCACTCTTCGAGGCGCCGACCCTCGCCGCGCTCGCCCTCAGGGTGGAACAGTCGGGTCAGGGCACGGCCGTGCCCGCGCTGCGGCCGGTGGCTCGTGAGGGCCTGCTGCCGCTGTCGTTCGCGCAGCAGCGCCTGTGGTTCCTCGACCAGCTCGAGCCCGGCAGCGTCCAGTACAACATCCCCACGCCGCTGATTATCGAAGGCGCGCTGGACAGCTCCGCCCTGCAGCACAGCTTCGATGAGCTGGTGCGCCGCCACGAGTCGCTGCGCACCACCTTTGGCACCGACGGTGACGAGCCGTTCCAGGTCATCCACCCGCCGGCCTCGATACTGATGAAGGTGGTGGACCTGACGGCGCTGCCCGAAGCGCAGCGGATGGTGGAGGCACGCCGTCTCGCCACCGAGGACGCGCTGCGGCCGTTCAACCTCACCACCGGGCCACTGCTGCGCGTCACCCTGTTGCGCCTGAGCGAGCAGCGGCACGCGCTGCTGCTCAACCTGCACCACATCATCTCCGACGGCTGGTCCACCGGAGTGCTGGTGCAGGAGCTGGCCGCCCTCTACGAAGCCTCCTCACGAGGCCAGCCTTCCCCGCTGCCCACGCTGCCCGTCCAGTACGCCGACTACGCGGTGTGGCAGCGAGAGTGGCTGCGAGGCGCGGTGCTGGAGCAACAGCTCCGCTGGTGGAAGCAGCAGCTCTCCGGGGCTCCACCCCACCTGGACCTGGCCACGGACTTCCCCCGTCCGCCGGTGCTCACCCGCCGTGGCGCCACGGTGCCAGTGCACCTGCCCCACCCGCTGAGCGAGTCGCTCAAGGCCCTGGCCCAGCGGGAAGGCGCCACTCCGTTCATGGTGTTGCTGGCGTCGTTCCAGCTCCTGCTCGCGCGCTACTCCGGCCAGGAGGATGTCGTCATCGGCTCGCCCATCGCGGGCCGCCGCCACGCGGAGACGGAGGGCCTCATCGGCTTCTTCGTCAACACGCTCGTCCTGCGCGCACGGCCGGAGGGGCACCTCTCCTTCCTCCAGCTCCTGCGACAGGTGCGGGAGACGACGCTCGGCGCCTACGAGCACCAGGACGTGCCGTTCGAGAAGCTGGTGGAAGAGCTGCAGCCAGCGCGTGACTTGAGTCGCTCGCCGCTGTTCCAGGCGCTGTTCTCGCTCCAGAACATCCCGGTACAGGACGTGGCCCTGCCCTCGGTGTCCCTGCGTTCCCTCGACGCCTCGGGCACCGACGCGGCCAAGTTCGAGCTCAACCTCTCCCTCACGGACACTCCGGAGGGCTTCCACGGCCAGCTCCAGTTCAACGCGGACCTCTTCACCGAGGCCACGATGGCGCGCCTGGTCGAACACCTGCGTGTGCTGCTGGAAGGCCTCACGGCACAGCCCGACGCACCGCTCTCCACCCTGGCGCTGCTGTCCTCGCATGAGCGCGAGCAGGTGCTACGCACCTGGAACGAGACCGCCGTGGACGTCCCGGTGGACTCGTGCTTCCACCATGCCTTCGAGCAGCAGGTGGAGCGCACGCCGGAGGCGCCTGCCGTCCGGTACGAAGCGTCCGTCCTCTCGTTCGCGCAGCTCAACGCGCGGGCCAACCAGCTGGCGTGGCACCTGCGCTCGCTAGGCGTCGGACCCGATGTGCCCGTGGCGCTGTGCTTCGAGCGCTCGGTGGACATGGTGGTCGCGCTGCTGGGGGTCATGAAGGCGGGTGGGGCCTACGTGCCCATGGACCCGGCGTGGCCCGCTCAGCGCCTGGAGTTCACCCTCCAGGACTGCGCCGCCCCCGTGCTGCTCACGCAGCAGCGGCTGGTGGGTGGATGGACGCCCGCGGGGACTCGCGTGCTGTGCCTCGACTCGGTGGAGGCGCTGCCTGCCTCGCTGCCGTCGCACAACCCCGCTCCCGCCGCCTCGTCCGGCAATCTCGCCTACGTCATCTACACCTCCGGCAGCACCGGCACGCCCAAGGGCGTCATGGTCCAGCACCGCTCCGTGCTCAACCTGCGGCAGCAGCTGGCTCGCGCGGTGTACGCCGGGCAGCCGTCCGGGCTGCGGGTGAGCGTCAACGCGCCGCTCGCCTTCGACGGCTCCGTCAAGCAGCTCGTCCAGCTCCTCGACGGCCACTGCCTCTGCATCGTTCCCGAGGACACGCGGCAGGACCCGAGCGCCCTGCGCGAGTGGGTGAAGCGCCACGGAGTCGACGTGCTCGACTGCACGCCTTCGCTGCTGCGGCTGCTGGTGCAGGAAGGACTGCTCCAGGACGCGTCCGCTCCGCGCCTGCTGGTGCCCGGCGGTGAGGCCATCGACGAAGCGCTGTGGCAGCAGCTTGCCGCCGCGCCCCGCACGCGCACCGTCAACGTCTACGGCCCCACCGAGTGCACGGTGGACTCCACCGCGTTCGCCGTGCGGCCCGGCACCCGTCCCACCATTGGCGGCCCGCTGGCCAATGCGCGGGTGTACGTGCTGGACGGCCAGCTGCATCCGGTGCCCGTCGGCGTGCCCGGTGAGTTGTTCATCTCCGGCGCGGGCCTGGCCCGTGGCTACCTTGGCCGGCCGGGTCTCACCGCCGAGCGCTTCCTCCCCGATACCTTCAGCACCTCGCCCGGCGCTCGCATGTACCGCACCGGCGACAAGGTGCGCTGGCTGGCCGACGGCACGCTGGACTACCTGGGCCGCACCGACTTCCAGGTGAAGCTGCGCGGCTTCCGCATCGAGCTGGGTGAAATCGAAGCGGCCCTGGCCCTGCACCCGTCCGTGCGTCAGGCGCTGGTGCTGGTGCGGGAGGACGTGCCCGGCGACAAGCGCCTGGTGGCGTACGTCACCGCGACGGAAGCGGCTCCAGAAGCGGCCACCCTGCGGGCCTTCCTCAAGCAGCGGCTCCCCGAGTACATGGTGCCCTCCGCCTTCACCGCGCTGGACGCCTTCCCTCTGACGCCCAACGGAAAGGTGGACCGCAAGGCGCTGCCAGCCCCCGAGGCTTCCTCCTCGACCGCCACCTACGTCCCACCCGCCACCCCCGCGGAGCACCAGCTCGCCTCGATTTGGGCCCAGGTGCTCCGAGTCGAGAAGGTCGGTCGCCACGATGACTTCTTCGCGCTGGGCGGCCATTCCCTGCTGGCCACCCAGGTCGCCTCGCGCGTGCGCAAGGCCTTCGAGGTGGAGCTGCCGCTGCGCGCGCTCTTCGAGGCCCCCACCCTCGCCGAGCTCGCTCCGCGCATCGACGAAGCGCGGCGGCACCGTGACGGCCTCGAGTTGCCCGCGCTCGTCGCGGTGCCTCGCACGGGCCCGCTGCCGCTGTCGTTCGCGCAGCAGCGCCTGTGGTTCCTGGACCGGCTCCAGGCTGGCAGTGCCTTCTACAACATCCCTTCAGCCAGGGAGCTGCACGGGGCGCTGGATGCGCGGGCCCTGGAGCTCAGCCTCCAGGAGCTCGTCCGTCGCCACGAGGCGCTGCGTACGTCCTTCCATACCCGGGAGGACGGGGAGCCCGTCCAGCACCTGCACCCCGAGGTTCCACTGCCGCTGACGGTGGTGGACTTGAGCCACCTGCCCGAGTCCGAGCGCGAGGCCGAAGCCCGGCGGCACGCCTTCGTGGAGGCGCAGAAGCCTTTCGAGCTGACGCGTGTGCCCCTGGTGCGCACCACCTTGCTGCGGCTGTCGGAGCGGCGTCACGTGCTGCTCGTCACCGTGCACCACATCGTGTCGGACGCCTGGTCGAGTGGCATCCTCATGCGCGAGGTGGGCGCGCTCTACGCGGCGTTCTCGCGCGGGCTTCCGTCGCCACTGGCCCCACTGGCGCTCCAGTACGCTGACTACGCCGTCTGGCAGCGCGGCTGGCTGCAAGGCGCGGCCCTGGAGCGACAAGTCTCATGGTGGAAGCAGCAGCTCGCAGGCGCGCCGCAGGTGCTGGAGCTGCCCACGGACCGGCCTCGCCCGCCCGTCCAGACAGACCGCGGCTCCACCGTCCCGGTGCGGCTGAGCCCGGAACAGGCCGTGGCCTTCCTCGCGCTGTGCCAGCGTGAAGGCGTCACGCCGTTCATGGCGATGCTGTCCGCCTTCGGTGTCCTGCTCTCGCGTTACTCGGGCCAGGACGACCTCGTGATGGGCGCGCCCATCGCGAACCGCCAGCGCTCGGAGCTGGAAGACATCGTCGGCTTCTTCGCCAATACGCTGCCCCTGCGAACGAAGCTGACGTCCGGCCTGACGTTCCGCGAGCTGCTGGCGCAGGTGCGCGAGACGACACTCGACGCCTACGCCCACCAGGACGTGCCCTTCGAGAAGCTGGTCGACGAGCTGCGGCCCGAGCGCGACCTGAGCCGCTCGCCGCTGTTCCAGGTCCTGCTCACCGTGCAGAACGCTGCCCGCGGGCAGGCGGCTGACGAAGGGACAGACAGTGACGCCCTGACGCCGCACGCGCTGGAGGTGAACAGCGGGACCGCCAAGTTCGACCTGTCGCTCCTCATGGCCGAGGGTGGTGGCGAGCTGTCCGGCGTACTCGAGTACAACACCGACCTCTTCGATGAGGCGACCGTGCGCCGCATGTCCGCGCACCTGGTGCGACTGCTGGAGTCGGCTGTGGCCGATGCCGGCCAGCCCCTCTGGCGCCTGCCACTGCTGGATGCGCACGAGGAGCGCCGCCTGCTGGTGGAGTGGAACAGCACCGCGCGCGGGCCTCATTCACCTGTGGCGGTGCACCGTCCCGTGGAAGCCCAGGCCGCGCGCACGCCGCACGCCGTGGCTGTCACGGATGGCACGCACTCGCTCACCTACGCGGAGCTGGACGCGCGCGCCAACCGGCTCGCGCACCACCTGGTGCAGCTGGGCGTGCCCGCCGGTGGCACCGTGGGACTGTGCCTCGACAAGAGCCTGGACATGGCCGTCGCCGTGCTCGCCACGCTCAAGGCCGGTGCCTCCTACCTCCCGCTGGACCCGTCCTACCCCGTTGAGCGCCTGGCCTTCATGCTGGAGGACACCGGCGCTCCCGTGGTCCTCACCCAGTCGCACCTGGCCTCCGTACTGCCCTCGGAGATGCGCGCCCGGCGTGTGGCCGTGGACACCGAGGCCGACGCCATTGCCCGTCAGCCGGCCCACGCGCCCTCCCGGGACGTGTCTCCCGAGGCCACCTGCTACCTCATCTACACCTCGGGCAGCACCGGCCGCCCCAAGGGTGTCGCGCTTCCTCACCGCGCCCTGAGTCACCTGCTGGCCTGGCAGCTGGGCCAGTCCGTCAAGCCCGACGCCACCACCCTCCAGTTCGCCGCCCTCAGCTTCGACGTCTCCTTCCAGGAAGTCTTCTCCACCTGGTGGGCCGGCGGCACCCTCGTGCTGCCCACCGGCGGCCTGCGTCAGGACATGCCCACGCTGCTCGACTTCATGGCGAGCACCGGCGTGGAACGACTGTTCCTTCCGTTCGTTGCCCTCCAGGCCCTGGCTGACGCCGCCGCCCATGGCGCCACCCTGCCCACGTCCCTGCGCGAGGTGGTGACGGCCGGAGAGCAACTCCAGGTGACGCCCTCGCTGGTCGCCTTCTTCGAGAAGCTTCCCGGCTGCGTGCTGGAGAACCAGTACGGCCCCTCCGAGACGCACGTGGTGAGTGCCCTGCGCCTGCAAGGCGCTCCGTCCTCCTGGCCCCATCTGCCCTCCATCGGCTCGCCCGTACCGCACACGCAGCTCTACGTGCTGGACGCGCACGGCCAGCCCTGCCCGGTGGGCGTGCCCGGGGAGCTCTTCATCGGCGGCACCCACCTGGCGCATGGCTACTCCGGCCGCCCGGAGCTGACGGCGGAGAAGTTCCTCCCGCACCCCTTCAGCGACGTGCCCGGTGCGCGGCTGTACCGCACCGGAGACTCGGCGCGTTGGAAGGCCGACGGCACGGTGGAGTTCCTCGGCCGCCTCGACGGCCAGGTGAAGCTGCGCGGCTTCCGCGTGGAATTGGGCGAAGTCGAAGCCGCCCTGCGCGCCTTCCCGGGCGTGCGTGACGCCGCCGCCGTCGTGCGCGAGGACGTGCCCGGCGACAAGCGCCTCGTCGGCTACGTGGTGCCGGCCCTCGCCCCCTCGGGCGAGGATGAAGGCAGCACGCCAACGGCAGAGACCTCCCGTCTGCGCGCCTTCCTCCTGCAGCGACTGCCCGAGTACATGGTGCCCTCCGCGTTCGTCACGCTGGAGGCCCTGCCCCTGACGCCCAGCGGCAAGCTGGCCCGCCGCCAGCTGCCCGCTCCGGACGCCCAGAGCCTCCGCGGCGAGGCTGCCTTCATCGCCCCGCGCACCCCGCTGGAAGTGTCCCTCGCCGAGCTGTTCTGCTCCGTGCTGCGACTGCCCCAGGTGAGCGTCACCGACAACTTCTTCGCTCTCGGTGGCCACTCCCTGCTCGCCACCCAGCTCATCTCCCGCGTTCGCTCCACCCTCGACGTGGAGCTGCCCCTGCGCGCTCTCTTCGAGGCCCCCACCCTCGAAGGCCTGGCCGCTCGCATCGCGTCCGCTCGCGACGCCGCTCCCCTGCGCCGGGCACCGGCCATCGTCCCCGTGCCGCGCTCCGGCCCGCTGCCTCTGTCCTTCTCGCAGCAGCGCCTGTGGTTCATCGACCAGCTCAGCCCGGGCAATGCTGCCTACAACATGCCCGCCGTGGAGTGGCTGCCGGGGTCGGTAGATGCAGAGACCCTGCGCCGCAGTCTCGAAGCGCTGGTGCAGCGTCACGAGGCGATGCGCACCACCTTCGTCCAGCACGAAGGCCAGCCCGTCCAGGTCATCGCGCCCCGCGCCGAGCTTCCACTCCAGTTGGTGGATCTCAGTAACCTCTCGCCAGAAGCCGCGCAAGAGGCGCTCCAGCGTCAGGTGAGTGAGGAGGCGCAGCGCCCCTTCCACCTCGCCACCGGGCCCCTGGTGCGGGCCACGCTGTGGAAGCTGGGCCCCGACTCGCACGTGCTGCTGCTCAACATGCACCACATCGTCTCCGACGGTTGGTCCATGGGCGTGCTCGTGCGCGAGGTGGTGGCCCTCTACGAAGCCTTCAGCCAGGGCAGAGCCTCGCCGCTGCCTCCGCTGCCATTCCAATACGCCGACTACGCCGTCTGGCAGCGCAACTGGATGCAGGGCGCAGTCCTGGAAGAGCACCTGGACTGGTGGCGCACGCATCTGACGGGGCTCATCCCGCTGGAGCTGCCCATCGACAAGCCGCGCCCGCCCGTGCAGACCTTCCGGGGAGCCCAGGCGCGCGTCGGGCTGTCGCGCGACGTCTCCGAGAAGCTCAATGCGCTGTGCCAACAGGAGGGCGCCACGCCCTTCATGGCCCTGCTCGCCGCCTTCCAGGTGCTGCTGGCGCGCTACTCCGGCCAGCGCGACATCTCCGTCGGTACCTCCATCGCCGGCCGTCAGCATGGCGAGCTGGAAGGCCTCATCGGCTTCTTCGTCAACACGCTCGTCCTGCGCGCCAGGGTGGAGGCTCCCGACTCCTTCCGCTCCCTGCTGCGTCAGGTGAAGGAGACGGCTCTGGGCGCCTACGCCCACCAGGACGTCCCCTTCGAGCGCCTGGTGGAGGAGCTCCAGCCCACCCGTGACCTGGGACGCAGCCCCCTCTTCCAGGTCCTCTTCGTCCTTCAGAACACCCCCGATAGCTCGGCGGCCCAACCGGCCCCGGAGTCAGCTCCACGGGCGGCTCCGCGGCAGGTGGACGCGCAGACCTCCGCCGCCAAGTTCGAGCTGCATCTGGGCCTGGAGGACTCGCCGGACGGCTATCAGGGTGCGCTGGGCTACAACATCGACCTGTTCGAGGCAGAGACGGTCGAGCGCATGGCGGAGCACTTCCGTTCGCTGGTAGTGGCCGTGGTCTCCCAGCCCGATGCGGCGCTGTCGTCCGTGTCCATGCTGACGCCCGCCGAGCGCCAGCGGCTGCTCGTGGACTGGAACGCCACCGCCACCGAGTACCCGCGCGCCTCCACCCTGCCCGAGGTCTTCGAGCAGATGGTGGCTCGCTACCCGGACAAGGTCGCCGTCGAGTTCGCCAGTGAGCTCGGAGGCCCGCGTCTCACCTACCGTCAGCTCGACGCGCGCGCCAATCAACTCGCGCACCACCTGCGCACCCTGGGCGTGTCCACCGACTCGCGCGTGGCCATTGCCCTGGAGCGCTCGCCGGAGCTGCTCATCTCCCTGGTGGCCATCCTCAAGGCCGGTGGGGCCTACGTGCCGCTCGACCCGAGCTACCCTCGGGAGCGCCTCGCCGGAATGGTGGAGGACGCTCGTCCCGGCGTGCTCGTCACCACTCGCGCGCTCCTGTCACGACTGCCCACCCAGGGCCTGTCCACGGTGCTGCTGGAGGAGGCCGCGCTCGACTCACTCCCCACCACCGCGCCCTCGACTGCGGCGCTGCCCGAGAGCCTCGCGTACATCGTCTTCACCTCCGGCTCCACGGGCCGGCCCAAGGGCGTGGGCATCCCGCACCAGGGCGTGCTGCGCACCCTCTTCGGCGTCGACTACGCCCACTTCGGGCCGGAAGAGACCTTCCTGCTCAACGCTCCCATCTCCTTCGATGCCTCCACCTTCGAGGTCTGGGGCGCGCTGCTTCATGGCTCGCGCCTGGTGGTGATGCCACCGCAGGTGCCTTCGCTCCAAGAGCTGGGACACGTCCTCCAGAAAACCGGCGTCACCACCCTGCTGCTCACCTCGGGCCTCTTCACCCAGATGGTGGACGGGCAACTGGAAGCCCTGCGCACGCTGAGGCAGGTGCTCACCGGTGGCGATGTGATGAGCGCCCCCCACGCGCGCCGCGTGCTGGAAGCCCTCGGCGTGCCTGTCATCAACGTCTATGGGCCCACCGAGGCCACCGTCTTCGCCAACTGCTTCCGGCTGACTCAGGCCGCGCAGGTGGGCAGCGCGGTGTCCATCGGCGGCCCCATCGGCAACACCCGCGTGTACGTGCTGGATGCTTCCGGCCAGCCCGTGCCCGTGGGCGTGACGGGCGAGCTCTTCATCGGCGGCGCCGGACTGGCGCGCGGCTACCTGGAGCAGCCCGCCCTCACCGCCGAGCGCTTCGTGCCCGACGCCTTCTCCGGCGTTCCCGGGGCCCGCCTCTACCGCACCGGAGACCTGGTCCGCTGGCGCGGGGATGGGACGGTGGACTTCATCGGCCGTGCCGATGCCCAGGTGAAGCTGCGCGGCTTCCGCATCGAGCTGGGCGAAGTGGAGTCCGCCCTCGCCCAGCACCCGTCCGTGCGCGAAGCCGTGGCCGTGGTGCGCGAGGACGTCCCCGGCGACAAGCGCCTGGTCGCCTACGTCGCCGCTTCCGAGACGCTCGACGTGGCCGGGCTGCGCGCCTTCATCAAGGAGCGCCTGCCCGAGTACATGGTGCCGTCCGCCGTCGTGCGGCTGGACGCCCTGCCTCTCACGGCCAACTCCAAGGTGGACCGCAAGGCGCTGCCCGCGCCCGACGTGACGAGGGCCTCACTGGCGGAGTCCTACGTCGCGC
>NZ_JAAIXZ010000037.1 GCF_010894435.1 Pyxidicoccus trucidator | reverse complement strand
CTGGTGGAAGCAGCAGCTCTCCGGCGCGCCTCATGCGCTGGAGCTGCCCACCGACTTCCCCCGCCCGCCCGTCCAGTCCTTCCGTGGCGGTCTGGTCAGCTTCCGCCTCTCGCCCCAGCTCGGCCGCGCACTGGAAGCTCTCAGCCAGAAAGAGGGCGCCACCCTCTTCATGGCCCTGCTCGCCTCCACCCAGGCCCTGCTCTCCCGCTACTCCGGCCAGGACGACGTCGTCGTCGGCTCTCCCATCGCTGGCCGCCGCTTCTCCGAGCTCGAAGGCCTCATCGGCTTCTTCGTCAACACCCTCGCACTTCGCGCTCGCCTCGACGACTCGCCCTCCTTCCGCCAGCTGCTCACTCGCGCTCGTGAGTCGACTCTGGGCGCCTACGCTCACCAGGACGTCCCCTTCGAGAAGCTCGTCGAGCAACTCCACGTCCAGCGTGACTTGAGCCGCTCGCCTCTCTTCCAGGCGATGCTCATCCTCCAGAACGCTCCCGCGCCGACGGACTCCTCGTCGGCTTCCCAGAGCGCTCTCTCCATCCACCCCGTCGAGGTGGACGGACACACCGCCAAGTTCGACCTCACCTTCTCCTTCTCCTCCTCGCCCGACGGCCTGCTCGGCTCCATCAACTACGCCGCCGACCTGTTCCGCGAGGAGACCGTCCAGCGCCTCGCCACGCACCTCCAGGCGCTGCTCGAGGCCGTCGTTGCCTCACCCGACACCCGCCTCGCCGAGCTTCCCCTCCTCACCCCGAGCGAGCGTCACACCCTCCTCGTCGAGTGGAACGACCCGGCCGCCGCCGTCACCGAGACGGCGTGCATTCACGAGCTGTTCACCGCCCAGGCGCGGCGGCCCCCCGACGCCCCGGCGCTCATCCTCGGTCGCGAGCAGCTCACCTACCGTGAGCTCGACGAGCGCTCCAACCAGCTCGCCCACGCCCTGCGCGACCTGGGAGTGGGTCCGGATGTGCCCGTCGCCCTGTGCATGGAGCGCTCCTTCGACCTCATCGTGGGCCAGCTCGGCGTGCTCAAGGCCGGCGGCGCCTACGTCCCGCTGGATCCTGCCTACCCGCTCCAGCGCCTGGCCTTCATGCTCCAGGACTGCGGCGCTCCGGTGCTGCTCACGCAGGACCACGTGCGCGCGGAGCTGCCCGCGTACGACGGGCGCGTGCTCGCGCTCGACTCGGAGAGCACCGGCCTCGCACGGTGGCCCACCACGGCTCCGGCCTCGCTGACGTCACCCGACAACCTCGCGTACGTCATCTACACCTCCGGCTCCACCGGCACGCCCAAGGGCGTCATGGTCGCCCACCGCGGAGTGCCCGCGCTCGTGCGGCACATGGCGTCGGCCACCGGCCTCCAGCCCGGCCAGCGCATGTTGCAGTTCGCCTCCTTCAGCTTCGATGCCGCCGTGTACGAGGTGGCCACCACCCTGCTGTCGGGAGCGACCTTGTGCCTCGCCCCGCGCGAGGAGCTGCTGCCCGGCCCCTCCCTGGTGGGCCTGCTCCAACGCCACGCCATCGACTCGGCGCTGCTGCCGCCCTCCGTGCTGGCGCAGCTTCCCACCGAGGGGCTGGAGGCCCTGCGCACCGTCCTCACCGGCGGCGAGGCCTGCTCGGCCGAGGTCGTCGCGCGCTGGTCCCCGGGTCGCCGCTTCTTCAACGCGTACGGCCCCACCGAGGCCACCGTCGTCGCCACCCTCCAGGAGTGCGCGCCGGATGGACAGCGGCCGCCCATCGGCCGCGCCCTGTCGGGCACCACGCTCTACGTGATGGATGCAGCGGGGCAGCCCGTCCCCGTGGGCGTGCCCGGCGAGCTGTTCATCGGCGGCGCGGGCCTGGCCCGCGGCTACCTGGGCCGTCCGGAGCTGACGGCGGAGCGCTTCGTCCCCAATCCCTTCTCCGCCACCCCAGGTGACCGCCTGTACCGCACCGGCGACCTGGTGCGCTGGCGCGCCGACGGCACGCTGGAGTTCCTGGGCCGCACCGACTTCCAGGTGAAGCTGCGCGGCTTCCGCATCGAGCTGGGCGAAATCGAGGCAGCGCTGACCCAGCACCCCGCGGTGCAGCAGGCGCTGGTGCTGGTGCGCGAGGACTCGCCCGGGGACAAGCGCCTCGTGGCCTGGTTCACGTCCCAAGCCCAGCCGCCCGAAGTCGCCACGCTGCGCGCCTTCCTCAAGGAGCGGCTGCCCGAGTTCATGGTGCCGTCGGCCTTCATGGCGATGGAGACCTTCCCCCTGACGCCCAACGGCAAGGTGGACCGGAAGGCGCTGCCCGTGCCGGACGCGTCGCTGCTGGCCCGCGCCTACGTGGCGCCACGGACGCCCACCGAAGAGCAACTGGCCGCGCTCTGGGCCGAGGTGCTCCGCGTCGAGCGCGTGGGCCTCAACGACCACTTCTTCGAGCTGGGCGGCCACTCCCTGCTCGCCACCCAGCTCGTCGCCCGCATCCGCTCGGCGTTCAACGTCGAGCTGCCCCTGCGCGCCCTCTTCGAGGCCTCCACCCTGGAAGGGCTCGCCGCGCGCATCGAGCACGCCGCCCCGGGCTCCTCACTGCCTCCCCTGGTGCCCGCGTCGAGGAGGGATGCGTCCCCGCCGCTGTCCTTCGCGCAGCAACGCCTGTGGTTCCTGGACCAGCTCCAGCCCGGCGGCGTCCAGTACAACATGCCCACCGCCCTGCGGCTGGACGGCGTGCTGGACGTGGCCGCCCTGGAGCGCGCCTTCACCGAGCTGGTGCGCCGCCACGAGGTCCTGCGCACCACATTCGGCGAAGTGGACGGCACGCCCATCCAGCTCATCGCCCCGCCCGCGGCCTTCCGCCTGGCCGTGGTGGACCTGTCCTCGCGCGAGGACCGCGAGGCCGAGGCACGTCGCCTGGCAGAGGCGGACGCGCTGAGCCCCTTCAACCTGTCCACCGGCCCGCTGCTGCGCGCTTCACTCCTCCGCCTGGCTGAAGCTCGGCACGCGCTGCTGCTCAACATGCACCACGTCGTCTCCGACGGCTGGTCCATGGGCGTGCTGGTGCGCGAGCTGGCCGCGCTCTACGAGGCCTTCCTCGCCGACCGGTCTTCACCGCTGCCCGAGTTGCCCGTGCAGTACGCCGACTACGCCCTCTGGCAGCGCTCCTGGCTGCGAGGCGAAGGACTCGCCCGGGAAGTGGGCTGGTGGAAGCAGCACCTGTCTGGCGCGCCCGCGCACCTGGAGCTGCCCACC
The DNA here is from genome assembly GCF_010894435.1 of Pyxidicoccus trucidator. Lineage (NCBI taxonomy): Bacteria > Pseudomonadati > Myxococcota > Myxococcia > Myxococcales > Myxococcaceae > Pyxidicoccus > Pyxidicoccus trucidator. The sequence continues at coordinate 38,008 of NZ_JAAIXZ010000037.1, read as the reverse complement.
GACTTCCCGCGTCCGCCCGTCCTGTCGCCTCGCGGCGCTTCGGTGCCCGTGCGCCTGTCGCGCGAGCTGAGCGAGTCCCTCAAGGCCCTGGCCCAGCGCGAAGGCGCCACGCCCTTCATGCTGCTGCTGACCTCCTTCCAATTGCTGCTGTCGCGCTACTCCGGCCAGGACGACGTCGTCGTCGGCACCCCCATCGCGGGTCGCCGCTTCTCCGAGCTGGAGAGCCTCATCGGCTTCTTCGTCAATACGCTCGTTCTGCGCGCTCGCATCCGCCCGCACGCCTCCTTCCTCCAGCTCCTCGCGCAGGTGCGGCAGACCACCCTGGGTGCCTACGAGCACCAGGATGTGCCGTTCGAGAAGCTCGTCGAGGAGCTGCAGCCGGTGCGCGACATGAGTCGCTCACCTCTGTTCCAGGCGCTCTTCTCGCTCCAGAACACCCCCGTGCAGAGCATCGCCCTGCCCGGCCTGTCGCTGCGCCCGCTGGAGACCGAGGACACCGCCGCGGCCAAGTTCGAGCTAACCCTCAACCTGGCTGAGTCGCCGGAAGGCTTCGGCGGCAGCCTCCAGTTCAGCACCGACCTCTTCACCCACGCCACCGCCTCCCGCATGGTGCGCCACCTGGGTGAGCTGCTGGAGGCCGTGGCCGCCCGCCCGGACTCGCCTCTGGCCGAGCTGTCGCTGCTCTCCTCCGCCGAGCGTCAGCAGGTGCTGCACGCCTGGAACGACACGGCGTCCGAAGCGCCTGTCGAGTCCAGCTTCCACCACGCCTTCGAGCAGCAGGCCGCCCTCACCCCCGACGCGCCCTCCGTGCGCTTCGAGGACACCGTCCTCTCCTTCGCCCAGCTCAACGCCCGCGCCAACCAGCTCGCGCACCACCTGCGCTCGCTCGGCGTGGGCCCCAATGTCCGGGTCGCCCTCTGCTTCGAGCGCTCCGTCGACATGCTGGTGGCCCTGCTCGGCGTCATGAAGGCCGGCGGCGCCTACGTCCCCCTGGACCCCTCCTGGCCCGCCGCTCGCCGCGCCTTCGCCATGAAGGACTGCGCTTCGCCCGTGCTGCTCTCCCAGCAGCACCTCGACGCCTCCTGGCGCCCTGACGACACCCTCCTGCTGTGCCTGGACTCGCAGGCCCCGCTGCTGGCCTCGCTGCCCTCACACAACCCCGCGCTGGCCACCTCCCCCGAGGCCCTCGCCTACGTCATCTACACCTCCGGCTCCACCGGTCTGCCCAAGGGCGTGATGATTGAGCACCGCTCGGTGCTCAACCTGCACCGCGCGCTGCGCGCCAGCGTCTACGCGGGCCTGGCTGCCGGCGCCCGCGTCAGCCTCAACGCGCCCCTGGCCTTCGACGCGTCCGTCCAGCAGCTCGTCCAGCTCCTCGACGGCCACTGCCTCTTCATCGTCCCGGACGCCCTGCGCCAGGACCCGCGGGCCCTTGTCGGCTGGGTGGCCCGCCACCGCCTCCAGGCGCTGGACTGCACGCCTTCGCTGCTGCGCCTGCTGTTGCAGGAAGGCCTGCTGGACGGCGCCCACGCGCCGGAGCTGCTGGTGCCCGGCGGTGAGGCGCTCGACGAAGCCACCTGGAAGGTGCTCGCCGCCTCCGAGCGCACCCGCACCTTCAACGTCTACGGCCCCACCGAGGCCACCGTCGACGCCACCACCTTCCCCCTGGCGCCCGCCTCCCGGCCCACCATTGGCGGGCCCCTGCTCAACGTGCGGGCCTACGTGCTCGACTCGCACCTGCGGCCCGTCCCCGTGGGCGTGCCCGGTGAGCTGTTCCTCTCTGGCGCAGGCCTCGCCCGCGGCTACCTCGCGCGCCCCGACCTCACCGCCGAGAAGTTCCTGGCGAACCCCTTCAGCACCGCCCCCGGCGCGCGCATGTACCGCACCGGCGACAAGGTGCGGTGGCTCGAGGACGGCACGCTGGAGTACCTCGGCCGCATCGACTTCCAGGTGAAGCTGCGCGGCTTCCGCATCGAGCTGGGCGAAATCGAAGCCACCCTCGCTCGCCACCCCGACGTGCGCGAGGCCGCCGTCCTCGTGCGTGAGGACTCGCCCGGCGACCAGCGCCTCGTGGCCTACGTTACCTCTTCCGCCCCGGCTGACGCCTCCGCGCTACGCGCCTTCCTCAAGGAGCACCTCCCCGAGTACATGGTGCCCGGCGTCCTCGTGCCGCTCGACACCCTCCCCCTGACTTCCAACGGCAAGGTCGACCGCAAGGCGCTTCCCGCGCCGGAGGCAGGAGGGCTGGCGTCCACGGAAGGCTTCGTGGCGCCGAGAGACCCGCTCGAGCTGGAGCTGGCCGGCCTCTGGGAGGAGCTGCTGCGCATCCGTCCCATCGGCGTGAGGAGCAGCTTCTTCGAGCTGGGTGGCCACTCGCTGCTCGCCGTGCAGCTCATGGCCCGCATCCGCGAGCGCACCGGCCGCGAACTTCCCCTGGCCGCACTGTTCCAGGCGCCCACCGTGGAGCAGCTCGCGACGCTGCTGCGGCGGCAGGTGCCGGCGCCCTCCTCGCCGCTGGTCCCCATCCAGCGTGGCGGCACCCGCCGGCCCTTCTTCTGCGTCCACCCCGTGGGTGGCAACGTGCTGGGCTACGCGGAGCTCGCGCGGCAGCTCGGACCGGACCAGCCCTTCTACGGGCTCCAGTCCCAGGGCCTGGCCGGGCAGCAGCCGCCGCTGGGCGCCGTGGAGGAGATGGCGGCGCTCTACCTCGAGGCCCTCCGCACCGTCCAACCCCACGGGCCCTACCTGCTCGGCGGCTGGTCCATGGGCGCGCTGGTGGCCTTCGAGATGGCTCGCCAGCTCCAGGCCCGCGGCGAGGCCGTGGAGCTGCTGGCACTCATCGACCCCAGCCCCGCCACCGCGGACCGGGTGAGCCTCGACGTGGACGACCCGCGTCAGGTGGTGGCGCAGTTCGCCAGGGACCAGGGCCAGCTCGCCGCGCGCGAGGCGTGGCGGCCGGATGCGGCGGTGCTGGAGCAGGGCCCCGACGCGGTGCTCGCAAACCTGCTGGAAGAAGGCCGCCAGGCGGGCCTGCTCGTCCCGGAGGTGGGGCTGCCCCAGGTGCGCAACCTGTTCGACGTCTTCGCCAGCAACCTGCGCGCGATGAAGCACTACGCACCCGCGCCGCTCGCCGGCCGCATCGCCATGCTGCGCGCCAGCGAGGCTCCGGCGGAGACACCCGACCGCGGCTGGGGAGCCCTGAGCAGCGAAGGGCTGGTGCTGTGCGAGGTGCCCGGCAACCACTACAGCGTGCTGCGCGCGCCCCACGTCCAGGTGCTGGCGGAGCAGCTGGCGATGCTGCTCGCGAAGGCCCGCCAGGACGAGGAGGATGACGAGGCCCCCGCGGCGTAGGCGGGGGCGGCAACACGACCGGGGTGCGCCGAGCTCAGGCCACCCTGGCTTCGGGCAGCGCCGGCTGCTTCGCCGGCAGCACCTTCATCCACAGGTTGTGCGGGAAGTGCGCGCCGCCCGTCTTGGGAACGACCTTCGTCCCCGGGACGAGCTCCAGCCGGTAGCGCTGGAGCATCAACGCCGTGGAGACCTGGGCGATGAGCGAGGCGAGCATGGCCCCGATGCACACGCGCTGCCCGCCGCCAAAGGGCATGAAGACGAACCGGGGCCGTGCCTGCACCTGCTCCGCGGAGAAGTGCTCGGGGTCGAAGGCCTCCGGGTTCCGCCAGAACTCCGGCTTGTGGTGCATGACGTAGTTGCTCATGCAGACGAGCGTCCCTTCCGGGACAGCGAAGTCGCCAATCGTGTCGGCCTTGACGGCGAGCCGGCTCACGCCGGGCGCGGGCGGATGGTGCCGCAGGGTCTCGTTGAAGACCTGATTCACGTATTCGAGGGACGGCACGTCCGCTGCCGTGGGAGCACGCCCGCCCAGGGCCTGCTCGACCGACTCCGCCATGCGCGTGAACACCTCGGGATGGGCGTCCAGGCGGTACCACATCCAGCAGAGGGCCAGCCCCGTGGAGACGTGCCCGCCGTAGAAGAGGTCCATGAACTCGTCACGCACCTCCCGCTCCGTCATCCGCTCGTCCTTCTCGTCGCGCGCGTTGATGAGCAGGCCGAGCATGTCGTCCGGCTGCTCCGGCTGCGCCATCCGCTCACGGACCGTCTTCCAGGCGAAGGCGTCCAGCTTGTGGGCCGTCGCCAGCAGGTCGGGATACTTCCGCTTCATCAGCAGGCGATGCGGCGGGCGCGGGTAGATGGCGGGCACGAGGTAGCGCCACACCAGCTCGGAGACCTCGTCGCTCGGGTCCTCGGAGCAGATGAGCTGCGACATGACCGAGAGGACGAGCCGCGACATCTCCCGCAGCATGAGAATGGGCTCGCCGCTGCGCAGGAGGGGCTCCCAGTGGCGGTCCAGCACCCGCCGCACCGCGTCCGCGATGAGGGGCACGCTGGAGAGCAGCCGGGCCCGCTGGAAGGCCGGTTGGACCATCCGGCGGTGCCGTTTCCAGAAGGCGCCGTTGCTCGTCGACGACAGGGCCTCGCCCGCCACGATGCCGGGCCTGAAGCCCTGCTTGTGATAGTTGTCCTCCCCCTGAGCGACGAGGAAGTGCTTGATGTAGGCGGGGTTGCTGACGAGGTACAGGCTCTCCTTCGGAAGATTCAGCCAGACGATGTCCCCATACTGCTGGGCGACACGCCAGGCGAACCGTTCCCTGTTCCCCTTCTCGGCGAGAAACGCCCAGAGCAACGAGAGCCGATTCGGACAGGGAGGGGAGCGCGGCGGCGACAGGACAGGCTGTGACATGGCGCGAAGTGCCGGGAGTCGTTCAGGGGGACGGGCGGGATAACCAGTTCACCGGCGTGGAAAAGATACCACACCCCCATCTGGCCTCCGTCAGCCGAGCGACGCGGACGCCTCCGCCAGCTTCTCCTGCGCCGCTTCCCACCGGGAATAGAGGCTCTCCAGCTCCTCCTTGCCGGCGCGGTGCGTGTCCATCAGCGGCTTGGCGCGCGCGAAGTCGTTGTAGAGGGCGGGGTCCGCGAGCTGCGCCTCACGCGCCTTCTGCTCGGCTTCAATCGCGGCGATGCGCTCCTCCAGCTTCGCGATCTCCTTCTTGAGGGGGCCTTCCACCACGCTGCGGCGCTGGCGCGCCTCGGCCTCCATCCGCTTGCGGTCCTTCTCCGTCACCGGCCCCGAGGACGGCTTGTCGCCCCGGGCCAGGCCCGCCGCTGCCGCCGCGGCATCCGCCGCCTGACGGAGCTGCTGCTGGTGGTACAGGTAGTCGTCCAGGTTGCCCGGGTGCGGCGTCAGCTTCCCGCCCGCCACTTCCCACACGTGCGTGCACAGGTTGTTGATGAAGCTGCGGTTGTGGCTGACGAAGAGCAGCGTGCCCGTGTAGCTCTTCAGCGCCTCAATCAGCATCTCGGACGAGTCCAGGTCCAGGTGGTTGGTGGGCTCGTCCATCAACAGGAAGTTGGAGGGCACCAGCAGCAGCTTGGCCAGCGCCACGCGCGCGCGCTCACCGCCGCTGAGCACGCCGATGGGCTTCGTCACGTCGTCGCCGCTGAAGAGGAAGGCGCCCAGCACGCCGCGCACGTAGCTCTCCGGCTTGTCCGCCGCGAGCGGCCGCACCTCTTCGATGATGGTGTTCTGCCGGTCCAGCTTGTCCGCGTGGTGCTGCGCGTAATAGCCCACCACCACGTTGTGCCCGAGCGTCACCTTGCCCGTGTCCGGCACCAGCTCGCCCGCGACCATCTTCAGCAGCGTCGTCTTGCCCGCGCCGTTGGCGCCCACCACGGCGATGCGCTGCCCGCGCTCCAGTCGCGCGGAGAGGCCGTCGTACACCGTCTGCGCGCCGTACCGCTTGGTGATGTCCTCCAGCGTCACCACGTCACGCCCGCTCCGCTCCACCTCCGGGAAGCGGAAGTGCATGGTGGTCCGCTCCTCGAGGACCTGCACCTTCTCCATCTTCTCCAGCATCTTCGCGCGGCTCTGCGCCTGCCGCGCCTTGGTGGCCTTGGCGCCGAACCGGTCGATGAAGCCCTGCAGCTCCGCGCGGCGGGCCTCGACCTTCTCAGCGCGGGCCCTGAGCAGCTCCTTCTCCTCCGCGCGCAGGCGCTTGTAGTCGTCGTAGTTGCCGGCGTACTCGCGCACGCCCTCCAGCTCCAGGGACACCACCCGGTTGATCTGCCGGTTGAGGAAGTCCTTGTCGTGGGAGATGAGGACCAGCGCCTTGTTGGAGCGGCGCATGAAGTCGTCGAACCACGTGAGCGTGGGCACGTCCAGGTGGTTGGTGGGCTCGTCCAGCAGGAGCAGGTCCGGGTCCTGGAGGAGCAGCCCGGCCAGCGCCGCGCGCATGCGCCAGCCGCCGGACAGCGCCGAGGTGGGCTTGAGCAGGTCCGCGTCCCGGAAGCCCAGGCCCTTGAGGATGCGCTCGGCGTGGTGCTTGCCGTAGCGGTTCTCGAAGTCGTCCAGCTCCGCGTGCAGGTCCGCCAGGGACTGGGACAGCTCCAGCTGGTCGTCCTCGTCGGTGGCCTCGGCAAGCGCCGCCTCGGTCTCCCGCAGCCGGGCCTCCATGGTGTCGCGGCCGGGCACGGTGCTCAGCACCGCCTCCACCACCGTCCCCTCGGGCAAGCCGGCGATTTCCTGGGGCAGGTAGCCCGCCCGGGCCTTCCGGGCGTACTGCACCGTCCCGGAGTCGGGCTGACTCACCCCGGCCAGGATCTTCATCAACGAGCTCTTGCCCGTCCCATTGGCGCCCACCAGACCTACACGGTCCCTGGGTCCGAGAGTGAAGTTGTCGTTGTCGAAGAGGACCTTCTTTCCATAGGAGAGGCAGAGGTCCTGGGCGATGACGAGGCTCATGGCGGGCGGGGATGTAACAGCCCTGGGGCGCCTCGGGAACGTCAGATATGCCTGCCCGCCCGCTCCGGGGCCTTCCAGCCCCGTTCCGCGCCCGGCCAGGGCCTGCCTATACTCCGGCCCACATGGCTGCCCCCTGCCCCCATTGCGGAAGCACCGACGGCGTCGACCACCTCTGCTCAGGCCAGAGCCTCCAGCTCCTCGGCCAGGTGCTCGACGGTCGCTACAAGATTGAGAGCGTGCTGGGCCAGGGCGGCATGGGCATGGTGTTCCGCGCCACGCAGACGTCCGTGCAGCGCGCGGTGGCGGTGAAGACGCTGAACCCGTCGCTGGCCGCGGCGCCCCAGTTCTTCGAGCGCTTCCGCCGCGAGGCCGAGATTGCCAGCCGGCTGCGCCACCCCAACGTCATCACCATCTTCGACTTCGGCCGCGCGCAGGACGGCACCTGCTACTTCGTGATGGAGCTCCTGCAGGGCGAGAGCCTCAAGGAGATGGTCAAGCGTGAGGGCCCCATGTCCCTGCGCCGCGCGGTGAGCCTCATCGAGCAGGCCTGCCAGGGGCTCGCGCACGCGCACGCCGAGGGCTGCGTGCACCGGGACCTCAAGCCGCACAACATCATGGTGCAGCAGCTCAGCGGCCGGGACTTCGTCAAGGTGCTGGACTTCGGCCTGGTGAAGGCGATGGAGGCCGAGGAGGAGGAGCAGCTCACCTCCACCGGGCAGGTGCTGGGCACGCCGCAGTACATGCCGCCCGAGCAGGCCGGCGGCGAGGCCGTGGACCAGCGCTCGGACCTGTACTCCATGGCGGGCGTCCTCTACTTCTGCCTCACGGGCAGCTCGCCGTACGGCGCCAACACCGTGCGCAAGGCGCTCACCGCGTCCCTGACGCAGCCGGTGCCGGCGGTGAACAGCAAGCGCCAGGGCGCGCCGGTGCCGGCCGCGCTGGATGCGTTCTTCAAGAAGGCGCTCTCTCCGGAGAAGGAGGACCGCTACCAGAACGCGCAGGAGTTCATCGACGCGATGCTGGACACCGTCGCGGACCTGTCGCCCGAGGAGCTCGACGCGATGCCCAGCGGCGGCGTCAGCTCGAGCCACCCCGAGCGCGGCAGTGGCAGCAGGGCGGGCTCCGGAAGCCGCGCCGGCCGTCCCGGTGGGAGCGGCAGCGGCGTGCGCTCGTCCCGCGTGGGGGGGGCTCCCGCCATGGGCCGGGGCTCCACGCCGTCCAACGTCGTCGTCGAGAAGAGCAAGGGGATGCCGGGCAGTGGCTCGTCCCCGAGCCGCGCGCGTCCGGCCGCACCCCGCCCCGCCCCGGCGCCTCCGCCCCCGCCTCCCGCGCCGGAAGGCATGTCCACCGGCAAGAAGGCGGCGCTGGTGGCGGTGCCGCTGCTGCTGCTCGGCATCGGTGCCGCGGTGGTGCTGGGGACGCAGGGTGGCGGGACGCAGCCGGGAACGGAGCTTCCACGCGAGGCCCCCACCCCCAAGCCCACGCCGGTGGCCGCTGACAACTCCGGGAGCCAGCCGAGCACGGCGTCGCAGAACATCCTCGTGTCGTTCAGCTCGACGCCGTCCGGCGCCTCCATCTACGAGGGCGAGGAGATGCTGGGCACCACGCCCATCAAGCTCGAGCTGCCCCGCGACAAGGTGTACGCGCTCAGCTTCCGGCTATCCGGACACAAGAGCGAGGAGCGGACGCTCAACTTCCGCCGCATCGCCGGAGACAGCCAGGCCGTCGACGTGACGCTGGAGCCGGTGCGCGCCGCGCCTCCGCCTCGCGCGACGACGAAGCCCCCGAAGCAGGGCGGCGGGCAGGACATCTCCGTCTTCGAGTAGCGCCTCCGTCGCCAGCGAGGGCCCACCGCCGCGTCACGGGCCGACGCGGCCGCGTCCCGTCGCGACGCGTGCGGCCCCGGCGTCCCTCATGGGGCTCGCGCGTGCGCTGCGGGCGCAGGGGTAGCCGGCCCTTCGGAGAAGGAGGCCCGGGCCTTGCACTGGGAGTATGGGCCGTCGTCATGCGTCCCCCTGCTCCCGAGGTCTCCCGATGAACGTCCTTCCGCCCCTCGTGCGCCGCCTGCTGCTGGCCTGCGCGCTGGCCAGTGCCGCCGTCGTCGCCTGTACCACCGCGTCCTCCACCGGCCCGAAGCCACCTGGAGGGACGCAGGTGGGAGCGCAGGCACTCCCCCCCGCGTGCGACCCGGACCCGACGTGCCCGGGCTCCACGTGCGCCACGTCCATCACCGCCGCGCTCTCCAGTCCTCCCGTGGATGCGTGCTCGCGCCACGGAGAGTTCCAGAGCGACGTGGACGTCTACTCCTGGAACACCTTCATCGCGATGAACTGGCCGGCGGACACGAGCTCATGCCTGCCGGACACGCAGAACAGCATCCTGAGCGGCCAGGGCCCGGTGGTCTGGGAGACGTACCCCCAGGATTCGGACATCTTCGTGGCGCCGGACGCGGGGGCTCCCGGCAAGTGGTGCACCTTCGCCACGCCGGCCGCCGTCGAGAAGCAATTGCTGCGGCTGAGGGCGGCGACGCCCGCCGAGCGCCTCCAGGTGGCAGCGGGCCGCGTGGACAAGGTGCTGGTGAGCGACTCCAAGGCGTCGGACCTCGTCGCGGAGCGATTCGGAGGCATCGGCCAGGCCGTGGGCGGCCCGCTGACGGACCAGAACGGGCGCTTCGTCCGCTACGAGAAGCGCGTCAACCTGGACGAGTACAACTACCTCATCGCCAACAACCTGTGGAACGCGGCCGGGCAGAACGGCGTGACGGTCAGCTTCCCGACGGGGCCCAACCAGAATCCCGGCCCCTGTAACGGCAAGCCCTGCGGCCCGGTGGGCGCCATGGAAATCAAGGCGTCGTGGAAGGTGCTGAGCCCGTCGGAGGTCTCCGGCAAGCGCTTCTACATGCGCAAGGCGTGGGTCTTCAACGATGAGGCGGGTGACTCGAGCCCCGGCGCCAACCCCGTCACCGTGGGCCTGGTGGGCCTGCACATCATCCACAAGACGGAGACGCAGACGACCTGGTTCTGGTCCACCTTCGAGCACGTGGACAACACCACGTCGTCCTTCTTCAACCCGCACTGCCCCAACTGCCAGGACAACACGCAGACGGCGCAGAAGCCGTACACGGAGCTGGCGCCGGATGGCGGCCCGCTCAACGCGCCCGTGCAGGTGGTCCGCACCACGCCCATCCAGGCGGACGAGCTGTCCCCCGGCCTCAATGACTACTACCGCGGACTGCTCAAGGGCTCCGTCTGGGCGAACTACCAGCTCATCAGCACCCAGTGGGCCACGGGCGGCGCGCCCCAGGGCACGCCCACGCCCCTGGCCAACGTGACGATGGAGACCTTCATCCAGCCGACGGCGAGCTGCCTCGGCTGCCACAAGTTCGCGACGACGGCGGACGGAGGCTCGTCCGCCGACTTCAGCTTCCTGCTGGGCGAGGCGCAGTAGCCCGCCTCACGCCAGCTTCGCCAGCTTCGGGAGCACCTCGCCACTCTTGCCGGTGACGCTGTACTCGAAGCGGGTGGAGTTCTCCGCCGGATCCAGGTTGACGAGCCACGTCTCCCCGCCGGCCTCGCGGACACGGTCCACGATGCCGGCGGCCGGGTACACGACGCCGGAGGTGCCCGCGGCGAGGAAGACGAACCGTCCGCCAGACGTGGAGCCGCGCAGCGCGAAGTCCTCGATGCGCGACATGTCATCCGGGTCCAGGTACTCGCCGAACCAGACGATGTGGGGCCGCAGCCGCCCCCCACACGCATCACACGTGGGCACGGTGCCATTCGGGTACACGGTGGTGTCGTCGAACGGGGGACGCTTGCACTTGCTGCATCGCGTCTTGAAGAGGTTGCCGTGCATCTCCACCACGCGCTGGCTGCCCGCCCGGCGGTGCAGGCCGTCCACGTTCTGGGTGGCCAGGAGGAAGCGGTCGCCGAGGTGGCGCTCCCACGCCACGAGCGCGTCATGGCCCGGGTTGGGGTGCACGGCGGCGGCCCCCGCCCGGCGCTGCGAGTAGAAGCGCCACACCAGCGTGGGGTCCTTCACGAAGCCCTGCGGCGAGGCCACATCCTCAATGGGATGGTTCTCCCAGAGTCCGTCCATTCCGCGAAAGGTGGGGACTCCACTCTCAGCAGAGACGCCCGCTCCGGTGAGGACGAGCAGCCAGGTATTCGAGTCCAGGATGAGGTGTTCCATGACGCCTCCCGTGTGATGGAGAATGATTCGGGATATTGAGGGACGACGACATCGCCGGGGCCTGACGCTCCGACGAAGGTTCCCTGTCCGAGGTCCACATCATGGCGGAAGTCACCCTGGATCTGCGCGGCCAGCCGAAAGCGGAGGCCTACGCTGAGTTGAAGCAGCATGTGCTCGCGGTGCTCGAGGGCATCGACGACGACATCGCGGGCATGGCGTCCATGAGCTGCCTGCTGCACCACGCCTTCGGGCACCTGTGGACGGGCTTCTACCGGGTGGTGACGCCGGGCAAGCTGCTGCGCGTGGGGCCCTACCAGGGCACGCTCGGGTGCCTGGAGATCCACTTCGGCAAGGGTGTCTGCGGCGTGGCCGCCGCCACCGGCGAGACGCAGGTGGTGGCCGACGTGCACGCCTTTCCTGGCCACATCACCTGCGACGGGCGCTCGGCGTCGGAAATCGTCGTCCCGGTGTTCAACCGGAAGCGCGAGCTCATCGCCGTGCTCGACATCGACTCCGAGCACAAGGGCACCTTCGACGACGTGGACCGTCGCGAGCTGGAAGACCTGATGCGCTGGTTCCAGAAGTAGCGTCGTGCCCGGGGCGGAGCGCATCGGCTCCGCCCCGTCGTACCGTCTTCAGGCGCCCCGGGCGTAGGCCACGGCCAGCTGCCCGGCGAAGCGGGCGTTGTTGATGAGCAGCGCCAGGTTGGCCTTGAGCGTCTTGCCACCGGTGCGCTTCGCCATCTCCGACAGGAGGAACGGCGTCACGGCCTTGCCACGCACGCCCTGCCGCTCCGCGTCCGCGAGCGTGGAGGCGATGTGCAGCTCCACCTCGTTGCGCGGCAGCGACGTCTCCTCGGGCGGGGGCACGGTGTAGAGCACCCCGCCCTGCCCGAGCGCCTCGAAGCGGGCGCGGGCGATGCGCGCGGCCGTGTCCACGTCGTCCACGCGGTGCTCCAGCTTGATTCCGGAGCCACGGCTGTAGAAGGACGGCAGCTCGTCGGTGCCCACTCCGATGACGGGCACCCCGGCCGTCTCCAGCAGCTCCATCGTCTTGGGCAGGTCCAGCACGGACTTGGCGCCCGCGCACACCACGGCGACGGGGTAGCGGGCGAGCGCGGCGATGTCCTGGGAGATGTCCCAGTGCTCGGCGGCACCGCGGTGGACTCCGCCGATGCCGCCGGTGGCGAAGACGTGGATGCCGGCCGCGGCGGCCAGCTCGCAGGTGGCGCTCACGGTGGTGCCACCGGAGGCGCGGGTGGCCACGGCGATGGCGAGGTCTCTCGAGCCCAGCTTGAGCAGGCGCTCCTTGCCCTCGGCGAGCCGGCGCATGGCCGGCTCCTCCAGGCCGATGCACACCTCTCCATCCACCACGGCGATGGCGGCGGGGACGGCGCCGACGCGGCGGATGGCCTCCTCGCAGGCTCGGGCCGCGGCGAGATTGTCCGGGTACGGCAGCCCCTGGGCGACGACGCTCGTCTCCAGGGCCACGATGGGTTGCCCGGCGTCGCGAGCGCGGCGCACCTCGTCCGAAAAGCGCAGTTCCATGGTCGCGCGTTTAATCCCGGGCGGGCATGCGGACAAGCGGTGCCGTGGGGAAACGTCGGCTTGCACGCGGGAGCGCCGCGCCCTATTGCGTCGGCCGCCGTGTCAACCTCCTCCGCCACCACCACCGTCGCCAGTCCTGCCCCCGCCCGCGCGTTCTCAGCGTCCGACCTGGCCATCATCGGCGTGGTCATCATCTGGGGCACCAACTACACGGTGGTGAAGGAGGCGCTGGGCACCATTCCGCCCCTGGCCTTCATGTCGCTGCGCTTCGCCATCGCCGCGGTGGCCATGGGCGCGCTGCTGTGGGTGGTGGAGGGCTGGAAGCCGCTGCCGATGAAGGTGTTCCTCAAGCTCACCGCGCTCGGGCTGGTGGGCAACACCGTGTACCAGCTGTGCTTCGTCCTCGGCCTGTCGCACACCACTGCCGCGAACAGCGGGTTGCTCACGGCGGGGACGCCCGTGCTGGTGGCGGCGCTGGGCGCGCTGCTGGGCGTGGAGCGGCTGACGCGCCCGCTGGTGACGGGCCTGTCTCTGGCCGTGGTGGGCATGCTGCTGGTGGTGGGCGCGAGGGGCCCCGAGCTGGGCGCGGCGACGTGGCTGGGCGATGGGCTCATCCTCGCCAGCGGCCTGTGCTGGGCCGTCTACACCGTGGGCATCCGCTCCGTGGGCACGGAGATCTCCGCGCTGCGCATCACCGCCATCACCATGCTGACGGGCGCACCCGTCGTGGTGCTCGCCGGAGTGCCGGCGGTGCTCGAAATGGAGACCGCGCGCGTCGACTTCGGTGCGTGGGCGAGCGTGGTGTACTCGGCGCTGGTGCCGCTGGTGCTCTCGTACTTCATCTGGGGCCGCACCGTGCAGCGGGTGGGCAGCAGCCGCGCCGCGCTCTACAACACCGGCATCCCCGTGGTGGCCGCCCTCACCGCATGGGCCGTTCGCGGCGAGCAGCCCACCGTCCTGCAAATCGTCGGCGCGGGCCTCATCCTGGCGGGCGTGCTGCTCAGCCGGAGGAAGTAGGCCCGTCCATCAGCTCCGTGGGCCGCGCTCGACGGTGAGGAGCAGGCTTCCTCACCCGCGCCGGCCGCGCTCGACGGCGAGGCCGTACTCCTCAATCTTCTTGTCCAGCGTGGGCCGGCTGATGCCGAGCGATGCCGCGGCGCGCACCTTCTTGCCGCCCGCCTCACGCAGGGCCTCGGCGATGGCGTCACGCTCCAGCCGGGCCACGCGGGCCTGCAGCGTCTGGGGGCCGGTGTCGGCACCGCCCTCCTGGATTTCGGGAGGCAGGTGCAGCGCGCCCACCCGGCTCCCGGCGTACAGCAGCCCCAGCCGCTCGCCCACCAGCTCCAGCTCGCGCACGTTCTGCGGCCACGCGTAGTCCACCAGCAGGCGCCGCGCCTCCGGCCCCAGCGTCGGAGGCTCCTTGCGCGAGCGCCGCGCCGCGCGCGTGGTGAAGCCCTCCAGCAGCACGAGCACGTCCGCGCGACGCTCACGCAGCGGCGGCACCTCCAGCTCGAAGCCGGCGAGGCCCCGGGCGAGCGAAGGCTCCACCTCGCCCCGGGTGGCCAGCAGCGGCAGCGGCGCCGGCGCGGTGGCCAGCACCCGCACGTCCACCGGCTCCTCGCCGCCCTGCCGCGCCGGAGCGGCCCGCCGCGCCAGGAACCGCGCCAGCCGCTCCGCCGAGGGACGCGGCAAGGCGTCCACGTGCTGGAGCAGCAACGAGCCCCCATCCGCGCGCAGCAGCGCGGACGTCACCGGCGGCTGTCCGGGCGCGCGGGCGCGGCCGAAGAGCGCCTCGTCCACGGCCTCGGGAGGCAGGCGGCAGTCCACCACCACCACCGGCCCCAGCGCCCGGGGCGAGCGCGCGTGGAGCAGCCGCGCCAGCAGCGTCTTCCCCGTCCCCGGCTCACCGTGGACGACCACGGGTGCGGCGCTCGCCGCGGCCCGCTTCACCGCGTCCAGCAGCGCCCGCAGCGGCCGCGACGTGCCCGCCAGCGCCAGCGTCGGAGCCTCCGCCTCCACGCGCGAGCGCATGGACGTGTACGCCTCGCCCCCCAGCCGTCCCAGCGCCGCCAGCAATTGGCCCTCTCCCTCGGTGAAGGCGGGCTCGGCGCGAGTCACGTACAGCACGCCGAAGGGCAGTCCTCCCGAGGCCACCAGCGGCGCGCACAGCGCGGTGTCGGACTGGCTCAGCTCCTTGCGCTCCAGGGCCGCCTGGGCCATCGCGCGCGGCACGGTGAGCGCCTCCGCGCCCACCACCGAGGCGGTGGTGAGTCCGCCGGTGCCGCCCAGCAGCGCCGCCGCCCGGTCCGCGTTGAGCGCGTGGGCCACCTCGTCCGCCAGCCGCCGCAGCACCATGGCCTCGCTGGTGGCGCCCAGCAGCGCGGTACCCGCCGAGTACATCGCCGCCGCCGTGCCCACGTACGGCAGCACCTCTTCGATGGGGACATGGCCGGCCAGCGTGGGCCCGCCCTCCACCAGCATCACCGCCGGAGGATCGAAGAGGGCCGTCGTCGCTCCCACGCGGACGCGGTCGCCGGGCTGCAGCACCACCTCGCCGGAGAGGAGCTCCCCGTTGACCAGCGTCCCATTGCGGGAGCGCAAGTCGCGGATCCGTGCCTGGCCCTCGTGCAGGGTGATCAGCGCGTGCCGGCGCGAGACCTGGTCATCCTCCAGGGGAATTTCACACGACGGGCTGCGGCCGATCGTCGCTTCCGTGAGCACCTCGTAGCGGCGCCCCGCGGAAGGACCGGTGAGCAGCAGGAGTGCGGGCATGGGGCGCGGAGCGTAGCGTTCCGCCACCGGCGGGCAAGCGCTCCCTGGCTCCACTACATGGGCCGTTCGGCGTTCAGGAGCGCACGGATCTCCCGCTCGTCCAGCGTACGGCCCTCGCGGGTGATGGCCAGCGCGTTCACCTGGGTCTCATCTACCTCCACGTGTGCGCCCTTGCGCCACTCCGTGGTGTGCACCGCACCATCGATGAGCTTCCCCACCACGCTGCCCTCGTCCCGGGCCATGACCTCCAGCCAGAGGTTCTCCACCACGGTGCCACCGTCCGGGTGGGTGTCGAAGGGGGCGCGCACCAGGAAGGTGAGCGGCTCCATCAGCCCCTTGCGCTGGAAGCGGGCGAGGAACGACGGCAGCAGTGCCTGGGCCTCGCGGCGCATGGCCTGGGTCTGCTCCTCGGGCTCCTTCTCGAAGCGCTCGCGGTACGGCGCCAGCAACTGCGACGTGTTGTGCCGCCCCCCCGGAGACACCACGGAGAGGAAGAGGCCCTCGTGGCCCTCGAAGGTGTCCAGCGGCACGCCCAGCAGGTTGGTGCGGGCCTCTTCGGAGGGCACCAGCATGAAGGTCTGCCCCTCGCTGGTGCCCACCTGCGAGCGCAGCGCCGGCCCCTGCCCGAAGGCCAGGTCCGTGCACAGCTCGTGGAGGAAGCTCTCCGCGGCCAGCAGGTCGGTCTCCGCCAGGTGGAAGATCTCCAGATCGCGCGCCCCGAACTTCTCCATCCCATGGGAGTGGACCCACAGGGGCGTGTCGCCCTCCGTCGCCTCCACCGCGTGGAGGTGGACATGGTCCCGGATGTCGAAGTCCAGCTCGGTGATTTCGACCACGTCGTCGGGCTCGTGCAGCTTGAAGGCGGTGACGTCCACCAGCACGCCCTGCACGTGCTCCAGCAGGGTGCGCACGGCCCACAGCGCCTCGAACACCGGCAGCGTGGGCTGGGAGCCGCCCGGCTCCACGGACAGCCGGTAGAACGCCTTGGAGCGCCCCAGGCGCTCGAAGGCCTCCGGGCTGCCGCTGAAGACCTCCTTGCTGAAGCGCGGCAGGTGCTCCGCCCCCACCGTCAGCCGCACCAGCACCTCGGAGCTGTCCGCCTTCAGGGTGAAGCCCTGGCCGTCCTCGTCCGGGGTGAACTCCACGTCGTCCGTGGCAAAGGACGCACGCAGCGCGTCAAGCGGAGCCGGGCCATCCTGCTCGATGGCCAGGAGGTAGACCTCCATCACAGGTGCTTCTCAATCTGTCGGAAGAGGTCCACGCGGTCCACCAGGTTGGTCAGGTAGTCGAGCTTGTCCGTGGCCAGTACGAGCACCGGAGACAACTGGTAACCCTCGAACCACTCCTCGTACAGGGCATTCAGGCGCTGAAGGTAACGGGTGGGGATGTCCTTCTCCATGGTGCGCCCACGCAGGCGGATGCGCTCGCGCAGCGTCTGCACGGGGCAGCGGAGGTAGATCATGAGGTCCGGGGGCCGCAGCGACTCGGAGAGGGTCTCGTAGAGCTCGCAGTACGTCTTCCAGTCGCGCTTGTCGATGAGCCGCTGCCGGTAGAGGTTCTTGGCGAAGATCTCCGCGTCCTCGTAGAGCGTCCGGTCCTGGAGGACGGTACCGGGCGTGCGCTCGAGCTCCCGGTGCAGGCGGAACTTGTGCGTCAGGAAGAAGAGCTGCGAGCGGAACGCCCACGTCTTCATGTCCTTGTAGAAGTCGGCCAGATACGGGTTCTGGTCGTTGGGCTCGAAGGACGGAGTGAGCCCGTACTTCCGACAGAGGAAGGACGTCAGCTCCGTCTTCCCGGCGCCGATATTGCCCGCGATGGCGATGAACTTTTTCCTGGCCACGCCAACCCTTGCTTGTAACCCCGCCAGGCTGCGCGCACCAGAAACAACGTGTAGGTAGGACGTGGTAGAAGAAGTGCATGTCCCTTCCGCGTCCTGCCCACCGCGCGCCCGGTGCCGCCACCCCCAGGGGTGTGCCTGCCCGCCTGGCCGCCGGGGAAGAGGCGCGGGCGGGGCGTGCTCATGTGGCCGGAGACCCAAAGGCCCGGCTCATCGGCCCCGAGGAGGGGGGCTGAGGGATGCGCAAGCTCTTTTGCATTTTGGTGGCCGTGGTGTGGTCGCTGGTCAGCTTCGTCCTCGCCATTCTCGCCATGGTGGTGACGGTCAACCCCGCGAACTCGGTCTGGGTGGCCCGCAAAATCTGGTCGCCGGTGCTGCTGTGGGCCGGCGGGGCGAAGCTGGAGGTCCTCGGCGGAGAGAATGTAGACGCGAGGCGGCCCACCATCTACGTGGCCAACCACCAGTCCGCCATCGACATCCCGGCGCACTTCATGGCCGTGCCGATTCCCTTCCGCTATGTGGCAAAGAGCCAGCTCCGGTGGGTGCCGTTCATCGGCTGGTACCTGGCGCTCGCCGGCCACATCTTCGTCAACCGCGACAACCGCTCCAAGGCCATCGCCTCGCTGGACGCGGCCGCGGAGAAGATTCGCAGCGGGAAGAGCATCTTCCTCTACCCGGAGGGCACCCGCTCTCCGGACGGCCGCATCCTCCCCTTCAAGAAGGGCCCCTTCGCCCTGGCCCTGAAGGCTCGCGTCCCCATCTGCCCCGTCACCATCGAGGGCTCCGGGAAGCTGATGCCCAAGTCCACCTGGAACATCACCCCCGGCCCCATCCGCGTGAAGATTGGCAAGCCCATCGACACCACCGGCTTCGCCGAGAATGACCGCGAGGGGCTCGCCCGCGCGGTGCGCGCGGTGGTCATCGAGGACAGCCTGTCGCTCGGTGGCCTGGGCGGCGACGTGGACGACGCCGTCGCCGCCGCGGGCATCGAGGGCCGCAGCACCGCGCGCGCCCGCGCCTCCTCCTCTACCTGAGACGT
This sequence comes from Pyxidicoccus trucidator, assembly GCF_010894435.1. Classification (NCBI taxonomy): domain Bacteria; kingdom Pseudomonadati; phylum Myxococcota; class Myxococcia; order Myxococcales; family Myxococcaceae; genus Pyxidicoccus; species Pyxidicoccus trucidator. The sequence goes on along the minus strand of NZ_JAAIXZ010000037.1, from coordinate 19,802 downwards.
CCTGACCGTGAAGACAACCCGCCCCCTCCGCTCCCGCCCCTGGCTGCGCGCCGCCGTGCTCTGTCTGGGCGTGGCCACCGGCTGCACGCACGCCCACACCGCGGCCTCCACCCCTGGCACCCGCGCCCAGGACTCACGCTCCCGGGCCCGCGCGTACCTGGAGGAAAACCAGCCGGAGAAGGCCCTCGAGCTGCTTCGGGAGCTGCACCTCCAGGCGCCGGAGGACCTGGACGTGGCCCGCTCGCTCACGGAGGCCCACGTGAAGGCGGGCCGCACGGACGCGTGGGTCGCCGAACTGCAGGCGCGCCTCGCCGCGGGGGAGCGCGCGGTGGACCAGTACATGCTGGGCCTCGCCCTCTTCTCGCGGGCCCGCGACGCCGGAGCCCCGGCGGTGGCCGCCTTCGAGCGCGCCATCGCCCTGGCGCCGGACACGGCCGAGTACCACTACCGCCTCGGCCTCGCGCGGCTGGAGTCCGAGCAGTACACCGCCGCGGTGGAGCCCCTGCGCCGCGCCACCGCGCTGGCCCCGGAGCGCGCGGGGTGGCGTCTGCCGCTGGCCAAGGCGCTGCACCGCACGGGCGACGCCAGCGGCGCGGTGGAGGCCCTGGGCGCGGTGGTGCGCAACCGGCCCTCGCCCGCCGAGGTGGCCACGGCCCGGGCGTTGATGGAGCAGATCTCCGACCCCTTCGGCGGCTTCCCCAAGACGGCCGAGGCGAAGCTGGAGGAGGGCCTGCGCTACCTGAAGGATTTGGACGCACCCCAGCACGCCATCCTCTCCTTCGAGGAAATCCTCCAGGACTACCCGGACCTGGCCGTGGTGCACGCGCTGCTGGGGCTGGCCTACCAGCGCCTGGACGACGCCGGGCGCGCGGTGGACGAGTTCAAGCAGGCCATCGAGCGCGCCCCCCGGGACGGAAAGAACCAGCTCTACCTGGGCGAGCTCTACCTCTCCCGCCAGCGCCCGGACGCGGCCCGCGCCGCCTTCGAGAAGGCCGTGGCCCTGCACCCGCTGCTCGACGCGGCCTGGTTCCACCTGGGCGACCTGCACCTGGAGCGGCGAGATCTGCCCGCCGCCCGCGACGCCTTCACCGTCGCCGTGTCGCTGCAGCCGGACGCCGTGCCGCCGCGAGGCAAGCTGGCGCTCGTGTACCAGCTCGACGGTGACTACCCGGCCGCCGAGCGGGAGCTGCGACACGTGGTCGAAAAGGACCCGGAGAACGTGGAGTTCAGCCTGCGGCTGGGGCTGCTCTTCACCGAGCAGGCGCTGAAGTCCTCGCGCCCGGACACGCGGAAGACGGCGGCCGGGGAAGCCGAGCGCTGGCTGAGCAAGGTGCTGGAGACGCAGCCGGAGAACGCAGTGGCCTCCCGCGCGCTTCAGCAGCTCAAGGCGCAGTAGCCACCAGCGGGCCCGGCCCTCTACACTCGGTGTCCGATGAGCGACGCGCCCAAGCCTCCGAAGACAGCGTCCCAGCAGCCCGGTACGCCGCCACCGCGGACGCCCACCAACCCGGGCATGCCCCGGGCTCCGTCGACGCCGGGCATGCCGCGCACCCCGACAAGTCCCGGCATGCGTGTCATGACGGCGGCGCGCTCGGCGCCCCTCCAGAAGGAGAAGGTGGACGGCCCCCTGGGCAAGCGCCTCGCGGGCGAGGCCTCCAACCACCTCCTCAACGCCGTCTCCGTCCTGAAGGAGCTGACGGCGGACTTCCGGCAGCGGGACAGGTTCTTCAAGTACAAGGCCTCCATCGTCGCCGGCTGGCTGGTGATGACGGCCGCGAGCTTCGCCATCGCCTGCCCTGGCAGCACCGTGCAGACGGGTGACATGGACGCGCGCCTGGTGCTCAGCGACAAGCTGGACCGGCCCTCGCTCACCATCCACAACGAGAGCGACGCGGCCTGGGAAGAGGTCGTCGTCACCGTCAACGGCGAGTACCAGTCCGCGGTGCCCATCGTCCCGCCGGGGCAGTCCATGACGATTACGCCCAAGCAGCTCCAGGGCATGAAGGGCGCCGCGCCCGCGGATCTGCGCTTCAACACGCTGCAGATGCGCACCCGCGATGACAGCGCGGACCTCACCGAGGACCTCCGCGAGCAGTGGCGGCAGCTCCTGGGGCCCAAGCGCTGAAACACGAAGGGCGCCCTTCCCGGTTGGGAGGAGCGCCCTCGTGTTGCCCCCGGCCCCTCCTCACGGAAGGGCGCGGGAAGCGGAACGGCTACTCGGCCTTCGCCTCGTCGGCGGCAGCCTCGCCACCCTCGGTGTCGACGGGTGCGGCCTTCGTCGCGGGCCGGTCCACCAGCTCCAGCAGGGCCATCTCCGCGGCGTCACCGCGGCGGAAGCCGAGCCGGATGAGGCGGGTGTAGCCACCGGGACGCGTGGCGTACCGGTCCTTGTACTCGCTGAAGACCTTCTGCAGCACGTCGCGGTTCTTCACCGTACGGGCCGCGAGACGCACGTTCGACAGGCCACCCTTCTTGCCGAGCGTGATGATGCGCTCCGCGATCTTCCGGGCTTCCTTCGCCTTGGGGACCGTGGTGCGGATCGCCTGGTGCTCGAGGAGCGAGGTGACCATGTTGTTGAGCATCGCGAGCCGGTGGCTCGTGGTGCGGTGCAGCTTCCTTTGTCCGACCTTGTGGCGCATCGTCCTGCTCCAGGCCCGGGGGCCCAACCACTCCGGCCGTACAAGGTACCGGGTGGGAAGGGCGGACCCGGCACGGGGCCCGCCACTGCTGTTCGGGTCTGGAACGACGTCCCAGGCCCCCTCCCCTCACGCCGCTGACTGCCGTGCCCGCGGCGCGCGGGGAGGAACCGCGAAAGACTCTACGCCTTCGGCTGCGCGGGCGCCGGCGCCTGCTTCGGCGGCCAGTTCTCCAGCTTCATGCCCAGCGACAGGCCCATCTCCGCGAGGATCTCCTTGATCTCCTTCAAGGACTTGCGGCCGAAGTTCTTCGTCTTGAGCATCTCCGCCTCGGTGCGCTGCACCAGATCGCCGATGGTCTTGATGTTCGCCTGCTGCAGGCAGTTGGCCGAGCGAACCGACAGCTCCAGCTCGTCCACCGAGCGGAAGAGGTTCTCGTTGAGCTTGGCCTCCTCCTTCGGCGCCTCGGCGACGACGGGCTCCTCCGTCTCGTCGAAGTTCACGAAGACGGTGAGCTGCTCCTTCATGATCTTCGCCGCGTACGCCACCGCGTCCTGGGGGGACACGGAGCCGTCCGTCCAGACCTCGAGCGACAGCTTGTCGAAGTCGGTGACCTGCCCGACGCGCGCGTTGGTGACCTGGTAGTTCACCTTGCGGATGGGCGAGAACAGCGAGTCGATGGGGATGGTGCCGATGGGCGCACCCGCCACCTTGTTGGAGTTGGCCGGCGTGTAGCCACGGCCGCGGCGGCACGTCAGCTCCAGGCGCAGCTTGCCGCCCTCGGAGATGGTGCAGATGTGGTGGCCCGGGTTGAGGATCTCCGTGTCCGGGTCGGTGATGATGTCACCGGCCTTGACCTCCTTGGGGCCCTCCGCCTCGATGCGGAGCGTCTTCGTCTCGTTCGTGTGCATCCGAAGGAGGACTTCCTTCAGGTTCAGCACGACGTCCGTGACGTCCTCGGACACCTCGGGGATGGTGGTGAACTCGTGGTCCACGCCCTCGATCTTCACCGCGGTGATGGCCGCGCCCTGGAGGGACGACAGGAGCACCCGCCGCAGCGAGTTGCCCAGCGTCGTACCAAAGCCGCGCTCCAGCGGCTCGGCGACGAACTTCGCGTAGGTGGGAGTCAGGCTGTCCTGATCCACCTCCATGCGGCGCGGCTTGATGAGGTCACGCCAGTTCTTCGCAACGAACGTATCTGCCATGGTGTACGGCTCCTGTTGTCGTGCGCCACCACCGACTTACCCACCAGGCTGGCGGGAGGATGGGCACGCGGGGACTGCGGTGAAGCACCTGCGATAAAGCACGACGCCCCGGCCTCATGTATCGGCCAGGGCGTCCTCACTGCAACGTCCGGAGCGGCTTACTTCGAGTAGAGCTCGACGATCAGCTGCTCCTGGATGGGCATGGTCAGGTCCTCGCGGTTCGGCGCGGACGACACGGTGCCCTTGAACGCCTTCTTGTCCAGGGAGATCCACTGCGGAACGCCACGACGGTCCACCGTCTCCAGCGCCTCGGAGATGCGGAGCACCTTGCGGCTCTTCTCCACCACTTCCACCGCGCTGCCCGGCTTGACCGAGAAGGACGGGATGTTGACCTTGCGGCCATTCACCTGGAAGTGGCCGTGACGCACCAGCTGGCGCGCCTCGGCGCGGGTGTCCGCGAAGCCCATGCGGAACACCACGTTGTCCAGACGGAGCTCCAGCTGCTGGAGCAGGTTCTCACCCGTCTTGCCCTTGGCGGCGGACGCGCGGTGGTAGTAGCCGCGGAACTGGTTCTCCAGCAGGCCGTACATGCGCTTGACCTTCTGCTTCTCGCGCAGCTGCACGCCGTAGCCGGAGAACTTCACGCGGCCCTGGCCATGCTGACCCGGGGGATAGGGGCGGCGCTCGATAGCGCACTTGTCCGTGTAGCAACGGTCGCCCTTGAGGTACATCTTGAGGTTTTCGCGCCGGCAGATGCGGCAGGCGCTGGCGGTGTAACGAGCCATTGAGCGGTCCTTAGAGGTGATCTGGAGCCGCCCTCACACCGCGAGGCGCGGGGGCGGCCCGGACGAAGGGGTTAGACGCGGCGGCGCTTGGGCTGACGGCACCCGTTGTGCGGGATGGGCGTCACGTCGCGGATGAGGTTGATCTTCAGGCCAGCGGCAGCCAGCGCGCGCAGCGCGGACTCGCGGCCCGCGCCAGGGCCCTTCACGAACACGGACACGTTCTTCAGGCCGTGCTCCATCGCCTTCGCCGCGGCATCGCCGGCGGCCACCTGGGCGGCGAACGGGGTGGACTTGCGGCTTCCCTTGAAGCCACGCGCCCCGGCCGAGGACCAGGAGATCACGTTCCCGGAGATGTCCGTGATCGTGATGATGGTGTTGTTGAACGTGGACTGGATGTGGACCACGCCATTGAGGATGCTCTTCTTGCCCTTGCGCTTGGCCTTCTTCGCGGCAGGGGCTTCGGCACCCTCGGCGCCCGCGGGCGCCGCAGCCGAAGTATTGGTCTCGTCAGCCATGTGCGTTGCTGCTCCTGAAAGGTGATCGACGCGGGCCCCTCGAGGGGACCCACGCTGGAGGGTTTAGCGAGCCGGAGCGGCCGGCTTGGCCCGGACGATGCCGCGCTTCGGACCCTTGCGGGTACGCGCGTTGGTATGGGTGCGCTGGCCACGAACGGGCAGGCCCTTGCGGTGACGGAGACCCCGGTAGCAGCCCAGGTCCATCAGACGCTTGATGTTCATGGTGACCTCGCGACGCAGGTCACCCTCCACCTTGTAGCTGGCCTCGATGATCTCGCGGATCTTACGGGCCTGCTCCTCGGTGAGGTCCTTGGTCCGGGTGGTGGGATCGATGCCCGCCGCCTCGATGATGTCTTGCGCGGACTTGTTGCCGATCCCGTAGATGTACTGGAGCGAGATCACTGCACGCTTGTTGGGCGGCAGATCGATGCCGGCGATACGAGCCATCTTCGGTATTCCTTCGTGGGTGGAGTTGGTCTGAAGCCAACGGCCGCTTGGCCGTTAGCCCTGGCGCTGCTTGTGACGCGGGTTGGAGGCGCAGATGACGCGCACGATACCCTTGCGACGAACAACCTTGCACTTGTCGCAGATCTTCTTGACGGACGCCCGTACCTTCATTGGAGCGAACTTCCTTCCTCAGCAAAAGAAAAGCACAGCGGGCCACCCGCCATTCCCGACGGGTCCGGCCCTTCTACTTCGCCCGGTACGTGATCCGACCGCGCGTCAGGTCGTACGGAGACAGCTCGACCTTCACCTTGTCACCGGGAAGGATGCGGATGAAGTGCATCCTCATCTTGCCCGAAATGTGCGCGAGCACCTTGTGGCCATTGTCCAGCACCACGCGGAACATCGCGTTGGGGAGGGGCTCCATCACCGTCCCCTCGACTTCGATGGAATCATCCTTCGGCAAGCGTCAGACTCTCTTCCCGGACCACGAACCTCTTGGAAGCGCGGCGGGATAGCACTTTGGTCCGCAAGTGGCAAGCGCCGCGCGCAGCTAAAACTCGGATTCCTACCAACCCCCCATAACATCAAGCTATTTCACCCGCAGTCACGGACGCCTCAGGACCTGCGCGTCAGGACCTCGGGGCCACGATCCGTGATGAGGATGGTGTGCTCGAAGTGGGCGGACAGCTTCCCGTCCGCCGTCACCGCTGTCCACTCGTCTTCCAGGATCTCCACTTCGTCGGTCCCCTGGTTGACCATGGGCTCGACCGCCAGGACCATGCCCGGGCGGAGCTTCATCCCCGAGCCCGCCTGGCCGTGGTTGGGCACCTGGGGGTGCTCGTGGAGCTTGCGACCAATCCCGTGCCCCGTGAAGCCCCGGGCCACCGAGAACCCCCGTGCCTCCACGTGGCGCTGCACCGCATGACCGATGTCCCCCAGGTGGTTGCCCGGCCGCATGGCTTGAATGGCCTTGTTCAGCGACTCCCGGGTGGTCTCCACCAGCGCCCGGGCCTCCGGACTCACCTTCCCCACCAGCACCGTCCGCGCCGAGTCCCCGAAGAAGCCCCGGTACACCACACCGAAGTCGAGCTTCATCAGGTCACCCTCGGCCAGCTTCCGCCGCTTGCTGGGGATGCCATGGACCACCTCCTCGTTGACGGAGGCACACAGCACACACGGGAAGCCAAGGTACCCCTTGAACGCCGGCCTGGCTCCCTTCTCGGCGGTCAGCTTCGCCGCCAGGGCGTCGAGCTCCCAGGTCGTGATTCCAGGCGCCACGGCCTGCTCGAGCGCGTCCAGGACCTCGCAGACGATGCGCCCCGCCTGCCGCATCAGGGCAATCTCGTCCCGGCTCTTGATGCCTGGCTCGCTCATTCACGCGTCCCGGGGCCACCCGGGCCTCCAGGGAACGGGTGGCCAGCGGGGCCAGGCGCCGCAAGCGCGCCCTCCCCGCCCGCCCGGCCTCCGCTCAGCCCTTCCCCGCGGCGGCCTTGATCTCCTCGTAGATGCCCTCTGGCGAGCCCACACCGTCCACGCTCTTGAGCACGCCCTTCTTCTCGTAGAAGGCCTTCAGCGGCGCCGTCTCGGCGTCGTACTTCTGCAGGCGCTTCTCGATGACGTCCGGCATGTCGTCCGGCCGCTGGACGAGCCCCGTGTTGCACTTGTCGCAGTAACCCGCCCGCTTCGGGGGGCTCTGGTAGACGTGGTAGACGCTGCCATCGACGGGGCATACCCGCCGCCCCGAGCCGCGCTCCACCAGCTTGGCGTGCGGCACCTCCAGCGAGATGACGGCGTCGAGCTTCTTGCCCAGCCGCGCCAGCATCTTGTCCAGCGCCTCCGCCTGGCCGGGAGTGCGCGGGAAGCCGTCCAGCACGAAGCCCTTGGCCACGTCCGGCTGCTTCAGGCGCTCCTCGACAATGCCGATGACGACGTCATCCGGCACGTACTGGCCCGCGGCCATCAGCGGGCCCGCGACCTTCCCCAGCTCCGTCCCGTCCGCCACTGCCTTGCGGAGGATGTCACCGGTGGAGATCTGCGGGATGTGGAAGTCCCCGTACAGCTTCTTCGACTGGGTACCCTTCCCCGCGTTCGGCGGCCCCAACAGGATCAGGTTCATGTGCTCCTCTCAGCTCCGAAGGAAGGCACGGAAGTCATCGGCCACAAACCTCCGAGCGCCCCCCGTGTGCACCACCGAATACCCTTGAACGACATTGCCCTGGAACGACGAGGCGCCCCTCCCCGCGACGGGGAGAGGCGCCCGGAACGCAAGCCTTGTGACTCAGGCCGCCACGCGCACCCGGCCGCGGATGCGCGGACCGCGCGGACCCGCGAAGCCCTCGTAGTTGCGGCTGATGAGGTGGCCTTCAATCTGCTGCACCGTGTCCAGCGCCACACCCACGACAATCAGCAGCGCCGTGCCGCCGAAGGTGAACTGCACCCCCAGCAGGCCGCTGATGACGGAAGGAATCACGCAGATGACGGCCAGGTAGATGGCCCCACCGAACGTGAGCCGGTTGAGCGTCCGCTCGATGAACTCCGCGGTCTGGCGGCCCGGACGGATGCCGGGGATGTAGCCGCCCTGCTTCTTGATGTTGTCCGCCACGTCATCCGGCCGGAACGTCAGCGCCGTGTAGAAGTACGCGAAGAAGATGACCATGAGGACGAACAGCCCGTTGTAGATCCACAGGTTGCCTTCGATGGCGCGCTGGAAGTCCTGGAGGAACGGGAACCAGGTACCCAGCGTGGCCGGGAAGGACAGCACCGCGCCGGCGAAGATGGGCGGAATCACGCCCGAGGTGTTCACCTTCATCGGGAAGTACGTGGCCTGCCCCGCGAACATCCGCCGCCCCGCCATCCGCTTGGCGTACTGGATGGGGATGCGCCTCATGCCCCGCTCGACGTAGACCACCGCGCCGACGATGAGCAGCATGAAGGCCACCAGCGCCAGCACCTCGGCGACGGCGATGACCTCCTGGCGCGTCAGGTCCAGCAGCGTCTTGGCGCCCGGGAGCAAGCCGGCGACGATGCCCGCGAAGATGATGAGCGAGATGCCGTTGCCGATGCCGCGCTCGGTGATGCGCTCACCCAGCCACATGATGAAGGCGGTGCCGGCCGTCAGGCTGATGACCGTCATGAAGGTGAACCAGACGCTGTCGTTGGGAACGACCACCTGGGTAAACCCGCTCTGCCCGCCATCGGAGCGGCCGAGCGACGCCAGCCACCGGGAGATGCCGATGCCCTGGACGACGGACAGGACGATGGTGAAGTAGCGGGTATACTGGTTGATCTTCTGCCGCCCGCCGGCGCCCTCCTTCTGCAGTCGCTCAAGACTGGGCACCACCACCGCCAGCAGCTGCATGATGATGGAGGCGCTGACGTACGGCATGATGCCCAGACCGAAGATGGACATCTGCTCCAGCGCGCCGCCGGAAAAGAGATTGAACAGCGACACGAGACCGCCCGATTGCTTCTGGGCGTCCATGAACGCGTTCATCGCCGCGCGGTCCACGCCCGGCGTGTTGATGAAGATGCCGAGGCGATAGACGCCCAGCAGCAGGAGCGTGTACGCAAGACGACTGCGCAGCTCCGCGATACGGAAGACGTTGGCGAAGGCGTTCAGAGCCACGGGGTAGCCATCCTCTTCGTGAGGGTTCTGCCAGGACGACAAAACGCCCCTGTTCCACGGACGGGAAAGGGGCGCAGAAGCCTACACAAGCGAAAAGGCGCGCACCACCGACAAGTGATGCGCGCCCGACACGCTAGGCCTTGGGCTGCCGGGGCGCCTTGACGCCCTTACCAGAGTGCGCCTTGGCGGCCGCTTCCGGCTTGTGGGCCATCAGCGGCAGCTCCTCGACGGCGCCGCCCGCCTGCTGGACGGCGGACTTCGCCGCCTCGGAGGCCTTGTGGACGCGAACGGTGACCTTCTTGGTCAGCCCGCCCTGGGCCAGCAGCTTCACGCCGTCATAGCGGCCCTTGACCAGGCCCACCTGCTTCAGCGAGGCCTCGTCCACCGTGGCGCCAGCGTCGAAGTGCGCCTCGACGTCCGCCAGGTTCACCACCGCGTACACGGTGCGGTTGGGCGAGTTGAAGCCGAACTTCGGCAGACGGCGCTGCAGGGGGCTCTGGCCACCCTCGAAGCCTTCAAACCGCATGTTGCCGCTGCGGGCCTTCTGGCCCTTGCCACCGCGGCCGGCCGTCTTGCCAAGGCCGCTACCCTGGCCGCGGCCCACGCGCTTCTTGCGGTGCCACGAGCGCGACGGACGCTTCAGATCGTGCAGAGTGCTCATCGTCTCAATCCTCTCAGGCCTTGCCCTGCTTGGCCTGGTACGCGCGGGTCCGCTCCTTCAGAGCGACCTTGCGCGGCTTGCGACGCTTGGGGGCCGGCGCCTCATCGGCAACCGTCTCCAGGCTCACCAGGTGCTTCACCTTGAACACCATGCCGCGAACGGACGGGGTGTCCTTCAGGAGCCGCTCCTCGCCAAACTTCTTCAGGCCCAGCCCACGGATGGTGTCCAGCATCTCGCCGGACGACCCCGAAAAGCTCTTCACCAGCTTGACCTTGAGCGCCATGGTTAGGTCCTCTGCTCGCCGGCGAGCTTCGTCGCCTCGACGTCCTTGCCACGCAGCCGCGACACCTGCTCCGCGCTGCGCAGCATCTTCAGGCCCGCCACCGTGGCCTTCAGCACGTTGTGGGGATTCCGCGAGCCCTGGCTCTTGGTCAGGATGTTGCGGATGCCCGCCGCCTCCAGCACCGCGCGAACCGCGCCGCCGGCGATGACGCCCGTACCCTGGCTGGCCGGCTTCAGGAGCACCCAGCCGGCGCCGAAGTGCCCGAGCACCTCGTGCGGGATGGTGTGACCCATCAGCGGAACCCGGAACAGGTTCTTCTTCGCGTTCTCGCCACCCTTGCGGATGGCCTCGGGGACCTCGTTGGCCTTGCCCAGGCCGACGCCTACGTGTCCGGCGCCGTCCCCCACCACCACCAGGGCGGCGAACGAGAAACGACGGCCGCCCTTCACGACCTTGGCCACGCGGTTGATGTTCACCACGCGGTCGGTGAGGTCCAGATCGTTCGGATTGATCGGAGTTGCCACTTGGGGGATTCCTTTCGAAGTCTTAGAACTTCAGACCGGCCTCGCGCGCGGCGTCGGCCACGGCGGCGATGCGCCCGTGATAGGGGAAGCCGTTGCGGTCGAACACCACCGCCTCGACGTTGGCAGCCTTGCACTTCTGCGCAATCAGGGCGCCCACGCGCTTCGCGTCCGCCTTCTTGTCGCCCTCGTCCTGACCCTTCAGGTCCTTGGACAGCGACGAAGCGTACGCGAGGGTGCGTCCCGTGGTGTCGTCCACCACCTGGGCGTAGATGTGCTTGAGGCTCTTGTAGACGGTAAGCCGCGGCCGCTCTGTCGTGCCCGACAGCTTCTTGCGGATGCGGGTCTTCCTCTTGAGGCGCTGCTCGATCTTGCTTGCCATGGCTGCTTCCTTGTCCGTCCGGCGGCGATGCGGCCTTCCGCCACCGGATGATGCCGCCAGGCCTCTTCGGCCCGGCGGGGTATGGAACACTCAGGACAGACGGGACGACTAGGTCGTTCCGGTCTTGCCCTCCTTGCGACGGATGCGCTCCTCGGAGTACTTGATGCCCTTGCCCTTATAGGGCTCGGGCGGGCGCAGCGAGCGGATGTTCACCGCCGTGGCACCCAGCACTTCCTTGTCCGCAGAGCGCAGCGTCAGGCCCACGGTGGGCAGGCTGTCCTCGGTGCGGGAAGCCTTGTCGACCTCGGCCGTCACGCCCTCGGGCAGGTTGAACACCACCGGGTGCGAGTAGCCCAGGGAGAAGTGGATGGCCTTGCCCTTCACCTCGGCGCGGAAACCGACGCCGCGGATGTCCAGCTTCTTCTCGAAGCCCGTGGACACGCCCTTGGCGGCGTTGGCGAGGATGGTGCGCGTCAGGCCGTGCAGGCTGCGGGCCTCGCGCGAGTCATCCTCACGCGCGACCGTCACCTGACCGTCCTTGATCTCCACCTTGACCCGGGCGGGCAGCTTCACCGACAGCTTGCCCTTGGGGCCCTCGAAGTTCACCTGCTGGCCGGCGACGTTGGCCTTCGTCTTGTCGCCGAGCTTGATTGCCAGTTTTCCAATCCGACTCATGGTTGCCTCGGTCCTGTCTGCCCTGGGGGCGCTCCCTCGCGGGGCGCCACTCCGGGGCGGCTGGCTAGTAGACGGTGCAGAGCAGCTCGCCGCCGACCTTCTGCTTGCGAGCCTCGGAGTCCACCATGATGCCGCGCGAGGTGGAGAGAATGCAGACGCCCAGACCACCCAGCACCTGGGGAATCTCGCGAACCGCCACGTAGCGGCGCAGACCCGGCTTCGACACGCGGCGGATGCCGGTGATGGCCGGCGCACGGTCCGGACCGTACTTCAGCTGCACGGTGATCTCGTTCTGCGGCGCGAGCTCGTGGACGGTGAACTCCCCGATGTAGCCCTCGTCCTTGAGGACCTTGATGACCTCAAGCTTGAGCTTCGAGTGGGGGATGACAACCTTGTCGTGCCGCGCACGCGAAGCGTTGCGCAGGCGGGTCAGCATGTCGCCGACGGGATCATTGACCGGCATGAAGATACCTTCCGAGGCGGCGCCCGTCAGGGAGCCGCGTTCGCAACCGCCACGCCTGCCGGGCCCATCCCGGGGGTTCGCGGCGACTGCCACTTCCGTACAGCGGAACTTCCTGGACACGCTCGGTGAGGAGCGCGCCCTGGGCGCCTGCCTGCCCTTTCGGGCCTACCAGGCGCCCTGCCCTTCCGACTACCAGGACGACTTGGTGACGCCGGTAATCTCACCGCGCAGGGCGCGGTTGCGGAGGCAGATACGGCACATCTTGAACTTGCGCAGGAACGCACGGGGCCGGCCGCAGAGCGGGCAGCGGTTGTACTGGCGCACGGCGAACTTCGGCTTGCGCTTTGCCTGGGCAATCTTGGAGAGCTTGGCCATGTTTCTGGGTGTCCTTGGCTACTGGCGGAACGGCATGCCGAAGTGACGCATCAGCGCCAGCCCCTGCTCATCGTTCTTGGCCGTGGTGACGAAGCTGATGTTGAGCCCCTTCACCTTCTCGATCTGGTCGTAGTTGATCTCAGGGAAGATGATCTGCTCGCGGACACCGAGCGTGTAGTTGCCCTTCCCGTCGAAAGCCTTGGGGGACACGCCCTTGAAGTCACGCACGCGCGGGAGCGCCACGGTGATGAGGCGGTCCATGAACTCGTACATGCGCGCGCCACGCAGGGTGACGGCGGTGCCGATGGCCTGGCCCTGGCGCAGCTTGAAGTTCGCGATGGACTTGCGGGCGCGCGTGACGATCGGCTTCTGGCCGGTGATCGCCGCGAGCTGGTCCACCGCCGACTCCAGGATCTTGTTGTTGGCGAGCGCCTCGCCCAGACCCATGTTGACGACGATCTTCTCCAGCCGGGGCACCTGCATCGGGTTCTTCAGGTTCAGCTCCTTCATGAGAGCGGGCACGCCCTCCTTGAAGAAGCGGACCTTCATGCGGGCCGGCTTGGACTCGAGGCCTTCCTCGATGTTCGCCGCGAAGCCAACCTTCTTGGCCTCTTCCTTCTTGCCCCGCTTGACCTTCTTTTCCTTCTGCTCGGGCTTCTTCTCGTCAGCCATCGTCCTGTCCTCTGCTTCGGAGCGCCGTCGTGGACCCAGCGCGCCCGATCAGTCCTTCGTATGGAACCTGGAAACACCGCGAGGGCCCCGAATGCTCCACGGGCCCTCCATGCCTGCACGCCCACCTTCCCTCCCACCCGGGAGGGCGAAGGGCGCGCATACATGCACCAAGGCGGTCACCTAGTCAATGAGGGCGTCGCAGTTCTTGCAGAACCGCTTCTTCTTCCCTTCCTCACCCTCGGTACGGAAGCCGACTCGCGTCGGCTTGTCGCACTTGGCGCACACCACCTGGACATTGGCCAGGGCGATGGTGCCGGGCTTCTCGACAATGCCACCTTCCGGGCTCTGCGGCGTCTTCTTCATGTGCCGCTTCACCAGGCGCAGTCCTTCGACCGTCACGCGTTCTGCCTCGCGATCGATCTTCAGGATCTTGCCGCGCTTGGTCGCCGGGTTCTTCTCGGAGGCCTCGGCCCCGGCCATGACCTGGACCGTGTCTCCTACCTTCAGCTTCTGCATGGCTACCTCTCCCTGGCTGCTCGCCGTCCGGCCTGCGGTCCTCTAGAGGACTTCGGGCGCCAGCGAGATGATCTTCATGAACTTGCGGGCGCGGAGCTCACGGGCCACCGGCCCGAAGATGCGCGTACCAATGGGCTCCATGTCCTTGTTGATGAGGACCGCGGAGTTGCCGTCGAACTTGATGTAGCTGCCGTCGGGACGACCCACCTCGCGCTTGGTGCGGACGATGACGGCCTTGGCCACGTCACCCTTCTTCACCTTCGAGTTGGGCAGCGCCTCGCGAATCGACACGACGATGACGTCGCCGATGGACGCGTACTTGCGCTTCGAACCGCCGAGCACCTTGATGCAGAACACCTTCTTCGCGCCCGAGTTGTCGGCAACGTCGAGCACGCTCGTCATCTGAATCATCTGGGAATCTCCTGTCGCCGGGGACCGCCCCGCGCCGCCTCACGGCCGCGCGGAGAGGCGTGCGTGCTAGACGTTCTTGCTCTTCTCCAGCACCTCGACCACCCGCCACCGCTTGTCCTTCGAGGCGGGCTTGGTCTCGGCGATCCGGACCCGATCACCCTCGTTGATGGTGATCTTCTTCGGATAGTCGTGGTCCTCGACGTGCGCCTTGTACTTCTCGCGCAGGCTCATGATCTTCCCGTACTTCGGGTGGGGAGCACGGCGCTGGACGGTGACCACGACCGTCTTCTGCATCTTGTTGGAGGTGACAATCCCCACGCGCGTCTTGGGACGGCCGCGGGTGGAGGTCTCGGGAGTGGGCGTCTCGGTCGCTTCAGCCATCTTCGGTCTCACTGTCTCTCATGCACCCGGGGGTTGGCCCCGGATGGCCGCGCGCGCTCACTACCACACGAGCGCGCTTGGAGGTTTGACTTCTCAGCCCTGCTTGGCCGCCTTGACCTTCTGGGTCATGACGGTCAGCACGCGAGCCAGGTCGCGGCGGTGCTGGGTGCGCTCGGCCGGGCTGTCCAGCGAGCCCGTACGCCGCTTCAGCTGGTCCTGGAACAGCGTGTCGCGCAGCTCAGTCGCGCGCCGCTGCAGGTCCTCCGCGGACAGTTCCTTCAGTTCCTTCGCAGTCGCCATTGCAGTCTCCACATGCGCGCGGGAGCCGACCAGAGGCCGACCCCCGCCGCTGTATGCCTAGAGGCTCAGGTCCGCGCGCGTCACGATCTTCGTGAGCACGGGCAGCTTCGCCTGCGCCAGCTTCAGCGCCCCGGTGGCCACTTCGCGCGTCATACCCTCCATCTCGTAGAGGATACGGCCGGGCTTCACCACCGCGACGTAGTACTCCACGCCGCCCTTACCGGTACCCATTCGAGTCTCGGCGGGCTTCTTGGTGATGGGCTTGTCCGGGAAGATACGAATCCAGATCTTGCCGCCACGCTTCACGTGGCGCGTCATCGCGATACGAGCCGCCTCGATCTGCCGGGAGGTGATCCACCCCGGCTGGAGGCTGACCAGGCCGTACTCACCGTACGTCATGTCGCTGCCACGGTGAGCGGCGCCCGGGGTGCGGCCCTTGTGCATCTTGCGGTACTTGGTACGAGCAGGCTGAAGCATCGTCGCTGTCCTTGGCCGCCCTGCCCCGGACGACCCTCACGGGCACGTCCGGCGCGGGTGGGAAGATTACCGGTTGGAGGGCATCGGGGCCTGGCCGCCCTTGCCCGGGAGGACCTCGCCCTTGCAGACCCAGACCTTGCAACCAATCTTGCCGTAGGTCGTCTTGGCCTCGGCGAAGCCGTAGTCGATGTCCGCACGCAGGGTGTGCAGGGGCACGCGACCCTCGCGGTACCACTCGTAGCGCGCCATCTCCGCGCCACCGAGACGGCCCGAGCAGGCCACGCGAATGCCCTTGGCGCCGAACTTCATCGCCGTCTGCAGGGCCTTCTTCATGGCGCGGCGGAAGGCGATGCGGCGCTCGAGCTGCGTGGCGATGTTCTCCGCCACGAGCTGGGCGTCAGTCTCGGCCTTGCGGACCTCGACGATGTTGAGGAAGACCTCGTTCTTGGTGAACTGCTGCAGGTCCTTCTTCACCGTCTCGATGCCCGCGCCACGCTTGCCGATGACGATGCCCGGCCGCGCGGTGTGGACGTTGACCTTCACCTTGTTCGCCGCGCGCTCGATCTCCACCTTGGACACGCCCGCGTGGTTCAGCGACTTCTTCACGAACTCGCGGATGCGGATGTCCTCATGGAGCCACTGCGCGTAGTTCTTGTGCTCGAACCACTTGGAGTCCCAGGTCTTGATGACGCCAAGCCGGAACCCGATCGGATGAACTTTCTGTCCCAACGTGAATCTCCTTGAACGTTCCGGGCGGGGCCCGACGGGTCCTACTTCTTCTTGGCCTCGGCCAGCACCAGATGGATATGGGCGGTCTTCTTCTTGATGGGGGTCGCCCGGCCCATGGCGCGCGGCATGAAGCGGCGCTGGGTGGGACCCTGATCCACGGAGATGGTCTTGACGTAGAGGGTATCCACGTCGACCTGCCCCTTGGACTTGTCCGTCGCGTTGGCCACGGCGCTCTTGATGAGCGTCTCCACCGGCTTGGCCGCGGCGCGCTTGGTGAACTTCAGGATGTTGAGGGCCGCCTCGACAGGCTTGCCCCGGATGAGCGCCGCAACGGTGGAAATCTTGCGGGGGCTCATGCGCAGGAAACGCAGATGTGCAGTCGACTCCATGGTCTTCTCCTCAGGCTCTCAGGCAATGCACCAGGCTACTTGCCCGGGGCCTTGGCGACCTTCTTCTCCGCCGAGTGACCGCCGAACGTACGCGTCGGGGCGAACTCGCCGAGCTTGTGGCCCACCATGTTCTCCGTGACGAACACCGGGATGAACTTCTTCCCGTTGTGCACCGCGAAGGTGTGACCGACGAACTCCGGAAGAATGGTGGAGCGCCGCGACCACGTCTTCACGACCGTCTTCTTGTTCGTCTTGATCATGTCCTCGATCTTCTTCACGAGGAAATCATCGACGAACGGACCCTTCTTGATCGAACGAGCCATGACTTGCGATCCTCTTACTGGCTGCGCGCGCCCTGGCGGCGGCCGCTCACGATGAACTTGTCAGTGCGCTTGTTGGTGCGCGTGGTGAGGCCCTTGGTCTTCTTGCCCCACGGCGACACCGGATGCGGATTACCCTGACCGGACTTGCCTTCGCCACCGCCGTGCGGGTGGTCGACCGGGTTCATCGCCAGACCACGGACGGTGGGACGAATGCCCAGCCAGCGGCTCTTACCCGCCTTGCCGATGCGGATGATCTCGTGCTCGATGTTGCCCACCTGGCCAACGGTGGCGCGGCACTCGATGAGGACCATGCGGACGGTGCCGGAAGGCATACGCACCTGCGCGTAGCGGCCCTCCTTCGCCATCAGCTGCCCCGAGGTTCCGGCGGAGCGGATGACCTGGGCGCCACGGCCCGGCTTCAGCTCCACGTTGTGGATGACGGTACCCACCGGGATGTTCTGCAGCGGCAGGCTGTTGCCCGGACGGATGTCCGCCGTCTCGCCGGCGAACAGGGTGTCACCCACGCTCAGGCCCACGGGAGCGAGGATGTAGCGCTTCTCGCCGTCGGCGTAGTGCAGCAGCGCGATGTTGGCGGTGCGGTTCGGGTCGTACTCCACCGCGGCGACCCTGGCCGGCACGCCGTCCTTGTCGCGACGCTTGAAGTCGATGACGCGGTAGCGGCGCTTGTGACCGCCACCCTGGTGACGCCGGGTGATGTGCCCGTGGACGTTGCGGCCACCGGACCGCTTGAGAGGCTCGGTGAGGGCCTTCTCGGGCGAGTCCTTGGTGATGTCCGCGAAGTCGGACACCGTCATGTGACGGCGGGCGGCGCTAGTCGGCTTGTACTTCTTGATGCCCATGGTGTTTTCCTCGCAGGCAGGCTCGACGCCGTAGCGTCAGGCCGCCCCTCCCTCGAAGAGCTCAATCGAATCGCCCTGCTTCAGGGTGACGACGGCCTTCTTGAAGTTGGGCCGCTTGCCGATGCTCTTGCCAACCCGCTTGATCTTGCCGCGGACGACGTTCGTACGAACGCCCTCGACGGTGACCTTGAAGAGCGTCTCCACCGCGCGGGCCACGTCGTGCTTGGTGGCCTTGCGGTCGACGATGAACGAGTACTGGCGGAACTTCTCGCGGGCCTTGTCCAGCTTCTCGGTGATGAGCGGGCCCTTGATGACGTCGGTGAGATTCATGACAGCGCCCCCTCGAGGGTCTTCGCGGCCGCGGAGGTGAGGACGATGTGCGAGTGCCGCAGGACGGCCTCGAGGTTGAGCCCCTCGGGAGGCAGCACGTCGAACTTCGCCAGGTTGCGCACGCTGCGGTGCAGGTTGGTGTTGCCCTTGTCGTCAATCACCAGCGCGTTCTTCAGCTTCAGGCGCTTGGTGAGGACCTCGAAGGCCTGCTTGCTCTTCGGCGCGTCCAGGGAGAAGCCGCTCAGGATGATGAGGGTCTTCTCGCGGGCCCGGAGGGACAGCGCGGACTTCAGGGCGCCGCGGCGCACCTTGCGGGGCGGGCGGTAGAAGTAGTCGCGCGACTTGGGAGCCATCGCCTTGCCGCCGCCCACCCAGTGGGAAGCGCGGATGGAGCCCTGGCGGGCGCGACCGGTGCCCTTCTGCTTCCAGGGCTTCTTGCCGCCGCCGCTGACCAGCGAGGTGTTCTTCACCCCGACCGTGCCGCGACGCCGGTTGATCTGCTGCATCTTCGCCACCTCGTAAAAGAGGTGGGTGTTCGGCTCCGCGCCGAACACGTCGTCGGAGAGCTCGATCTCCGACACCTTCTTCAAATCCAGGTCGACAACGTCAAACTTCGCCATGGCACTTTCCTCGCGGGGGTCGGAGTGAAACCACTCGGACGCCCACCCGCTTCCTAGGACTTGATCTCGACGTCAACACCAGCCGACAGATCCAGCTTCATGAGCGCATCCAGCGTCTGCTGCGTGGGCTCGAGGATGTCGAGCAGGCGCTTGTGCGTGCGGATCTCGAACTGCTCGCGGCTCTTCTTGTCCACGTGCGGGGACCGCAGCACCGTGAACTTGTTGATGCGCGTCGGCAGGGGAATCGGGCCGGCCACCTTCGCGCCCGTGCGCTTGGCAGTCTCGACGATCTCCCCGGCACTCTGATCCAGGAGCTTCGAGTCGTACGCCTTCAACCGGATGCGGATCTTCTGTGTCGCCATTCGCAAGAACCTCTTAGAACGAGCCCTGCCTGTGCCTCGGGCGGCGTTACGACTTACGTCCCCTGGATTTCACAGAGCCGTTTCTTCGGAACGAAGGGGCGCGGTGATTACCATCCCGCCCCGGGGGTATGCAACTGGATTTCCTCCGGCTCCCTGAAATCGCCCCGGAATGGGGTTCCCAGGGAGCCGGAAGGGACCTACTACTCGATGATTTCCGCCACGACGCCTGCACCCACGGTGCGGCCGCCCTCGCGAACAGCGAAGCGCAGCTCCTTCTCCATGGCCACCGGGGTGATGAGCTCCACCTCGATGGCGATGTTGTCGCCCGGCATCACCATTTCCACGTTGTCCGGCAGCTTCACCGTGCCCGTCACGTCCGTGGTGCGGAAGTAGAACTGGGGACGGTAACCCTTGAAGAACGGGGTGTGACGGCCACCCTCCTCCTTCGACAGCACGTAGATCTGCGCCTTGAACTTGGTGTGCGGGGTGATGCTGCCCGGCTTGGCCAGCACCTGGCCGCGCTCCAGGTCCTCACGCTTCAGGCCACGCACCAGCGCGCCGATGTTGTCGCCCGCCATGCCCTGGTCCAGCAGCTTGCGGAACATCTCCACGCCCGTCACGACGGTCTTCTGCGTGGGGCGCAGGCCGACGATTTCGACTTCCTCGCCCACCTTGACGATGCCGCGCTCGACGCGACCCGTCGCCACCGTACCACGGCCGGCGATGGAGAAGACGTCTTCCACCGGCATCAGGAAGGGCTTGTCGGTGGCGCGCACCGGGGTGGGGATGTAGCTGTCCACCGCCTCCATCAGCTTCAGGATGGACGGCTCGCCGATGTCGCTGGTGTCACCCTCCAGCG
>NZ_JAAIXZ010000036.1 GCF_010894435.1 Pyxidicoccus trucidator | reverse complement strand
CCGCTGGCACTCGCCGCGTCGACTTCGCGCCAACTTACGCGCCGCCTCCCGCGCCACGCCGCCCCAGGGGCGCGCGGCGTAGACCGCAGCGCTCGCCCCCTCGCTCCAAAAGAGCGAAAGTCGAGTCAGAGGAGCCGGTCCATCCCGCGCACGACTCCGATGAACTCGCTCACCCGGCGAATGGCGAGCAGCGTTCCGGCGACGTAGGGCGTTGCCCCGGGCCCGCCGTCATAGGAGAGGGTCAGCCGTTCGTCCTGCCGTCCGAAGCGGATCTCCAGGCCGATGGTGTAGCCGGGAAGGCGGATCGAATGGATGCGGGACTGGTTCACCGACGCTCCCCGCGCGGTGACGTCGCCGACGGTCTGCTCCACCGGCACCTCGACCTCGGGAGGCCGAACCTCCGAGAGCCGCCATGCCAGCTCCCGTGCCGTCCCGCTCGGGGCGTCCATCTTCCCCGCGTAGGCGCTGTCGATGATCTCCCACGACGACAGGTGCCGGGCGGCTTCGACGGCAAAGCGCTGAAGCAACGCGGCGGTGATGGAGAAGTTGCCCACCGCGAGCACTCCGACCCTGGCGCTCCTGGCGACCCCATCGATTTCCCGGACATCCTCATCGGTCAGGCCCGAGCTGCCGACCACCACGTGTCGGCCTGCACGAACCGCTGCCAGCACGTTGTCCTTCACGGCGTTGGCGCTGGTGTAGTCAACGAAGACGTCTGACGGAATCGCCAGCGCCTCCGCGACCGAGCCGGTGATGGTCAAGCGACCCAGCACTTCGCCCCGGGCGCGACGTGCCACCGCCGCCACCAGCTCGACGTCTTCGGCGGCTTCGATGGCCGCCGCGAGTGGCTGTCCCACCCATCCGGTCACTCCCGCCAGGCAGACGCGAATCATCCGGCCCGCATACCAACTTTCGAGCCCTCCCTGACAGGCGCCCTTCGGTTCGTAGCGACCCGCCTCGGTGTTCCCCTCCAGTGGAGTTGGAGATCGAACATGCGAGCTCAGGCGGGACGGTCAGCGACGGCGACGAGCCACTCGTGGAGGACGACCAGCACCAGCGCGCTGCACGCGATGACCCAGCCAATGGCCGAGAGGCCGAAGCGCTCGCTCATGAGGCCGGCGACGCTCGGCACCACGGCCACGCCGAGGGTCGCGGCACTGACCTGGAAGCCGACCGCATGCGGCGCCATCCGCTCACCGACGCGCCGGGGCGTCTCCGCCATGAGCCCCGGGTAGATGGACGCGAGGGCGAAGGACAGCAGCGGCAGCGCGGCGACGCCCACCTTCAGCCCGGGGATGGCGAACAGCACCGCGAAGATGAGCACGCCCAATGTCGCGACCCGGACCATGACGGCCTGTCCCACCCGCTCGACGGCGAAGCCCAGCACCAGCCGCCCCGCCAGGAGCCCGCCCCAATAGGCCGCCACCCAGGTTCCGGCCGCCGTGCCGCCAAGGCCGCGCTCCTCGGTGAGGAGGGTGTAGCTCCACTGGCCGGCGGCGACCTCGATGCCCGTGTAGAAGAAGAAGACGGCGACCTGCAGCCAGACCCTGCCACTGCGGAGGGCGGAGAGTGTGCCGACGGGCGGCTCGTCCAGCGGCAAGGGGCCGACGCCACCGGGAGCATCCACCACCACATGCGGTGTGGACGGCTCCGCTTCCCAGAGCCTCCGCGCGGGGACGAAGGCCAGTGCCAGGGCCGCGAGGATGCAGCCGACCACTGCATAGCCGACCCGCCACGAGGCACCGCCACTGAGCACCGCCGTCATGACCACGGGGCCCGACATGGCCCCCGCTGCATAGGCGGCATGGAGCCAGGACATATGCTTCGGGCTGAAGTTGCGGGCGGCGTAGGTGTTCAGCGCGGCGTCGATGGCGCCGGAGCCAAAACCCCCCAGAGGGGCCGCCAGGACGACGATGAGCACGAAGGAGGGCGAGGCCGCGTAGCCAAGGACGCAGACGGCGACGAGCGCGGTGCTCCCGGCCAGGAGTCGGCCGATGCCGAGCCACTGCATCAGTCTTCCGGCCAGCATGCCGGAGATGAAATAGGCCGTGGCCGCGACGGCCAGGGGGAGGCCGAGGAGTGCATGGGGCAGACCGAAGCTGCCGCGCATGGAAGGCCACGCGACGCCGAGCACGGCATCCGGAAGGCCGAGGCTGATGAACGCCAGATAGGCGAGCGCCAGGAGGGTCGCGGAGGAGCGGGAGGTGGACGGTTTCACGTGGCGACTGGAGCTGATGAGCGTCGGAGCCTGCGGTGAAGGAACGGGCAGACGGTATCTCTCAGGAACCAGCCCGTCCTGCTCGGGTCGCCGTGAATCCAAGGACCTGGCAGAAGCCTGACGTTCGCCGGCACGGACCTTCGGGTCCGCGTCGTCACCCCGAGGTGCGCACATGTGCGTCTCGAAAATCTTATGCAAAAGAAACCGGAGGGGCGCGTCCTCCTGTCGCCGCACGGTTGAACCGCGGCACGACCGGAGAAGCCATGCCTCCCCAAGTGACGGGTCAGCGTCCTGCACCGAAGACGACCACGAACAGGGTTCCGCCGTCTCCGGCGAAGCCGACCGTGCAGACCCGGACCCCTCCCGCCCAGCCGAACGTGCTGCAGCGCGACTCGTTCATGACCTCGACGCAGAACAAGACGCCGCAGACGCAGCGACTGCTTGGGGACAACCTGCTCCACATGGCGGCGGCGTACGGGATGGACTCGCTCGACAAGCTCTACGCCGCGCAGGCGGAGCTGCTGCCCGAGCTCCGCCAGGCGGCGATCAACGGCACCGATGTCGACTTCGACCAGATGCTGAAGCTCGTGAACGACCCGGCGACGCGTGAGGGCATGACCGCGTACTACGAGGCGATGCGGGTGACGCGAGACATCGGCCACGGCAACGAGAGTGGCTTCGAAGCGCTCCCCGCCGCGAAGACGAAGCTCGAAGCGGCGCTCAAGAACCTTCCGGATGGCAGCCCGCTGAAGGCCTCGCTTCAGGCGATGACCACGCAGATGGAGGGCGCGCAGAAGACGCTGCTCGCCGGCACCGAAGCCGGCGGCAAGACGCCCCGCGCGGCCATCGCGCTGATGAACAACATCGCCAACGCTCCGCTCGGCCAGCTTCCCGACGAGGACATGGTGACGGGCTCCATCGACAACGTCGTGTCGAGCGCGCTCGAAAAGGGCGCGAACCCGAAGCAGGCGGAGGCGCTGAAGGGCGCGCTCGAGCTCGCCTACGGCCTGCGTGCGAATGGCGGCAGCTCCACCGAGCTGCTGGAGGCGAACAAGAAGAAGCTCGCCGACTTCGCGAAGGAGGCGGGACCCCTGGGGCAGAGCCTCCGCCCGCTGTTCGACAAGGTCTCCAAGGAGGCGACGCTCAAGCCGTCCGCCGTGCCGCAGATCAACTCTCAGGCTGACGCCATCAACAATGCGGAGACTGTCTCCACCCTCGCCGGGAATCTGAAGATCGCGGCGACCCTGGCCGGCATTGACGGCCTGCCGGACGCGCTCGACGCGCTGAAGAACTCGGCGGACGCCATCGCCAAGGGCAACACCGTGGAGGGAACGGTCGCCGGCATCACCGCGGCGCCCGCCATCATCAGCGGCCTGCTGCAACTCGTCGCGAAGCAGCCGCATCTCGAAGAGCAGGTGCTGAAGCTGCTCGGGCGCGTGGGCGGTATCGCGAAGGGCCCCACGGATCTGCTTGGCATGTACGGCAATGCCAAGAAGGTCCTGTACGGCACCGACCTGGATGGCAAGAAGGTGTCGGCGGATGACCGCATCAAGGCCGGCGCGGACCTGGCACTCGACAACGTGCCTTCAGTCCTCACCACCATCGGCGCGATCTCCGGCAGCTCCGCCACCATCTTCGAGATTGCCGCGGCCCCTCCGCTCGCCATCGGGCTCGCCCAGGCGAAGCTGATGATGTACGTCATGGAAGAAGCCGGGAAGATGAAGGGCAACATTGCGCAGCACGAGCTGCGCAAGCGCTTCGCGCTCGGCGATGGCGACGACCAGCAGTTCCAGAAGGCGCTCGCGGATCAGGTGCAGGCCGTGGAGCAGAAGCCTGTTGCCAGAGCGGACCAGGCGCTCTCGACTTCGCAGTACCTGCTGCATGCGGACCGACGAACAGAAGAAGCAGCTGCGCATCTCGTTCCCGAACCGTTACTAGCGGGGAGCGTGCCGCGCGTTGAGAGGGGCCGGTCGTTCGAAGTCGGAGAGGGGCAGCTCCCCCACCGGGGGGGGAGCTGGGCAGGTCGGACGTCCCGTCAGCGCGTGGCGGCCGGCGCCTGGAGCTTCTTGAGCGCGTCCACCGCGTTGGTATTGGCGGGGTCCAGCTCCAAGGACCGGCGGTAGTTCGTGATGGCCAGCTCCTTGTTCCCGTTGGTGAGGTACGCCTCGCCCAGGCTGTCGTAGGTGTTCGCGTCGGCGGGGAACATCTCCACGTTCAGCTTGAAGACCTCGATGGCGTCCGGCACGCGCCCGGAGCGCAGCAGCCGATAGCCGGCGTTGTTCAGCTCGTTCGCGGAGAAGTCGTACGCGTCCGCCTTCGTGGCCTTCAGGGTCCGGTAGCGGGCGATGGCCTCCGTGACGGACGACTTCTCGAGGGTCGTCACCACCAGCTCCCCGATGGACGCCCGGGGCTGCCGGGGCGGGATGCCGTGAAGGATGCTCAGCGCTCCAGTCGCCAGCTCCATGAGGGGGCCGCGCGAGGTGTTGTCCAGGAGGATGACGACTTCCTTCTTGTCGGGCACGCGGACCAGCAGGGAGCTGAAGCCGTTGATGCCACCGTTGTGGCTGATGCTGGCGAGCTCCGTCTTGTCATCGTGCAGCTTGACCGACCCCCGGACCCACCCCAGGGCATAGTCGTTCAGGGCCGGGGTGAACATCCGCTCCTTGAGCGCCGCGGGAAGCAGCGTGTCGAGGTACAGCGCCCGGTCCCAGCGGTAGAGGTCCTCCACCGTCGAATACATCGCGCCGGCGGCATGGGGGATCCCCATGTCGAGGTAGGGCGCGTTGACGTACCCGCTGGGAGTCGTCGTGTAGCCGCTCGCGCGCTTCGGCAGCACCGTCGCGGACACGTCGTAGCCGGAGCTCTTCATCCCCAGCGGGTCGAAGATGCGCTGCTGGAGAGCCTGCGCGTACGTCTGTCCCGTGACTTTCTCGATGATGGCGCCGAGCAGGAAGTAGCCGGAGTTGCTGTACGCCATCTTCGAGCCGGGCTCGAACTCGAGGTCTCCGCTGCAGAACTTCCTCACGAAGTCCGCCACGGGGTAGGGGGTGCGCGACTCGTTCTCGAAGAAGCCGGGCGCCGACGTGTAGTTGGGGAGGCCGGTGGTGTGGTGCAACAGCTGGGCGATGGTGATGCGGTCCCCGGTGTCCTTCCGGTAGTCGGGAAGGTGCTTCGTCACCTTGTCGTCGAGCGTGAGCTTCCCCTCGGCGACGAGCTGCATGATGACCATCGACGTGAACTGCTTCGTGACGGAGCCGATACGGAACTTCGTGTCGGGCGTATTCGGCACCTGCCACTCGAAGTTCGCGGAGCCATAGCCCTTCTTGAGGACGAGGCCCTTCTCATCCGCCACGAGCACGGTGCCGTTGAACTTGCGCAGCTGGTGGAACTTCGTGACGAGCCGATCAATCTCCTGTGACTTCGTCGCCGCTCCGGCGGTAGGGACAATCCACACCCACGCCACGAGCATGCACAGGATGCCCGCCTTGATGCCGTTCATTCGATTCTCCCGGTAATGGGCGGATGTACGGACAGGTGGCGGCTCGATTGCGTCGACCCGTCTGGGGCACACGCCGGTGGAGTGCCGGCCCGTGGCTTACCGTCTCATTCGTGGAGCGGGCTGCGGCGCCCACGCCGGAAGAGCTCCGGCAGGTTGCGCTCGACGGCGTCGACGAGGTCGCGTCCCCGCAGCTCGTACGTCTCCACTTCGAGGAGGCCGCCCCCTTCGCGGTTGCGGACGTTGTAGCGGGCGGCGAAGACGAAGCGGAAGTCGGGCGGCGCGAAGTAGTGCTGGGGGTCGCCGTCGGCGTGGATGCTCACCGGCCACCGCTCCGCGAAGGGAGGCGGGTGGATGCCCTGCTGGGCCTGCGCGAAGTGCTCCGCGTTGTAGTTGCCGGTCATCTCCTCCAGCGTCGCGCCCGTCTCGAAGGGGACGTGCGGGAAGAGGCGGTAGCTCGTGTGGTGGTAGTCCAGCGCATAGAGCCACCCCTCCGGCGGAATGAGGGCCCGGAAGGCGGCGAGCATCTTCTCGGCCAGGTCCTGGTACAGCGCGAGCTGCGCATCGCGTGACAGGCCGGCCAGCGCTTCGTCGATGACGAACTGGACGTCTCCCTCCCGTGGCGCGGGCCACGGGTGCTCCAGCGAGGCGGTCTCGTCGTCGCCATTGAGGAGGAACCAGGCCTGGGCCTCGGGCGGACTCACAGCCTCCATTTAGCCCTGGTAGGGGCGGTGGAGGCAATGCGGGGATCCCGGGGCAGGGCCGGCTCGCCCTGCTTCGCTCCCACCCGACCCGGGGTGGGTCATTGTCCGCTTCCGGGATGACGCGTGCCATGTCCGAACACTCCCCCGAAGCCGGGCAGCACTCCCGGACGGCGCCCGCGGGTCTCACGCCCCCTCCCGCACTGGCGCTAGAGTTGCAAACCCCAGGGTCCGCCATGTCCCAGCTCCTCCAGGACGTCCGCCTCTCCCTGCGCCGGATGCGGCGCGAGTTCGCCTTCACCCTGGTGGTCGTCGCCACGCTGGCGCTGGCCATTGGGGCCACCACCTCCGTCTTCAGCGTGGTGTACCAGGTGCTGCTGCGGCCGCTGCCGTACGCCGCGCCGGAGCAGCTCGTCCGCCTGTTCCAGTCGAGTCCCCAGAGGGAGCGCATGGGCGTGTCGCTTCACGCCCTCCAGGCGTGGCGTGAGCGCACACCTTCCTTCCTGGGACTGGAGGGAATGACGCTGCGCGACTTCACGCTCACCGGGGACGGGCCGGCGGAGCGCGTGCGCGCAGCGCGAGCGACGGCGGGGCTGCTGTCGATGCTCGGCGTGAGGCCCGTTTTCGGGCAGACGTTCGGCCCCGAGACGGAGGTGGCCGGGCGCGACCAGGTCGTCCTGCTGTCCCATGAGCTCTGGCAACGCCGCTTCGGCGGAAGCCCGGACGTGGTGGGGCGGACGCTGCTCCTCAGCGGCAAGGTCTACACGGTGCTGGGCGTCCTGCCCGCGGGCTTCCGCCTCGCTCCAGGCGTGGACGCGTGGACCCCGCTGGCCCTGGACCTCGCGGGAGGAGAGCGCCCGGAGGCCCTCTGGTTGCGAGCCCTGGGCCGCCTCCGTCCCGGCGTCTCGGTGGAGCGTGCGAGGGAGGAACTGGCGGGGGTGGCCGCGTCGATGGCTCACGAGGCGGCCTATGCGGAGGAGGCCCCCGGCGTGCGCCTGTTCCCCCTGCACGCGCAGGTGGTGGAGTCCACGCGAGAGCCGCTCTGGTTGCTGGCCGGCGTGGTGGCGCTGGTGCTGCTCGTGGCCTGCGCCAACGTGGCAAACTTGCTGCTGGCCCGGGCCAGCGCGAGGGAGCGAGAGGTGTCGGTGCGCGCCGCCCTTGGCGCGGGCCGCGCGCAGTTGATGCGGCAGTTCCTGGTGGAGAGCGTCCTGCTCGCGCTCGCGGGGGGCGCGGCGGGGCTGCTGCTGGCCCTGTGGGGCCTGGACCTGCTGCGTGCGCTGATTCCGGGCGAGGTACTGCCTCCCGAGTCGTTGCGGCTGGAGCCTCACATGCTGGCCATTGCCGCGGGGCTGTCTTTGCTCACCAGCCTCCTGTTCGGCCTGGTGCCGGCGCTGCGGGCCGCGCGTGCCGACGGGCGTGGGGCGCTCGGGGGCCTGCGGGGAGGCCGGGGTGCCACGGGGCAGGGGCGCGCTCGCGCCGTGCTGGTGGTGGTGCAGGTGGCGCTGGCGCTGGTGCCGCTGGTGGGGGCGGGGTTGATGCTGCGCACCCTCCACTCGCTGTACTCGGTGCCCCTGGGCTTCGAGCCTCGCGGTGTCACCGTCGCGGACGTGTTCGTTCCCAGGGAGAAGTACCCGGACGTCGAGTCTCGGCGCGGAGTCCTCGCCTCGGTGCTGGAGCGGGTGCGCGGGCTTCCGGGCGTGCAGTCCGCGGGCCTGGCCAGCACGGTGCCGCTGTGGGGACGTACCGGCCTGGCCTCGGTGCTGTTGCCCGGCGAGCCCGCCGCCGTGGCGGACACCCGGGAGCTGAGCCACTTCCGCACCGCGAGCGACGGCTACTTCGCCACCCTGGGCATGCCCATCAAGGAAGGGCGCGGAATCGAGGCCTCGGATGGTGCGGGCACGGCGCCCGTGGCGGTCGTCAACGAGACCTTCGCCCGGCGTTACTTTCCCGGCCGGAGCGCGGTGGGGCAGCGCGTGAAGCTGACGCTCGACGGCGAGTCCTTCCGCGAGGTGGTGGGCGTGGTGGGGGACGTCCACCACGACAGCGTCGACGAGGCGCCGGCCTCCGAGGTGTACCTGCCGGTGGGGCAGTTCGAGGTGCTGTACATGCTGCTCACCGTCCGGTCCACGCAGGGGCTGGACGTGCTGGCGCCCGTGCTGCGGCAGGAGCTCCGCGCGGTGGACCCTGACCTGCCGCTGGTCCAGCTCCGCTCCATGGTGGACCTGGTGGACGCGAGCCTCGGGAGCACGCAGGTGCTGGGCACGCTGCTGGTCGCCATGGCCGTGCTCGGGCTGGTGCTGGCGGGCGTGGGGCTGTACGGCGTGCTGGCCTACTCGGTGAGCCAGCGCACCCGGGAGCTGGGCATCCGCATCGCGCTGGGCGCGACGGACGGTCAGCTGGTGTGGCTGGTGGTGCGGCAGGGCGTCCGGCTCGCCGCGCTGGGCGTCGTCCTGGGGCTGGTGGGCGCGGCCATGCTCGCGCGGAGCCTGGCCAGCCAGCTCCATGGCGTGGACACGTTCGACGCGTTTACCTTCGGAGGGGTGCCCCTGCTGCTCGGGGCGGTGGCGCTGCTGGCGAGCTGGCTGCCCGCCCGCCGCGCCTTGAGCGTGCCGCCCAACGAGGCGCTCCGAGGGGACGGCTGAGCCACCGCGCACGGGCCCGGAGCCAGGCCCGCGCGCGTCACTCCCTCACGGTGTTACGGGCAGCGCACCACGCCGATGTCCGACTTGCGCGTCCCCGTGCCACCGCTGGCCGTGCTGCCCGAGTGGGCGCCGCAGGTGGCCCAGGCCCTCACCGCGGCGGGAGGGCTGAACGGGTTGAAGGGGCCCACCCAGAACGAGCCGCGCTCCACCTTCTCCGTGTTGCTGGCAGTGCTGCTGCCTCCGCTGAAGGCGGTGCCGAGCAGGTCCACGTAGGTGACGATCACCCGCATCGTGTGCGGCTCGCCCACCTGCCGCGAGCAGACCCAGGGGATGAAGCCCTTCCAGCAGAAGAAGCGCTCCGTCCGGGTGCCGCCGCTGACGCGCTCGGTGACGCTGCTGGTCCAGTTGAACAGCGTGTGCACGTTGATGGAGTAGCCGCGGATGCAGAAGCCGGAGGCGTTGCAGAAGGTGCCGGTGCCGACTGTCGCATGACGCAGGGCCTGCGCCGTGGGCCCCTCGCCTGGCAGGTCCTTGCCCTCCACGCCGCCCCTCGGCGGAAGTTGCACGTCGCCGCAAACCTCTGGACGCACGCAGACGGGCTCCCCTCCGACATAGATGTAGCCCTTGAGCCCCCCCAGGAAGGCGCCCACGGGGTTGACGACGTCATGGAGCGCCTTGGTCTCCGCGTCCGCGATTGCCGGTGCGCCGGCGATGACGTAGTCGCCGCTGACGCCTTCCAGCTCCCCCGTCTTGGGGTGGAAGTGGACGCGGGCGTTGAGCTTCTTCTGCGTGAACTCCGCGAAGGCCTTCCAGTCCTGGAACTGCAAGGGCTCGGAGCTCGCGGGCTGGAACACCACCTTGTCGCCGGTGGCGTCGAACTGGACGATGCCCGGCTTGTCGCTGTTGAAGAGGGTGGCGGTCGGCTGGCCCGGAAGGGCCTCCTCCGCGAAGGCGGTGACGGTGCCGGGCTCCGCTTCGGGCGGCGCCTCGTCTACCGTGCCCCCGCACGCGGTGGTGAGTGCCGTGAGCCATACGACGAGCTGCTTCTTGTGCTGGTACATGGTGTTTCCCCCATTTCCCGCGCGGATGGATGTGAGGCTTTTGCGCGGGCGGAGGCAGTATTGACGCATGTATCAGCGACAGCCAGTTTGTCTTTGACTTTCAGTACGACCCCGCTCGAGGGGGCCGTCCTGACTCACTCAGTCGAGAGGGGGGGGGGCTCCTGCCCGGCGGCGCCGCTGGCGTCGCGTGCACGGACAGGTGGAGTGATACCCACAACCCCGGCATGCCTGGCTTCACCTCTTGTGAATACCGTACAGTCCAGGATTCGCGGGGCGTTCAGCCGGTTCCGCGAGCCCTGGCTGGCAGTCGGGCACGGGCCCATTCCACGACGGCATCAGTGCGCGGTCCTTCCGCGCGGGTAAGAGGTCACGCTTGAACCGTACGAGCAAGAAGCTGCAGTCCTCCTGGCGTCTGTCGCTGGGCGGCGCCGCGCTGGCGATGTTTGCCGGCTGTGGTGACGCGAGCCCCGCGCCCCAGCCCCCGCCGGAGCCCACGGAGACGCCGCGCCTCGAGCAGGCACCGCACCCCGAGCGCCGCGGCATCGGCGCCGTGGAGCTGCCGCCGCGCGGCCCCTCGGCGCAGGTCATCATCGTGGACCCGCGCAGCTCGCTCATCATCACCGATGACATCATCGTGCAGAACTTCCCGCTGCAGCAGGTGATGCAGCAGCTGGTGACCCAGTCCGGCGTCCCGGGGCTCACCCCGCTGGCGCTCTTCCAGAACTGGTGGAGCACGGCGACGCCGCCCGGCTGTGTGCCGAACTTCAACAACTTCCCGTATCAGTGTCCTCGCATCGAGGGGAACCAGGCCACCGTCAATCCCTTCATCAGCCCCGGGGTGAACCCCAACGAGTACGTCCCCACCGCGCTCGTCAACCGCTTCGACCTGGCGCCACTCAGCGGGGACGACTGCGGCGAGTACCGCATCGTCTACGCGAAGCGCTCCGGCTTCACCAACCCGGGCAACCGCAACCTCCTCATCTTCGAGGCGGTGCTGCCCAACCCCACGCCGACCCTCGGGCTCGCGGGCTGTCAGCCGGTGGCGCAGTTCTGGGCGAACCTGAGCACCACGGCCAGCCCCGGCGCTCGCACCGCCATGCTCCTGAACTTCTACTTCACCGGCCTGCCGGGCTTCATGCCGGTGGTCCACTTCGAGAACTACGGCAACCGCGTGGGGCCTCCCATCAGCGGGCAGGTGCGCACCAACCAGTTCATGCAGCCGCCATGGACGCTGCGGGAGTTCAAGGTGACGCGCACGATGTGCGGCTCGGTGCCCTGCGCGCTGAACTTCCGGCCGGTGACGGTGGCGACCAACCCGGGTGGCACGCTGTTCGACCCTCTCTCCGGACACCCGCTGGCCCCCGCCTTCCAGAACACGGACTTCCCGGCGCAGGTGCCGAGCCTGGCCGTCAACGACATCAACCTGTTCAACCTGGCGACCACGACGCCGGTCAACAGCGGGCAGAGCAACGCGCAGGGCCCGGAGAACGACTACCTGTTCCACTTCGGCGGCGGGCCGAGCCCGTTCCGCACCAACATCCAGAACGAGCTCGCCCTGATTGGCAGCCCGCTGACGGCCCAGGACATCGTGGCGCGCTCGCTGGCGCTCTCGTGCGCGGGCTGCCACCAGATCAGCAACGGCGCCAACCTGGGCGGCGGCATCTTCTGGCCGCCTTCCGCGGGCTTCGTCCACGTGCTGGAGCAGACCGAGCCCGGCCCCTTCGGCCCGCGCTACCGCATCTCCCCGGCCCTCATGTCCACCTTCCTGCCGCACCGCAAGGCCGTCCTGGAGACGTTCCTCAATGGCAACTGCGGGGACACCGTCTGCCAGCCCTGGGAGACTCCCTCGGCCTGCTCGGCGGACTGCCCGTAGGACGGACGCCGCCGGGCCTCAGTGTGGGCTGACGTGGACGATGCAGCGGAAGCCGATGTGCGTCGTTCCACTCTCCACGGCCTGCGGGGAGCGCGCCGCGGGCCGGTAGCGGAGGCAGTAGTTCTGCGCGCACAGGTGGCTGCCTCCCTTGAGCACCCTGCGCGGAATCTTCACGTGCGGGGTGTGGGGATCGTAGCTGCGGTCGGAGGTGGAGGGGCCGCGCGGGTTGACGGGGATGCAGCACGCCTTGCCTCCGTTGCCCTGGTGCTGCTCCCGGAACCAGTCCGTGGTCCACTCCCACACGTTGCCGGCCATGTCGTGGAGGCCGTACGCGTTGGGGGGGAAGCTGCCCACGGGTGACGTGCCCTCGAAGCCGTCGGTGTTGAGGTTCTGCCACGGGAACTCGCCCTGCCAGATGTTGGCCATGACCTGGCCACCGGGCGAGAACTCGTCACCCCAGACGTAGATCTTCCGGTCCAGCCCGCCGCGCGCGGCGCGCTCCCACTCCGCCTCCGTGGGCAGCTCCTTGCCGGCCCAGGTGGCATAGGCCAGCGCGTCCTCGTAGCAGACGTGGACCACCGGGTGCCGCTCGCGCCCGTGCAGCGTGGTGCCCGGACCTTCCGGGTGCTTCCAGCAGGCCCCGGGGGTGTAGTCCCACCACTGCGTCAGGTCCTTCAGGCTGACGCGTTGGGGCGTCTTGTGGAAGACGAGCGAGCCGGGCACGAGCGCTTCCGGGGCCGCGCCCGGGTAGTCGTCGGGGTTCAGCGGGCGCTCGGCCACGGTGACGTAGCCGGTGGCCTGCACGAAGCGGGCGAAGTCGTCATTCGTCACCGGGTAGCGGTCCATCCAGAAGTCCGTCACCGTCACCTGGTGCGCCGGTCGCTCCTCGGGATAGTGGTGGTCCGAGCCCATCCAGTACGTGCCGCCGGGGATGAAGGCCATGTCTGGAAAGGGCGCGTCCTCGGGTACTCGCTCGTCGCTCCGGGGCCCCACGTCTCGCGCCGCGACTCCACTGCTGATGTCCATGCTCATCGCCCTGCCTCGTTGTGTCCGGAGAGAAGGGGCGCGCTCCGCCCCAGGCGGCAAGCTGCTCGCACGCACGGCGCGTCACCACCCGCCCGCCGGGGCGAGCGGGTGTACACGGCGGGCCACGCGGCTCCGCCCACGGGGCATCCGCTCGGCGTCATGGCAGTGGGGAAGGACGGGACCTACGCGAGCGCGCCCCGCTCAGGCTGGCACCCGGCCTGCCTGACTCCGGACGTGGGACGTGCCAACGAGGGATGCGAAGACCAGGCCCATGACGAGCTGCGCGGCCACCAGGAGCACGTCGAAGAAGCGCTCGGGGGTGGCGGACGTCCCGGGCTGGAGCAGCGCCAGCACGGCCTGGGTGCCGAGGAAGCCAGGCGCGAGCTGCAGCAACCCCGGCATGATGATGGTCGTCGCGGCTCTTCCCGGACGCCGGGCGTAGAGCAGGCCGGCGACGCCCAGCACGAACGCGGCGAGGATGGGGCTGCCACGCCCGCCGACGAGCAGCTTCGTCAGCTCCTGCGTTCCGAACGCCAGCATCACCGCGCCGACAATCCACGGAAGCTCGCGCTGCCGGCCCCCCATGCAGATGGTCAGCGCGACGCCGCCCAGCGCGACGATGGCCAGCACCACCGGCTCCGGCAGGGGAGACGTCTCGACTTGCGCGGGGAGGGCGGCGAATACGCCCCAGAGCCGGGTGGCGGCGACGATGCCCACGCCCAGCAGCAGGAAGCGCAGCAACCCATAGGTGAGACGCGCCAGGCCGGCTTCAACCGACTCGCTGACCAGCTCGAGCGACCCCAGCGTCACCACCATGGCGGGAATGAGCAGCGTGGCCCCACCGAACAGGGCGCGTGCGATGCCGAATGGGGGCAGCACGAAGGTGAGCCCGAAGGCGACCAGCGCTCCCAAGAAGGCCGCGAGGAAGCTCTTCTGGAGGTCGATGCGCATCGACCGGAGCGTGCCGAAGTGGATGACTCCGGCGAGGACGCCGATGAGGGCCGCGGCGACCATCTCCCACCACGCCCCTCCCACGCGCGCGGCGACGGCCGCGCTGTACACGCCATAGGCGGCGTAGACGAGCCACTCGGGATAGGCCCGGGGCAGGTGGACGATGCGCTCCAGCTCCGCGCGCGCGGAGGGGACTCCATGCTGCCCCGCCGCCACCGCGTGGGCGAGCGTGAGCATCTGGGAGGTGCGGCGGAGGTTCCAGTGCGGATTGAAGGGCAGGCGCTCCATGTCCATCCGCCGCCGCCCGCCCGAGACGACCTCCGTCGTCACCAGGCTCTGGAGGGTGAAGACCTCCATCCCCAGTCCCCACGCCTTCGCGGCGTCCTTCACGAGCGACTCCACCTTGGGGGCGGGCAGGTAGGCGAGGTGCAGCGCCCGGGCGAGGTCCAGCAGGAAGGCCACGGCGGCTTCCTCTTCGGCCGGGGAGAGGCGGGCGGTGGTGGCACTCATGCGAGGGACTCCCGGGACGGCCCCGTGTTGCTTCCACGCCGGGCCGTTCATGGCCCCACGGGGCAGGTCTGCTGAAGCTCCGTCCCCCGGGACGCGCCGTCATCGGCCCCGGGGAGGGGAGGGCCGGTGGAGCGGGCGATGCTCCCGGCCGGCCGGCGGTGGGCTCAGCGGGAGGGAGGCTCCAGCCGCGCCTCGTACCAGTGCCGTCCGTTCTTCAGGTGCACCTGCGTGTCGCCGGGCATGACCTCCACCCCCACGCTCTTGGTGCCCACCGTCACCAGCAGGATGGCCCGCATGTCGCCAGCGGCCACGTCCACTTGCCCCTCCAACTGGAGGTTCCGGGCCCGGGCCCGCAGCTCCCGCACCCGGGCTCCCGCTGCTCGCCAGGACACGTGGCCGGATACCTCCAGCCCATCGGCCTCGAACAGCGGAGACAGGATGGAGGGCAGCTTCCCCCGGGACGTCAGCAGCGCGACGAAGGGGAGCGCGTTGGAGAAGCTCCCGGTGAAGCGGGCCTCCAGGGCCCCCGAGGAGAGGGAGAGGGTGGCCTGCGGAAAGGACAGGCTTCCTTCCCACTTGCGGACATCCTTCCCCGGTACGTCCGCGGACACCTCTCGCAGTCGCAGGTGGGTGCCATCCAGCCCCAGGTGCTCGCCCCGCAGGCTGAACCGCCCGGCGTCGACCTCCAGGGAGGCCATCCCCTGCAGCCGCGTCTCCCCGCAGCGGGCGGACAGCAGGTCGGTGTCCACGTGCAGCCGGGCTTCGTTCCCACGTGCCCCGGGTTTCAGGTGGGCGTCGGCCTGAAGGAAGGCGCTGCCGGAGTCCAGTCGGAACGTGGGGGCCGTGCGGGCGTTGAGCGGGCGCAGGTCCACCGGGTGGCTGCGCGCCACATGCAGGTGGACCACGACGTCCCAGTGGGGCCGCGTGCCGGGAGCCTCCGGTGTCAGCTCGCGCGGCACTGCGTCGACGGAGACCGCCACCTCTGGAAGCTTCAGCAGCAGGCCTTCGGGGCCTTCCACCCGCACGGGCGTGAAGGCGAGCCGCAGCCGGGCGCGGGCCGGAGCGCCTTCCCTCGCCTCCACCCCACCGTCCAGCTCCCAGGAGGCGCGCGCGCGCACCGGCCCGAGGGCCAGCTCCGCGGGCGCACCGCGGCCTTCCAACCGGCTCCCCGGCAGCAGCCGGCCGTGCTCGACCAGGACGTCGGCCAGCAGCTCACCGCCCCCGCCGTGGAGCGACAGGTGCTCGGAGGCGGGCAGCCATGCGCGCAGCGCCTCCAGCGAGGCCACGGCGGCGCGCGCCTGGAACCGCCCGCGAGTGCCGCCGAGCAGCTGCATCCGCTCGCTTCCCTCCCGCGTGGCGTCCATGGTGAAGGCGGCCTGGGCCGCCTCCAGTGTCCCGACTTCGTGCCCCTCCACTTCCAGCGGGCCGCCCTCCAGCTTCAGCGCGTCCACCCTCAACGCGAGCCGCTCGCCGACGACGAGCCGCAGAGCGCCTCGCGCTTCTCCCTGTCCCCGGTAGCGCACCCCGTGCCAGACCAGCGCACGAAGCGCGTGGGCCTCCACGTCCCGCAATTCCACGTCCCAGGGCTTGTGCTCCTTGTGGGGAGGGAGGGTGTCCTCGGGGCGCGTGGGTCGGATCCCCGCGCGCACGCCGCGGGCTCGCAGCCCTTGAATTTCCACATGGCGGCGGAAGAGCGCGGACAGGGAGAGCTCCGCCTCCAGGGCGTCCACCTCGACCCGCCAGATGTTGCGTGGGTCCCGGTGCTCCACGGAGAAGCCCCGTGCATGCACCTTCCAGGGCCACGGTGCCCAGGCGGCGGTCCAGCTCATCCGCGTTGCATGTGTATCGCGGTGGATGAGCGATTGGACGAGGCCGGCGTTGAGCGCGACGTGGAGCAGCGCCTCCAGCAGCAGGATGACACCGAGTCCCCGGCCGAGCGCCCGCCTCCACCGGAATCGCGCCTGCCTGGCCATCGTCGCCGTCCGTCCCTGTCCGTGCGCGTGCTTCGCCCCGACCGGGGACGGAGGGAGCGCGGGCTCCGCCCCTGGCGGCAAGCTGCCTCCACGCCTTGCAGCAGGGAAGCTGCCCTCCGGGGAGGGCCCACGTCCGCGCCAGCACGCATCGTCCTCCGGGGAGGAACGGGCGGGCGGAGCCGGCGCCTCGTGAGGCACGGGGCCCGTACCCGCGCCCTGGGGCTCGGCCGCCTCGCTGGCCGAACAGATTGTCCATCCATGACGCAGCCCCCACCGTGGAGTGGAGGGCGCCCGCCGATGACCGCCCGCGGCCGGCCGACAGGGCTGGCTCCTTCTTCACGGACGGGATGCCGCCGGAACATGGACGCCACTTCCACACTCCCCGACTTCGCGCTCATGCAGGGTGGTCCGTTCTTCCGGCTGGAGTGCCGGGTCCACCTCTTCACACCCCAGCGCGACAAGGTGCTGGCACGTACGCTCGTCATCGTGGCGCTGGCCTGGCTGCCGCTCCTGTTCCTTTCGATGTTCGAGCGTGGCACGGCCCTGGGCCCCCTGTTCGGAGACCTTCAGATTCACGCCCAGCTCCTGGTGTCCATGCCCGCGCTCATCCTGTCCGAGCCCTATGTGAACGGGCGCATCCGGCTGGCGGTCCAGCAATTCCTCAGCTCGCACCTGGTGGGGGTGGGCAGTCGGCGGAGCTTCGAGCGCGCCGTATGCGTGGCAATCCGGTGGCGCGACAGCGCCTGGGTCGAGGCGGGCCTGGTGGCCGTCTGCCTTGGCCTCTCGTTGCTGGAGCGGATCGAACCCAACAGGGGCTGGGCCTTTGCGTTGTCGGGAGGCGAGCTCTCGCCGGCGGGCTGGTGGTACCTGGCAGTGAGCCGGCCGCTCTTCATCTTCCTGCTGCTGCGCTGGGTGTGGCGCGGCGTGGTGTGGGCGGGCTTCCTGTTCCGCGTCTCGCGGCTGCCCCTCGCGCTGATGCCCACCCATCCGGACACCATGGGGGGGCTGGGCTTCCTGCCCGTCTATCAAGCCTGCTTCGCGCCCCTGGTGTTCGCGCTGCAGATGGTGATGGCCGCGGCCACCTGGAGGACCCAGGCCGCGGGACTCGCCGCCGACCCCATCCCCCATATCATTCCCCTGGCCGTCATCGGGGTCATGGCCACCGTCGTGGTCTTCGCACCCCTGGTCTTCTTCATGCCCCAGCTCGTGAAGGCAAAGCGGCGGGGAGACCCTGCGTTCTCGGCGCTTGCGGCGTGGCACTCACGGCGGTTCGAGCGGAAGTGGTTTCACGAGCGCAGCAGCGAGGACGTGCTGGGCGCGCCCGAGTTCTCCTCGCTGGCCGACCTGGGGTCCACCTTCATCCTCGCACGGAAGATGCGCGTGTTCCCGTGGGACCCGCGCCCGCTGATGAGCGTCGCCGCCGCGGCGGTCCTGCCCATTGCGATCCTGCTGGTGATGGACCGGCATTTCCTCGAAGTCCTCAAGCTGCTCCGCCAGGGGCTGGGCTGAACCCGGGAGATGGGCATGCTGAAATCAATCGTCTTGTTCGCGCTGTCCAACGTCGTCGTCCTCTTCCTGTTCTCCGCGGGACTGGCACGGCACCCGGGAGAGCTGCGGGAGGCCTTCCAGCGGCCGGCGCTCTACGGACGGTCCCTGGCGGTGATTTTGGTGGTGGTGCCAATCCTGGCGTTCGCGGTGGTGTACCTGTTCCGCCTTCCTCCGGTGGCCGCGGGCGCCATCCTCCTCACGGCCATCTGCCCCGGCGCTCCCTTGCAGGTGAACCAGGCGAAGGCGCTGGGCGCCAGTGTGAAGACGTCCCTCAACCTCATCCTGCTGCTGGCCATCGGCTCCATCGTCACGGTTCCCCTCTGGATTGAGGTGGTGGATCGGTCCATGGGTCTCCAGCTCCAGGCCGGTCCTGAGCTGGTGTTCCGCCTCCTGCTCGTGAAGATCCTGCCGCCGCTGGCGGTGGGCATGGCCGTCCACCACTTCTTTCCGGAGGCCGCGAAGGTCCTGGCCGTGTGGGCCAACCGGGTGTTCATCGTGCTCCTGCTGGGCGTGGCGGTCCTTGTCATCTTCCTGGCCGGCCCGCGGCTATTGAAGCTGGGGTTGGGCCCGGTGCTGGCGCTGGTGGTGCTGGTCGTGGCCGCCACGTTCCTGGGGCACTGGGCCGGCGCGCCGCGTGCCGAGGACCGCAGGGCCGTGGCCCTGGCGGCCGGCTTCGCCCACCCGGTGCTGACGATGACCATCATCTCCCAGAGCTACCCGCGCTTTCAGGCGCTCGAGGTGGCGGCAGTGGTGGGCGCCATCATCCTGATTCGCATCCTGGCGCTGACGCCCTACAAGCTGTGGTCGAAGCGGCAGGGCCGCACGGAGCGCACCGGCCGGGTGCCTCCGGGCAGCGTGCCCACCTGACCTCCGCGGCGGTGGGCGCGCTGCTCACCCCTCCGGGGGCTTCTCGGGGCCCGCCATTCCGTCGCCGGCCCGCGTCAGCTCCTCACTCAGCTTCAGCAATCGCTGACGGTCCGCTTCCTGCTCCGCCGAGGGGACGGCCTCGTCCACCAGGGCGTGCAGCCGGTTCAGGCCGTCACGGATGAGCGCCCACTCCTCGCGCGAGTGCCCGGCCCGGTCGGCCAGGTAGGCCGTGACTCCATCCAGCGTCTGGGCATGAATCCGCTCGCTGCCTATCTTCTCCGTCACTCCCGACGTCTCGAGCATCCGCCGGGTCGGCTCCAGCACCCGGGACAGCATCAGCGTCACGTCGCGGTGCTCCAGGGAATCCTTCAGCTCGGCGAGCATGTCGGCGCCCGGGACGTCCAGGTCCACCGTCGCCTCCAGGTCCAGCAGCAAGGCGCGCACGCCCGGAGTCCTGTCCGCCCGGTCGATGATGGCGTCCCTCAGGGCGGTGGCGTTCGCGAAGAAGAGGCCTTCGTTGGGGCGGAGCACCAGCAGCCCGGGGATGGTGGCGGGCGTGGGCTGGCGCCGGACGTCGGCGAAGTCCAGCGTGCCCGGGGTCCGCCCCAGCTCGCTCACGCGGGGCTTGCTGGCACGCCAGACGAGGATGAGCACGGAGAGCCCCACCGCCAGCAGCAGCCCTGGCAGCACGTCCAGCACGAGCACGCCCAGCAGCGCGGCACAGGCCATCAGGAAGTCCGCGCGGCGCAGCCGGTACAGCCGGCGCAGCTCCGGCACGTCCATCATCCCGGAGATGGCCACCACGACGATGGCGCCGAGCGTGGCCTCGGGCAGGGTGCGGAACAGCGGCGTGAAGAAGAGGGCCACCAGCAGGGTGAGGCCCGCGGCCAGGATGGAGGACATCTCCGAGCGGGCTCCCGCCGCGTCGTTGGCCGCTGTCTTGGACAGGCTGCAGCCGATGGGGAAGCCCCGGAAGAGGCCCGCCCCCAGGTTCGCCGCGCCAATGCCGATGAGCTCCTGGTTGGCGTCCACCTCGTAGCGGTGCTTCGTGGCCATCATCCGGGCGGGGCCCACGGCCTCGGCGAAGGCCACCAGCGCGATGCCCAGCGCGCCTGGCAGCAGCGCGACCAGGTCCTTCCACGACACATCGGGGAGCCGGGGCCCGGCGAGTCCCGCCGGCAGCTCGCCCACCACCTTCACGCCCCGGGCCTGGAGCCCGAGCAACCCCGCAACGATCGTTCCCAGCACCAGCACCACCAGCGCGGAGGGAATCCGGCGTGACACGCGATCGATGCCTAGCAGCAGCGCGAGGCTCACCGCTCCGAGGATGGCGGTGACGAGGTGGGCCTGGGGCAGGTGGGTGACGAGGTGCCACAGCCGCTCGAAGAAGTTGCCCCCGCCGCCCTCCAGCCCCAGGAGCTTGGGCACCTGCTTGATGGCAATCACCAGCGCCAGCCCGAAGACGAAGCCGGTGAGGACGGACTCGGAGAAGAACTGCGACAGCCGACCGAGCCGTAGCACGCCCGCGAGGATGGAGATGACGCCCGCCAGCATGGCCAGGGCCGCGGTGAGGGCGATGAAGCGCGTGGAGCCGGCCGGAGCCATCGCCCCCACCGTCGCCGCGGAGAGCACGGCCACGGTGGCCGAGACGGCGACGATGAGCTGGCGCGAGCTGCCAAGCAGGGCATAGAGCACGAGCGCGGCCGGCGCGGCGTAGAAGGCCGTCTGGGGCGGCACGCCCGCCAGCTCCGCGTAGGCCATGCCCTCGGGGATGAGGAGCGCCGTCACCGTGAGGGCCGCCACCATCTCCCGCTTCAGCATGCGCGGGCGCCAGGCGGGCATCCACGCGAGGAAGGGCAGGTAGTGACTGAGGGGCTTCCGGTCCGCGGGAGGCGCGGTAGGAGAGGACGGCATGGGCGGCTCCTGGAACAGGTCCGCTTCAAGTTGTGGAGCAGCCGGCTGCGCGACAATCCGGCCGGTCGCCCTCGCGAGGAGGGAGGCGGTTGCCAGCAACGCCGTCCGCTACCTCCTCGCCCCGCGGGGCAGGGTGGATTGCGAATTTTCGGGGGAGTGGTCATCCCACGGCTTCACGGTGGACGGGGAAGGGCGGGGAGTCGGTATGGGGGCGCGGGCTTCGAGCTGGAGTGCGGCGCTGTGCGGGCTGGTGCTGGCGGGAGCCGTCGAGGCCAGCTCGCATGAAGACCTGGCCAAGGCGGTGCAGAACCCGGTGGCCAACCTCATCAGCGTGCCGCTGCAGGACAACGTGGACTTCGGCATCGACCCGGGTGACCGGGTGCGGAACACGCTCAACATCCAGCCGGTCATCCCCATGACGCTGACGGAGGACTTCAATCTCATCAACCGCATCATCCTCCCCGTCCTCTACCAGCCGGACCTGGCGGACGGGAGCGGCGGCACGTTCGGCCTCGGAGACACCTCGGCCACGTTCTTCGTGGCGCCCTCGAAGCCGGGGACGCTCATCTGGGGCGTGGGGCCCGCGCTGTTGCTGCCGACCGCCACCGATGACGTCCTGGGGACGGGGAAGTGGAGCATCGGGCCTTCGGCGGTGGCCCTGGTGCAGCCCGGCGACCTGTCCGCCGGCGTGCTGGCCAACAACGTGTGGTCCGTCTTCGGTGATGGGGACCGGGAGAGCGTCAACCAGCTCCTCGTGCAGTACTTCCTCACCTACAACCTGCCCGGGGGCTGGTACGTGACGTCCGCGCCCATCATCACCGCCAACTGGGAGGCGCCCTCGGGGGACCAGTGGCTCGTACCGTTCGGCGCGGGCGGGGGCAAGGTCTTCAAGGTCGGTCGCCAGTCGCTGAACGGCTCGGTGTCCGCGTACTACAACGCCGTGCGCCCGGACGTGCCGGGGGCCGCGCAGTGGCAGCTCCGTGTTCAACTCGCCTTCCTGTTCCCCAAGGGGAAGAAGGCCCCGTAGCCCGGCACCATCCGGGAACTCGCCACGGGGCCCTGGAGGAGAGAGGCGGATGACACCCTCCGACGACCTCACCGGCGCCTTCGCGCTCCTGTTGACGGGCGATGGAGGTGCACGCCCCGTTTCGCTCGACGACGCGCGGCCCGGGGACGGCCTGTCGTGGTTCCACTTCCCCCTGGAGTCGCCAGGGCTGTCACGGTGGCTCGAGGATCGCCTCGGTCTGCCGGAGCCGGTGCGGCGGCTGCTGCTCTCGGGCGCTACACACGTGCAGGTGGAGGCCATCGACCCCGATGGACTGGTCCTCCTGTTGCGCCAGCCGAGGACCCGCGCGGAGCCCGGCGTGAGGACCGGGCTGCGCGTGTATGCCACCCGCCACCTGTGCCTCACCCTGGCGGACCGGGAGGTGGCCTCCATCACGCTGTTGCGCCACGAGCTGGAGCAGGGGAGGGGCCCCCGCTCCACGGACTTCCTCCTCGGGCTCGCGGGCGCCGCGGCGTCGAGCCAGGTACTGCACGTCGTCGAGCTCGACGAGCGGATGGTGGACCTGGAGGCGCGGGTCGAGGCCCACGGGGCGGATGCGGCACAGCGGCTGCGCGACCTGCGGCGGGCCCTCATCGAGCTGCGCAGCGCGGTCTCCGCCAGCAGGGATGTCCTCATGCGCGTGGGCCTGCTGGACATCGACTGGCTCCGCGCGCAGCGCCGGCCCATGAAGGACCTGACCCGGCGCGCGGACAGCGTGCTGAAGGACTTGGACTCGCTCCTGGACCGCGCGCGCATCCTCCACGACGAGCTGAAGGCCCGGCAGGACGCGCGCATGAACTACACGCTCTACGTCCTCACCCTCATCTCCGGTGTCTTCCTCCCGCTGTCCTTCATCACCGGGCTGCTGGGTGTCAACGTGGGAGGCATCCCGGGCACGGCCTGGCCCGGCTCCTTCGTCGTGCTGTGCCTGCTGCTGCTGGCCCTGGCCGTGGCCGAGTGGTGGGCGCTGCGCCGCCGCAAGCTGGTGTGAGGCGTCACTTCCCCTTGGGCGGGAACTGCTCCAGGACATCCTTCACGGCCTCGCCGAGTCGCTCCTCGCGCCTCTGGGGCGAGGGGTTGTCTTCCAGCGCGGCCTGGGCCGTGCCGCGCCAGACGAGCTTGTTGGTGCCGGCGTCGACGACGTCGAGGATGAGCGTGCCCTCTTCGTACTCATCGACATAGGTCTGGGGGAAGGTGGCGCCCACCGACATGCCCGGCCCGTAGGGCGCGTACCAGGAGCCCCATCCATAGCCGTAGTACGAGTTCACCGTGTCCACATCCATCTTCTGGTCGATGGAGCCGTGCCAGCCGAACTTGAAGTCCGGATTCTCATCCACCTTCCGGTAGCCCCGGGACGCCAGCTGCGCATCCACCACCTTCTTCACCTGGGCCTCGGTGACGTCGTTGTAGATGCGAGGGTCCGCGCCCTCTGGCGCGGGCAGCCAGGCATACGTCTTGTAACCGTCCAGCTTGCCGACGGAGGCCGGGTCGTAGTGGGTGTTCGTCTCGATGCCGGAGCAGGCTGCCAACAGCAACAAGAGCAGCGGCACCGCAAGCCGGTGGTGCGGGGACATGACGCCTCCTGGGGGGCCCAGGTGGACCCGTGGGTTTCCTGACGTTGGGGGCGGGGACGCGAGTCCCCCAGGTGCACGGCTCCGGCCGCTCCCCTGGTCGGTACCGACTTCAGGGCTGGATCCGCCTCATGCCGGGAGGACTGTCCTGGGCCCGCGCGCGCGTCCACCCCGTGGGGCACTGGCCCGGGGCGTCACGCACCCTAGCTTCCTCGCACCCTGGATGCGCCAGTGGGGCAAGAGGATTTCATGAAGAAGAATGGCAAGCGGCAGGCGGGCAACGGAGAGGGTTCTCCCAACGACACACTCCAGCGCGAGGTGCTCCCCATACCGGACCAGCCCTACCAGGGCTTGCGTCCGTTCAGTGCCAGGGACCCGAGCGCGAAGTTCCCACCCATCGTCCCGCTGCGGCCTCCGAAGGGCGCGCCCAACGTCCTCGTGGTGCTGCTGGACGACGTGGGGTTCGGTGCCACCAGCGCCTTCGGCGGCGTCGTCAACACCCCCACCGCGGAGCGCCTGGCGGCCAAGGGCCTCAAGTACAACCGCTTCCACACCACCGCGCTCTGCTCGCCCACGCGCGCCGCGCTCCTCACCGGCCGCAACCACCACGCGGTGGGCTTCGGCGGAATCACGGAGACCGCCACCTCCTCGCCGGGCTACAGCTGCGTGCGCCCCAACCACTGCGCGCCGGTGGCCGAAGTCCTCAAGCTCAACGGCTACAGCACCGCGCAGTTCGGCAAGTGCCACGAGGTGCCCGTCTGGGAGACCAGCCCCGTGGGGCCCTTCGAGCGGTGGCCGACCGGCTCCGGCTTCGAATACTTCTTCGGCTTCATCGGCGGCGAGACGAACCAGTGGTACCCGGCGATCTACGAGAACACGACGCCCATGGAGCAGGACCGCACGCCGGAGCAGGGCTATCACTTCATGGAGGACATGACGGACCGGGCCATGGACTGGGTGCGCCAGCAGAAGGCGCTCGTGCCGGACAAGCCCTTCTTCGTCTACTTCGCCCCGGGCGCCACCCACGCTCCGCACCATGTCCCCAAGGACTGGGCGGACAAGTACAAGGGGCGCTTCGATGCCGGCTGGGACGCGCTGCGCGAGGAGGTCTTCGCGCGGCAGAAGAAGCTGGGCGTCATCCCCAAGGACTGTCAGCTCACCCCACGCCCCAAGGAAATCCCCGCCTGGGCGGACATGCCGGAGAAGCTGCGGCCGGTGCTCGCGCGGCAGATGGAGGTCTACGCGGGCTTCCTCGAGTACGCGGACTTCCACGTGGGACGGCTCATCGACTCGCTGGAGAAGATGGGCGTGCTGGAGGACACGCTCGTCTACTACATCATCGGCGACAACGGCGCCTCCGCCGAGGGCACCGTCAACGGCACGCTCAACGAGGGCTTCATCTTCAACGACATCCTGGGCGTGGAGACGCCTGAGTACCTCATCCAGAACATGCACAAGCTCGGCACACCCGAGGCCTACAACCACTACGCGGTGGGCTGGGCGCATGCCATGGACACGCCCTACCAGTGGACCAAGCAGGTGGCCTCGCACTACGGCGGCACACGCAACGGCTGCATCGTCCACTGGCCCAACGGCATCGAGGCCCGGGGCGAGGTCCGCTCGCAGTTCTCCCATG
This sequence comes from Pyxidicoccus trucidator, assembly GCF_010894435.1. Taxonomy (NCBI): domain Bacteria; kingdom Pseudomonadati; phylum Myxococcota; class Myxococcia; order Myxococcales; family Myxococcaceae; genus Pyxidicoccus; species Pyxidicoccus trucidator. The sequence goes on along the minus strand of NZ_JAAIXZ010000036.1, from coordinate 38,791 downwards.
TCATCGACGTGGGGCCCACCATCCTGGAGGCCGCGAACCTGCCCCAGCCGGTGGCGGTCCACGGTGTGCAGCAGACTCCGATGCAGGGGACGAGCATGCGCTTCAGCTTCGACGACGCGAAAGCGCCGGAGCGGCATGAGACGCAGTATTTCGAGATGTTCGGCAACCGCGGCATCTACCACCAGGGCTGGACGGCCGTGACGAAGCACCGCACCCCGTGGGAGACCAAGGCGAGCGTGAGCCTCGAAGAAGACGTCTGGGAGCTCTACGACACGACGAAGGACTGGACGCAGGCGCGCGACCTCGCGACCTCGCGGCCGGACAAGCTGCGCGAGCTGCAGCAGCTCTTCCTCATCGAGGCCGCGAAGTTCTACGTGCTGCCGCTGGACGACCGCGGTGTCGAGCGCTTCAACGCGGAGCTGGCCGGGCGGCCCGAGCTCATCCAGGGCGACTCGCAGATGCTCTCGGGCTCCATGCGGCGGCTCGGCGAGAACTCGATGCTCAACATCAAGAACAAGTCGCACTCCGTCACCGCCGAGGTGGAGATACCGGCGGGCGGCGCGAGCGGCGTCATCATCACCCAGGGCGGCTCGTTCGGCGGCTGGTGCCTCTACGCGCGCCGGGGCCGGCTCAGCTACTGCTACAACTACGGCGGCCTGCGTCGGGACTACGTCGAGGCCACCAGCGAGCTGCCTCCGGGTACGCACCAGGTCCGCATGGAGTTCAAGTACGACGGCGGAGGCCTGGGCAGGGGTGGCGACGTGACGTTGTACGTCGACGGCAAGAAGGTGGGGCGCGGCCGGGTGGAGAAGACCCTGGCCTACGTGCTCTCCGAGGAGACGGCCGACGTGGGCATGGAGCATGGCTCCCCCGTGGCGGAGGGCTTCCACAACGGCGACAGCAAGTTCACGGGCCGGGTGAGGTGGGTGCAGCTCGACAAGGGCAAGGAGGACTTCGACCACTTCGTCTCGCCGCAGGAGCTCTTCAAGATCGCGATGTCCCGGCAGTAGGAGCCAGGAAAAGGCTCGTGGCTACCAGAGCGGGAAGCCACGAGCCGTCCTCGCCGCGTCAGAAGGCGAGGTTGACCTGCAGGGTGATGAGGTTCGTGGTGCCCGGGTCCTTCGCCAGCACGATGCCCGTGGCGGCGGCCGGGTCCGGCGTCTCCTGGTGCGCGACCTGGTAGCGCAGCTTGAGGGCCAGGTACGGCGCGTCCACGAACCACGCGAGCTGGGCCTCGGCGACGTAGAGCAGGTCGTCGTCCAGGTCCCAGCTCGCGTCCAGGTAGCTGAGCCGCACCCCTGCATCCAGCACCTTCTTGTAGAAGACATAGTCGGCCTGCACCCACGCGCCGAAGCTGGTGAAGCGGGCCACGCCTCCGGGCGGCTCGGTGCGGCGGAGGTACGCCTCTCCGAAGAAGCTGAAGCGCCGGGCCTGCACGAATACATCCGCCCCGCCCGTGGCGAAGCGGCGCACGCCCTGTCGCTCGATTCGGAAGATGCCGGCCTCCGGGTTGAAGTTCTCCTGGATCTGCTCCACCTTGCCGCCGGCGCCCTGCACGGTGAAGGAGACGTTGAGGGGAGGCTCCGTGTCACCCGACATGATGTAGGGCAGCTCTCCGTAGCCCGGCTTCCCCATGGGGAACCAGGTGAGCCGGGCGTTGAGCTGGTAGCGGCCGGGCTCCGACGTGACGGTGCGCAGCGGCGAGCCGCTGTAGATGCCCGCGTAGTATTCCAGGTGCTCCAGCGTGCCGAAGACGGTGAGGCCCTTGTCGCGGCCGGTCCAGAAGTAGTTGGCGATGGGGGCGAACTCGGGGAAGAGGATCTGCTGTGGCCCCCAGGACTCGTGTCGGCTCAGCGGGGTGTACTGCTGGCCCGCGCGAAGGCCGAGCGCGTCGATGGGCTGCACGTCCACATAGCTGTCCAGCACGTAGATGGGGAACGCCGCCATCTCCAGCGAGGTCCAGAAGCGGATCCACGGCCGGTAGAGGTTTCCCTTGAGGATGGGGCGCAGGAAGGAGAAGGCGGTACGGGACTCGGCCTCTCCGTTCAGGAAGACGGGCTCGATCTTGTACCCGGCCTGGAGCCCCAGGCTGAGCAGGTAGTTTCCGTCCGTGGACTGGAGGTGGAAGCCCTTCTCCCGGTCGAAGCCCCCCGTGAGCGACGGGCCGTCCTCCTTCGTCGCGTCGTCCTCCGCGGCCCACCCCGGCGACGGCGACAGCAGCGCCGACACCGCGAGTCCGCCCACCCAGCGTCTCCAGCTCATGCCCGTCTCCCCCGCCTGCGAGCACCGGGGGGCAACCCGTCCCCCGGGCCTGATGCGTGCGGCACGGTGGGGGCCCGGAGGCTCCGTGCCCATCAGACACGAGGGGCATCGTCTCCGGGGCGACGTGGAGACTGGCGAGGCGTGTCCCGGTGAATAGCGGCCATGCCCTCGGGGGCGGGGGAGGCCGCCGGGCGGGGGGACGCTGTCACGGGGCTCTTCGCTTGATGACCGAAGGAGAGATGGGGAAGCCACGCTGGCGCCGCAACGAACCGACGGCGGGGGCTGGGAGGCGGGAGGGGCCTCGGGCACACGGGCCGTCAGGTGCCATGCGCCGGGCCCGCCTGCCCTGGCGGAGTCTCGGCGCGCCTACCTTCGACCTCGGGGGAGTGGCGAAAGGACGGACGGCCATGCGACTCGACACGCGACATCCAGGCGGGAGCCCCGTGCACCGGCGCTGGGCCGCGGCTGGAGGCGGGTGGGGTTCGCGCCTGCGGCTGCTGTCGCTGGCGCTCATCGTCCCGGTGGTGGGGCAGGCGGCGGAGGCGGGCTCGGGCGACGCGAGGTCGCATGGGGTGCTGGAGCATGTCTTCGCGCTGCTCGGGCGTGACGCCTTCACCGCGCTCTTCCTGGTGGTGGCGCTGGGCTACCTGCTCGGCCGCGTCCGCATCCGGCGCATCAGCCTGGGGACCACCGCGGCCACGCTGGTGGTGGGGCTGGCGCTGAGCCTCATCTCGGTCTCCGTGTTCGGCGTGAGGCTGAAGGTGGATGCATTCGTCCAGACGCTCTTCTTCAACTTCTTCATGTACGCCGTGGGCCTGCGGGTTGGACCGCAGTTCTTCGCGGGGCTGGAGCGCGACGGCAAGCGCTTCGTCCTCACCACGCTGGTGGTGTGCCTGGTGGCGCCCGCGCTGGCGCTCCTGTGCGGCATCCTGCTCCGGCTGCCGGATGGCGCGGTGGCCGGCACGCTGGCGGGCGGAATGACGGCGTCGGCCGCGCTGGGGGCGGCCCAGTCGGCGGTGACGTCCGGGGCGGTGCCCGGTGGCGAGGGCGCGGCGGTGGGCGCCAACCTCGCGGCCTCCTTCGCCATCACCTACATCCTGAGCATGATTGGGTTCGTCGTGCTGGTGAAGTACCTGCCGCGCATGTTCCACCGGAACCTGGAGCAGTCGGCCCATGACATGGAGAAGGCGCTGGGCGGCGCCTCGAGCGCGCCCCCGCCCGGGACGGACAGCGCGTTCGACGTGGGCTACACGCCCCTGGTGGTGCGTGCCTACCGCCTCGAAAACCCGAAGGTGGAGGGCACGACGGTGGCCCAGGTGCATGCGGTGGCGCCCCGGGCGTCCATCGAGCGGGTCCGGCGCGAGGGCAGGCTGCTGACCCCGGGCGACGACTTCGCCTTGCGGCGCGGGGACGAGCTGGCAATCGCCGGTGAGGTGGGCGCGCTCATCCACCACCATGGCGAGGTGGGACCGGAGCTGGACGACCCGGCGCTGCGCGATGTCCCCGTGCGGACGGTGGAGTGCGTCGTCACGCACAAGGAATTGGCGGGGCTGATGCTGAGCGAGCTGGTGCCGCGGTTTGGCGCGGGCCTGTACCTGGACGCCCTGTTCCGCATGGGTGAGCAGCTTCCGCTGCAGCCGAACGCGCGGGTGAAGGTCCATGACGTGCTGCGGGTGACGGGCACGGAGCGGCGCCTCGAGATGGCGGCAGAGCAGGTGGGGGTGATGGTGCGGCCCAGCCTGACCACGGACATCGTCACGCTCGCGGTGGGCCTGGTGCTCGGGGCGCTGGCGGGCATGCTGGCCATCCCGGTGAAGGGCATCCATGTGGGACTGGGAACCGCGGCGGCGCTGCTGCTGGCGGGCGTCATCATCGGCACCCTGCGCGCCCGCAACCCGTCCCTGGGCGGCCCGGTGCCCGAGCCCGCGCGCGCCCTGCTGGAGGACCTGGGCCTGGCCATCTTCATCGCGGCGCTGGCGCTCAACTCCGGGCCGGACGTGGCCGGCTCCATCCAGGGCGGGACGCTGGTGCCGCTCATCATCTCCGGGCTCGTCGTCGGGCTGCTGCCGCCCATCATCGGCTACGCGGCGGGTCTGTACCTCTTCAAGCTGAACCCCGCCGTGCTGCTGGGCGCGGTGTGTGGCGCGCGCTGCAACACGGCGGGGCTGAAGGTGGCCCAGGACGAGGCGCACAGCGCGGTCCCCGCCATCGGCTTCGCGGTGCCCACGGCCCTGGGCACCGTGCTCATCACCATCGCTTCCTACATCCTGGTCATCGTGCGGTGAGCCGCGCCCGCGGCCGGCGCACGTGCGGGACGTGCGCCGGCAGGGGACTTCAGTGGTGGTAGCCGGACGCTTCTTCCCGCGTCATGGGCTTGCTCACCGGGTGCCGGCGGAAGTGCTCGATGCTGGCGGCCAGGTCCGAGACGAGCAGCGAGGCCAGGTCCCGGCTGACGCCGTGGCGCACCAGCACGCGCTGGACGACGACGTCCTGGATGTCCGCGGGCATCGGGTAGGCGGGCACCTGCCAGCCCCGCTCCCGCATGCGGTCGGCCAGGTCGTAGAGCGTGAAGCCCGGGTCCACGCCCTCCTTCAGCTTCCAGCACACGCCCGGCACGCCGCCCCTGCCGTCGTAGATGACCTCGAAGAAGTCGAGCTGCTCTATCGCCTTCGCGATGACGAAGGCGGTGTCCGAGCACGCCTGCTGCACGCGCCGGTAGCCCTCCTTCCCCAGTCGGAGGAAGTTGTAGTACTGGATGACGATCTGCCCGCCCGGCCGCGAGAAGTTCAGCGCGAACGTCGGCATGTCGCCGCCAAGGTAGTCCACCCGGAAGACGAGCTCGTCGGGCAGGTCCTCCTTGTCGCGCCACACCGCCCAGCCGCAGCCCAGCGGCGTCAGCCCGAACTTGTGGCCGGACGTGTTGATGGACTTCACGCGGGGAAGCCGGAAGTCCCACACCACGTCCCGGTGGATGAACGGCGCGATGAAGCCGCCGCTCGCCGCGTCCACGTGGATGGGGATGTCCAGTCCGGTGCGCCGCTGCAGGTCGTCCAGCGCGTTGGCGATGTCCTGCACCGGCTCATAGAGCAGGTTGAAGGTGATGCCCAGGGTGGGCACGACGCCAATGGTGTTCTCGTCGCAGCGCTTCAGCACCTCCTCCGGCGTCATCACCATCCGTCCGGGCGCCAGCGGCACCTGACGGAGCTCCACGTCGAAGTAGCGCGCGAACTTGTGCCAGCAGATCTGCACCGGCCCACAGATGAGGTTGGGTCTGTCGGTGGGCTTGCCCTCCAGCTCCCGCTTCTTGCGCCAGCGCCACTTGAGCGCCAGCCCTCCCAGCATCGCCGCCTCGCTGGAGCCGGTGGTGGACGTCCCCACGGTGTGGGCCGCGTCGGGCGCGTGCCACAGGTAGGCGAGCATGTTCACGCAGCGGGTCTCGATCTCCGCCGTCTGCGGGTACTCGTCCTTGTCGATCATGTTCTTGTCGAGGCACTCGTCCATCAGCCGGTGGACCTGCGGCTCGGCCCAGGTCTGGCAAAAGGTGGCCAGGTTCTGCCGCGAGTTGCCGTCCAGCAGGAGCTCGTCGTGGACCACGGCGTAGGCGTGGTCGGCGCTGTGCTCGTCCTCGGGCATGCGGTACTTGGGCATCGCGACGGACAGGTCGGGCGAGGCGTAGACGTCGTCGTTGAGGTGGTCCTGGACTTCTTCTCGTCCATGCAGGGGCATTGCGCCCTCCTTGGTGTGCCGCGTGAGCGGGTGTCACGGGATGAAGGTGGCGCCGATGTCTCCGGGGTGCGCGCCAGCCACGGCTGGCTGGAGGCAGGGCGGCGCGGGCGGAGGCTGGCCGCTCGTCGGCCCATGCGCTCCGGCGGCCCGTCCACACCGGGCATCCGAAGCAGTCCCTCCCTTCCCGCGCACCCTCTTGTTGTGGAGTGCACGCCGCGACACCACCGTGCCCCTGGAGAGGAGAGGTGTGTCCCATGTCCCTGCCCTGCTGCTGTCTCCGCCGCCAGTCGCTCTACCTCCACGCCATGCTCGCGCTCGTGCTGGGCTTCTCGGCCGCGGCCGGGGCACAGGCCGGCCGGGGGGAGCCGCTCCCGTCCTGGAATGACGGCCCCGCGAAGCAGGCCATCCTGGGCTTCGTCAGCCGCGTGACGACGGAGGGCAGCCCGGACTTCGTGCCCGAGGACGAGCGCATCGCCGTCTTCGACAACGACGGCACGCTCTGGCAGGAGCAGCCGGTGGTGCAGGGGGCCTTCCTGGTGGAGCGGGTCAAGGAGCTGGCGGCGAAGGACCCCTCGCTCCGGAACCGGCAGCCGTACAAGGCCGTGCTGGAAGGGGACTTCGCCTCCCTCAAGGGCGCGGATGAGCGGGAGGTGATGGAGCTGCTCGCGGTCACCCACACGAACCTGACGCGAGAGCAGCTCCAGGCCGAGGTCCGCGACTTCCTGCGAGCCTCGCGTCACCCGAAGCTCGGCGTGCCCTATACGCGGCTCGCCTACCAGCCCATGCGCGAGCTGCTCCAGTACCTGGAAGACCACGGCTTCCAGACGTGGATCAGCTCGGGCGGAGGCATCGACTTCATGCGCGTCTTCTCCGAGGAGCTGTACGGCATCCCTCCCGAGCGGGTCATTGGCAGCAGCGTGGAGGAGAAATACGGGACGCGCGGCGGCAGGAAGGAGCTGTGGCGCGAGCCCCGGGTGGACCATCTCAACGACAAGGAAGGCAAGCCGGTGGGCATCGACCAGCACATCGGCCGGCGCCCGCTGCTCGCGGCGGGCAACGTCCGCTCGGGGGGCGACATCGCCATGCTGGAGTACTCGCAGGGCCGCGAGGGGCCCTCGCTCCAGCTCATGATCAACCATGACGATGCACGGCGTGAGTTCAGCTACCAGGAGAAGGACGAGGCCTCCGTGAAGGCGGCGCGGGCCAACGGGTGGACCCTGGTGAGCATCCAGCGGGACTGGAAGGACGTCTTCGCTCCGGCACCGTGAAGACGGGAGGGGAAAGGGCTTCCCCTCCCGCCCGGACGCGGCGGTGGCGCCTACCGGCTGGTGATGCCGGCGGTGAGCTTGTCCATCACCTGGTCGACCGTGAAGCTCGCGGCCTTCTGCCTGGGAGGGAAGCTCTTGAAGGACTCCAGGAACTTCCCGACGATGGCCTGCGTCGGCACCGCCAGGAAGGCATGCTTGATGCACCAGTCGTAGTAGGTGTTCGAGGTGAAGTCCGCGCGCTCGAAGGGGTCGGTGCGCAGGTTGAAGATCTTCGGCATGCGCAGCACCGTGAAGGGCTCTCCCCAGACCTTGAGCGTTCCCGTGGCGCGCTGCTCCAGGAAGGTCATCTTCCAGTTGTCCATGCGCACGGCGACCAGGTCCCCGTCGTCGGAGAAATAGAAGAACTCCTGGCGCGCGGACTTCGGCTCCTGGCCCGTCAGGTACGGCAGGAGGTTGTAGCCGTCCAGGTGCACCTTGAACTTCTTCGCGCCCGCCTTGTGGCCCTTCAGCAGCCGGTCCTTGATGTCGGGAGCGCCGGCGGCGGCCAGGAGCGTGGGCAGCCAGTCGAGATGGCTCACGATTTCATTGGAGACCGTGCCCGCCTGGATGTGTCCGGGCCAGCGGATGAAGGCCGGCACCCGGTAGGCGCCCTCCCAGTTGGTGTCCTTCTCGCTGCGGAACGGCGTCATGCCGCCGTCGGGCCACGAGTTCATGTGCGGCCCGTTGTCCGTGCTGTAGATGACGATGGTGTTGTCGGCGATGCCCAACTCGTCCAGCAGGTTCAGCATGGAGCCCACCACCTTGTCGTGGTCGATCATCGTGTCGTGGTAGGCGGACTGCCACCGGCCCGCCTGGCCGCGGCTCTCGGGCTTCACGTGGGTGTACAGGTGCATGTGCGTCGTGTTGAACCACATGAACCAGGGAGCGCCGTCGGCGTGCCGCTGACGGATCCACTGCGTGCCTGCCTCGAGGAACTCGTCGTCGACGGTCTCCATGCGCTTGCCGGTGAGCGGCCCCGTGTCCTCGATCTTCTGCCCGCCCTCCGGATTGGCCCGGCAGCGAAGGACGCCGCGGGGGCCGAACTTCTGCCTGAACTCCGGGAAGTCCTTCGCAGAGGGATAGTCGTACCGCTCCGGCTCCTCCTCGGCATTGAGGTGGTAGAGGTTGCCGAAGAACTCGTCGAAGCCGTGCAGGGTGGGCAGGTGCTCGTCCCGGTCGCCGAGGTGGTTCTTGCCAAACTGGGCGGTGGCATAGCCGAGAGGCTTCAGCAGCTCGGCGATGGTGGGGTCCTCGGCCCGCATGCCATTCTCGGCGCCTGGCATGCCCACCTTGCTCAGGCCTGTCCGGAACACGCTCTGCCCGGTGATGAAGGCCGCGCGGCCCGCCGTGCAGCTCTGCTCACCGTAGTAGTCGGTGAACATCATTCCCTCTCGTGCGAGCCGGTCGATGTTGGGCGTCCGGTAGCCCATCATGCCGTGGGAATAGGCGCTGATGTTGTTCATGCCAATGTCATCACCAAAGATGACCAGGATGTTCGGCTTGTTGTTGTCCTTCGCTGCCATGATTGCCTCCTCCGTTGGGTTTGCCAGGTGCTCAGTGCGGTGAGTCCGTGGTGGCTTCGCTTCGGGCGTCGCCTGCCTCCTGGCGGGTGGCTGGGAACAGCTCCCTCCAGTCATCCTTCATGCTCACCACGGTCCAGTTCCGTTGCCGGGCCACGCGCAGGGCCTCGTCCAGCCGGCCCGAGTGGGACTGGCGGTCGTAGGCGTACTCGCGCTCCGCATCGTCATGGTGGAGGAGCAGCGCCAGATGCGGCCTGGCGCCAGCCTCCGTGTACTGGAACATCTGGAGATCGCCGTCCGAGTTGCCGAAGGCGAGGATGGGGCGCTGACCGATGTGCAGGTGGATGTTCACCGGCTTGCCCGGCCCGTCGTCTACGCTGCCAATCTCCGGGAGCTTGACGAGCACCGGTTGGCCGCCGCGCAGCTCGAAGCGCACCTGCCCGCTGCTGCCCACCACCCGCGCGGGCGGGATGCCGTAGACCTCCTCGGCGAACGTGCGCAGGAAGTCGATGCCGCCGCCAGAGACGATGTAGGTCGTGAAGTCGTGGGCGCGCAGGAAGGCGAGCAGCTCCAGCATCGGCTGGTAGACGCACTCGCTGTAGCGCCGGTGGAAGCGGGGATGCCGGGCGGTGCGGAGCCAGTCCCGGGCAATCTGCGCGAACGCGTCCGTAGTCATCCCGGCGTGTGTGGCCGCGATGATTGCCCCGACATCATGCTCCGTGAGCCCGGATGCCAGTCCGCCGCCCTCCAGGAGGGACTTGAACGGCTGCCGCTCCTTCCACTCCGGGTGCTCTGGAGCGAGCGCCCGGATGCGGTCGATGATGAACAGCCCCTGGAAGTAGAACGGCTGCTCGGCCCAGAGCGTGCCGTCGTTGTCGAACACCGCGATGCGCTGCTCGGGCGGGACGAACGTGGCCGCGCCCTCGGTGGTGACCGCGTCGACGAAGGTGAGCAGGGACTTCTTCGCGGCGCCGGTGTTCCAGGAGGCCAGTGGACTGGCGCGGGGCGTCAGGTTCTTGGAGCTGTCCAGCACCATGCAGTTGTCTCCGAGTTACGGCTGCAACCTCGGACACAGGGAGCACACGCCCCGGTCTCGTATCATCGGGCCGGAGGGCGGGAGCGCCGTGCTGCCGTGCGGTGGGTGGGCCCCAGGGTGTGGCTTGCGCCAGTACGGTGAACGATGGCCACGCCCTCCCGGACCCTGGCGGGCCACGGACGGCGTGCGCACCGTGCCCGGGCCGACGCGCGTCGCGGAGAGTAGTGGCGGTACACGCCTGGAGCGGCCCGGGAGCCCGGCGCATGTTCGAGTTGAAGGCGGAGACGGAGACGGAGCTCTGGGTTCGGCTCGTCCTGGCGGCCCTCGCCGGCATCACCCTGGGGCTTCCCTACCGCCGGCGGCCGGGAGGCGTCAGGACACATCTACTGGTGACGCTGGGCGCCGCGCTGTTCTGCACCACCGCGGTCCGCTTCGGCGCGCGCGCCGACGAGGATGTGCTCCGCGTGCTGCAGGGCATCACCTCCGGCATTGGCTTCGTGGGCGCCGCGAGTGTCATCAAGCGGCGCAACTACATCCTCGGCATCACCACGGCCGCGTCCATCTGGGTGGCCGCGGCCGTGGGCTGTGAGGCGGCGCTTGGCAGTCCCGTCCTGGCCGCCGTGTTCGCTCCCACCGTCGCCACCGTGAGCTGGCTGGTGGCGCTGGTGGAGCGCAAGGTCTTCCACCGTCGGCGCCAGGTGCGGCCCCCTCGGCCTCGAGGGAGCCGGCCTCCTCCTGAGCCCCGCTGAGACTGCAGGGCTCGACCAGTCCACCCGGCGACAGGACGTCAGAGCAGGAGTCCCAGGTTGATGGGCAGGTACTGGCCGTCCGCTTTCCGGGAGCCCTCCGGCGTGTCGAACTCCGGGCCGAAGATGTAGTGGTAGCGGGCCTCCAGGTAGACGCGGATGGGGCCGTAGAGCCGGTAGGTGACGCCCAGCCCGGCGTTGAGCCCGAAGTCCGTCGTGCTCCGCGAGCCGAGGACAGTCCCCGCGGGGACCACGTCGGGGTAGCAGACGAGCAGCCAGGGGTCGCAGTAGGGCACGACCTCCGCGCCGTCGAGGCGGGTCACCTCCACCCTGCGGTAGTACAGGCCCGGCCCTCCGGTGAGGTAGACGCCCAGGCGGCGGCCTGGGAGGAGGTTGACGATGGCGTTCAGGTCCCCGTACTGCATGAAGTGGTCACCGACGAGGCTGCTCTCGGTCAGGACGTCATCCTGCACCTCGTAGCCGCTGTACGAATACTCGGCCAGCAACCCCAGGCGGCTCGAGAAGTTGAGGCCAGCCCCGAGCTGGAAGCCCCAGCCCGCTTCGAAGCGCCCTCCTGCGTCGGAGATGGGGAAGGAGGGTCCGCCGCCCAGGCTGAACACGAAGCGGCTGGCGGCGGGCTCCTGTTCCACGAAGCCCGCTGTCTCGCTGTCGCTGGGAGCGTCCGCTCCCCGGGCAGCGGGGACGAGCAGGCACAACCCCAGAATCATCAGGGGCACCGAATGGAACCGACGCATGGTGCTTCCTCCCGGCACGGTGCCTGTCTTCACCAGATGTAGCGGAGGATGAGCTGCCCGTAGGCGAGCGTCGGATCGCCCGACTCCACCGTCTGGCCCTCCTCGCCGATGCCGCGTCGGCTGGCGGCACTGAGGGTCACCACGGAGCCCACGCCGAGCTGCAGATTGGGTCGGCCCGAGTAGTAGACGCCCAGCGCCACCGTGCTGGCCTTCAGCGTCTGGTCTTGCCGGCCAATCTCGTCCTCCTCGCCGGTGAGGAACTGGTACTCGCCCATCAAAGCCACGGGAACGCCGAGGGAGTTGAAGTCCGCCGCGAGGGCGAGCGAGAGGTTGATGCGGAAGGCGTTCGTATCCAGGGTGAGGCGCTGCCCCGCCTCCGAGTCGAACGGCTCACGCGTGCGCCACGCGTACTCGCCGGTCGCCGAGCCCTGCAGCGAGAAGACGGGGCCCAGGGCCTGGGCCACGTACCCGCCGCCGGTGACGGCCTGCTCCGAGGTGGGCTCCAGGAGGAACTGGCCCGTGTTGCCATCCACGATGTCCTCCAGCGTCAGCAGCGGGTTGTTCACGATGCTCCGGATGAGTGAGAGGACGGTGATCTCCTTGCCTTTGCTGTGGCCATACAGGGCCCGCAGGGAGACCTGCGTGCCGCTGGACTCGTTGCGCCACAGCCGCACCACCGCGCCCGCCTGGCCCACCAGGTTCACGGAGGCGCCATCCGTCAGGAGTGAGGCGGTGTTGGCGCCGGTGATGATGGTGCCCCGCGCGTAGCCGGTCAGCCCAAGCCAGGGGGTGATGGTCAGGCCCAGGTCGGCGGTCTGCTGGAAGCCGGTCAGCAGGATGTCCCGCGTGCCCAGCGTGCTGACGGGCAGGTCTGGCACGTCGTAGCGCGCCACACCCTCGCGGATGCCCACGTGCGTGGTGACGAACGCGGTCTGCTGGAGGATGGGGAACAGGAAGGTGTGCCCACCCAGCTTCCGCGTGTCCGCTGTCTCACAGGCCTCGCAGTCCACGGACGCCGCGGCGCCCCCGTTCTCGGTGGCTGGAGCGCTCTCCGCGGGAGCGGCGCCCAGGACCAGGCTCAGGCCCAGTCCCCATGCAAGGTAGATGGCTCTCATGGATGACAACGGTGGACAGGCCCCCCCACGCAGTCCATCGCCTCCGGGCGCCGCCGTTCGTCGCTGACAGCACAGGCCTCGCTTCACCGCGCGAACGACGGAGTCCTCACGTCGCTGGCCCATTGGGTGCGGTGTCCGACGCGGCCATCCCCCCTGGGGTCCACTTCACCGTGAGGCCACGAGACCTACCCTCTTTGATTCTGTTTGTCGGGGAGGGCGGCATGCCGTTGAAGGAATACGAGCCGGGAACAGCATTCACTGGAGTAACAGGCAGGACCATCGAGGAGTCCGAGCCCGCCTGGCCCAGGCCGTTGCGAGCCAGGAAGGGGGCGTCCAATGTCGTGTTCATCGTCCTGGATGACACCGGCTTCGGGCACCTGGGGTGCTATGGCTCGCCCATCCGCACGCCCAACCTGGACCGGCTCGCGGCGGGCGGCCTCCGGTACAACAACCTGCACACCACCGCGCTGTGCTCACCCAGCCGCGCCTGCATGCTGACGGGCCGGAACCACCACTCCAACGCCATGGCCTGCATCACCGAGGGGGCCACCGGCTATCCAGGGGCCAACGGCTCCATCCCCTTCGAGAACGGCTTCCTCTCCGAGCTGCTCCTGCCACACGGCTACAACACCTTCGCCGTGGGCAAGTGGCACCTGACCCCCGCCGAGCAGGTGAGCGCCGCCGGCCCCTTCGACCGGTGGCCCCTGGGACGCGGCTTCGAGCGCTACTACGGCTTCCTCGGTGGCGACACCCACCAGTACTACCCGGACCTCATCCACGACAACCACCAGGTGAGGCCGCCGAAGACGCCGGAGGAGGGCTATCACCTCACCGAGGACCTGGTGGACCACGCCATCGAGTTCATCGCGGACGCCCGGCAGGTCGCGCCTGACAAGCCCTTCTTCCTCTACTTCGCGCCCGGCGCGATGCACGCCCCCCACCACGTCCCCAGGGAGTGGGCCGACCGCTACAAGGGGCAGTTCGACGACGGCTGGGACGCCTACCGCGAGAAGGTCTTCCAGCAGCAGAAGCGGATGGGGGTGCTGCCGCCGGATACCCGCCTGTCCTCGCGGGATCCTGACGTTCAGGCGTGGGATGCGCTGTCCGCCGACGCGCGCCGCCTCTACGCGCGGATGATGGAGGTCTTCGCCGGGTTCCTCGAGCACACGGACCACCATATCGGTCGGCTCATCCAGTTCCTGGAGGGGACGGGCCAGCTCGACAACACGCTCATCATGGTCGTCAGCGACAATGGTGCCAGCGCCGAGGGCGGCCCGCACGGGTCGGTCAATGAGAACCTGTTCTTCAACAACGTCCCCGAGCGGCTGGAGGACAGCCTCCCCGCCATCGATGAGCTGGGAGGCCCCAAGTACTTCAACCACTATCCGTGGGGGTGGGCCTGGGCGGGCAACACTCCCTTCCGCCGCTGGAAGCGTGAGACGTACCGTGGAGGGACGAGCGACCCCTTCATCGTCCACTGGCCCAAGGGCATCAAGGCCCGGGGCGAGGTGCGTAGCCAGTACGCTCACGTGGTGGACATGTTGCCCACCGTGCTGGAGTGCCTCTCGCTGGAGGCGCCGAAGCAGGTCCGAGGTGTGACGCAGTCACCCATCCAGGGCGTCTCGTTCGCCCGGAGCTTCAACGATGCGAAGGCGGAGAGCCTGCATCGCACGCAATACTTCGAGATGTTCGCTCACCGGTCCATCTACCACGATGGCTGGCGCGCCGTCTGTCCGGTGCCCGGGCCGTCCTTCAAGGAGGCCGGCATGGACTTCGGTGAAATGGCCATCACCGAGGAGAAGCTGCGCGAGCTGGATGCGCACGGCTGGGAGCTGTACCACGTCGCCAAGGACTTCTCCGAGACGAAGAACGTCGCGGCGGAGCATCGCGACAGGCTCATCGAGATGATTGCGCTCTGGTACGTGGAGGCTGGCAAGTACGACGTGTTGCCATTGGACAGCCGCGGTGCCACCCGCCTGGCCGAGGAGCGTCCGCAGCTGGCCAAGGACCTCCAGCGCTATGTCTTCTTCCCTGGCACGTCGACAGTCTCCAACAAGATTGCGCCCCGCCTGCTCAACCGGCCGCACAGCATCACCGCCACGGTCGAAATCCAGAACGGGGCCGAGGGCGTCCTCGTGGCGCAAGGGGGGGCGTCCGGGGGGTACTCGCTCTACGTGAAGGACCACCGGCTGCACTACGCCTACAACTACGTGGGCCTGGAGCACCACCATGTGGCCTCCGATGTGACGATTCCGGAGGGCCGCCATGAGCTCCGCTTCGAGTTCGAGCCCACCGGCAAGCCGGACATCGCCCACGGCAAGGGTGCTCCGGGGCGGGCGCAGCTCTACATCGACAGCAAGCTGTCGGGTCAAATCCAGCTGCCGGTGACCATTCCGCTCGACATCGGCATCACCGAGGGCCTCACCTGCGGCCGGGATGAAGGCTCTTCCGTGACGACGGACTACCGCACTCCGTTCCCCTTCACCGGGAAGCTGGAGCAGGTGGTGGTCGATGTGTCCGGCAACATCATCGAGGACAAGGCGGCTGAGATGCGCAACCTCATGGCCCACCAGTGACGGTCCGCGCCCCGCGCCGGTAGGAGGTCTTCGACCTCTCTCCGGCGCGGGTGTCGTCGGTGCGCCGCTCGCCCCGCCCGGGAAGGATGGGTGTCCTTTCGCCCCGGACTGGCCACCCTGTCCGAGGTGCGAGAGCCGCCCGCGGCCGATAGGCGCCGGAGGGCATGGAGCCCGAGGGCGGTCCGCACGGCACGGGAAGGTGGAGCGGCATGGCATCGCAGGAAAAGAAGAGCAAGACGTCAGGCAATGGCCACGGGCGCGGCGGCAACGGCAAGGGTGAAGGGCAGGGCAAGCCGAACATCCTGGTCATCTGGGGAGATGACATCGGCCTCTGGAATGTCAGCGCGTACAACCAGGGGATGATGGGCTACCGCACGCCCAACATCGACCGTATCGCCAAAGAAGGCGCGCTGATGACGGACTGCTACGGGCAGCAGAGCTGCACCGCGGGCCGGGCCGCCTTCATCACCGGAATGAACCCGCTGCGCACGGGGCTCACGACCATCGGCATGCCGGGAGCGGCCTACGGAATCCAGGAGGGCGACCCCACCATCGCGGAGCTGCTGAAGCCCCTGGGTTACACCTGCGGTCAGTTCGGAAAGAACCACCTCGGAGACTCGAACCGGTTCCTGCCCACGGTGCACGGCTTCGACGAGTTCCACGGCAACCTCTACCACCTCAACGCGGAGAACGAGCCGGAGTGCCCGGACTACCCGAAGGACCCGGCCTTCAAGGCGAAGTTCGGTCCGCGCGGCGTGCTGCATTGTCATGCCACGGACCGCGACGACCCCACCGAGGATCCTCGCTGGGGCCGCGTGGGCCGGCAGCGCATCGAGGACACGGGCCCGCTGACGAAGAAGCGGATGGAGACGGTGGACGAGGAGTTCCTGGCCTCCTCGCTCTCCTTCATGGAGCGCGCGGTGAAGGACAACAAGCCCTTCTTCATCTGGCACAACTCCACGCGCACCCATGTGTGGACGTACCTCCAGGAGAAGTACCGCAACAAGACGGGCAAGGGGCTGTACGCGGACGCCATGACCGAGCTGGACGACCACGTCGGCGCGCTCCTGGGCAAGCTCGACGAGCTCGGCGTCGCCGACAACACCATTGTCGTCTTCTCCACGGACAATGGCGTGGAGAAGATGGGGTGGCCGGACGGCGGCAACGCCCCGTTCCGGGGGGAGAAGGGCTCCACCTGGGAGGGCGGCGTCCGCGTCCCCTGCGCCGTGCGCTGGCCGGGCGTCATCGAACCGGGCCGCGTCATCAACGACATCTTCGCCCACGAGGACTGGATGCCGACGTTCGTGGCGGCGGCGGGCGGCCCCGAGGACCTGGCCGAGAAGTGCAAGCGGGGCCATCAGGTGGGGAACAAGAAGTTCCGCGTCCACCTGGACGGCTACGACCAGCGCGCCTTGCTGGCCGGAACGGAGCCTGGCCGGCGCCACGAGTTCATCTACGTCCTCGACAGCGGCAACATCGCGGCGGTGCGGTACGACGACTGGAAGGTCGTCTTCAGCTACCAGGACGGCGAGGGCCCCGACATGTGGTTCAGCGGCAAGCGCTTCAATCCGGCCTGGCCGTACATCTTCAACCTGCGCTCCGATCCATTCGAGTACGCGACGCACTCGGGCCTGTACACGCAGTGGTACGGCGAGCGGATGTTCCTCTTCGTCCCGGCCCAGGGGTTGGTGAAGAAGTTCGCGGAGAGCCTCATCGACTTCGTGCCCAGCCAGGCACCGGGCAGCCTGAGCATCGGGCCCTTGAAGGAGCGCGTGAAGGAGAAGATGCGCGAAGCCCAGAACGAAGGGAAGTCCGAGGTGGGTGACCAGGTCATGTCGCTCGCCAATGAGGTGGAGCAGGCCATCCGCCGCTTCCAGCAAAGCCACGCCTGAGCAGGCCGTCCGCGACTTCAGCGGCGGATTGGGGCCCGGGAGCACGAGCGGTTTCGTGCTCCCGGGCCTTGCTGCTTCAGACGCGGCGCCACCCCCGCGCGAGCAGCGCGGCGATGATGATGCCTCCCACCAGCGCCAGCGCGAGCAGGCCGAGGAGCCACAGGAACACGCGGTCCACCAGCCCGGCGGCACGGTCGAAGGCATGGTCCGTCCACGCCACGGCCAGGCCATCCAATTGCTGGAGGGTCGCGATGCGCTCGGAGCGGAGTCCGTCCATCACCGCGGCTCGCTCCTGCCCCACGCCCGCGAGCACGGCCTGCCGCTCACCGGAGATGAAGGTCTGTACCGCCATGCGCTCCTGGTTCAGCGCGTCCACCACGGCCGCCCGCTCGCGGGCCACCAGCGCGGGGGTGTTGGCGGCCAGTCCTCCAAAGCGGTCGAGGATGTCCACCGTGCGGTTCAGCTCGCCCACCACCGCGTGCAGGGCAGGGGCCTCGGCCACCGTGGACATTATCTCCGCCGTCGCCAGCTCCGCCTGCCACCGGGCCTGCCGGGGCAGGCTGGAGGCATAGAGGTCCACCCGCGCGGTGATGTCGCGCGTGTCCTCCAGCAGGGCCGCTGCGGCGCCCAGCGGGCGGATGCGGGACCTGTCCGTGAGGTTGGCCAGCAGCGGCGCGGTGGACACCCGTGAGTGGACGGGCCCGGTGAGCGGATTCTCCGCGGCCCACTGGTGCACGCGCTCCCGGGCCTGGGAGACGTCCTCGTTGCCGGAGAGCTCCCGCCAGATGATCTCCACCTCCGCTTCGGCCTTCCGCAGCGAGTTCTGCGCCTTTTCCACCAGCTCGGGAGGAACGCCCTCGGCGCGTTTCGGGAGCACGTCCTGGAGCTGGGCCAGCAGGGCCCAGGCGTCGGCGAGGGCGGCCACCGGGTCTGGTTGGAAGAGCACGGCCTGCATCGTGGGCACCGCGTCGGTCTTGAACTCCAGCATCCGGAGCTGCAGCAACTCCGAGTCGGATTTCGCGGCGATGTCGTCCGCCGCCGTCTCCAGCATTCCCGGGAGTCGGCGGGCCAGGTCCCGCACGCGGACACGCAACACCCCCACGGACAGGCCCGACTCGCCCACGCGCTGCTGGAGCTCGGTGCGGGGTGCCGTGGTGGCGCACCCGGACAGGACGGTGGCCAGCACCGCCACCAACAAGAGGCGCGAGGAGGAAGGGGCGGGGGACATGGCGCGTGGCCATCCTGCGCATCCACGCACGTTCCGCCGAGTGCCCCGGGGTGCGGAGGGCCGTCGTGGCCTGAACGATGGCGGGGGACGGCCCTCGCACGCACGGAGGATGCCCGGGCGGCGGGGGCTCCTTCCTTCCGTTGCCCTTCCCGTGGGGACGGGTGGCATTCCGGGCGCCGCTCCACACCCTGGGGGAGAGGCTTCAGCGGCAGGGTGAGGGGGCGACACTTGGCGATGGGGCTCTGGACGGGACGCATCTGGCAGGGCGCGCAGCGGGTCGTCCCCGGCCTGCGGCTCGCGATGGACTACCCGAGGCGATGGCTGCGGCCGGACTTCCTCTCCGCGCTGACCATCGGGGCCATGCTCGTGCCCCAGGGCCTGGCCTACGCGCAGATTGTCGGCGTGCGTCCCGTGGCGGGCCTGTACGCGGGCGCGGCGGGCATGCTGGCCTACGCCCTGTTCGGCCCCTCGCGGCACCTCATCCTCGGCCCCGAGGCGGGCGCGGCCATCCTCACCGCCACCGCGCTCGCCCCGCTCACCGTGGGAGCCGACCCCGCGCGCTACGCCTCACTCGCCGCGCTCCTGGCGCTGATGGTGGCGGGCCTCAGCCTCCTGGCGGGACTGCTCAAGGCGGGCGGGCTCGCGGACTTCCTCTCCAAGCCCATCCTCATCGGGTACACCAACGGCGCCGCGCTCATCATCATCGGCAGCCAGCTCGCGCGAATGGTCGGCCTGGAGCGCAAGTCGGACGCATTCTTCGGACAGGTGTGGGAAGTGGGTATGGGGCTCCCGCGCCTTCACGTGCTCACGCTGCTGTTCGGAATGGCCATCATCGCGGCCCTGGTCCTGCTGCGGCGGTTCCTCCCTCGCATCCCAGGGCCGCTCATCCTGGTGGTCCTCACCACCGCGGTCGCCCAATTGTTCCAGCTTCGCCACGGCGGTCTCCAGGTGGTCGGCACCGTCGAAGCGGAGCCCCCGGCCTTCGGCTTTCCGGCACTCAGCTTCGCGGATGTGCGCGCGCTGCTACCGGCCGCCTTCAGCATCGCGCTGGTCAACTACGCCAGCTCCGTGCTGACAGGTCGCATCTACGCGGACCGGAATCACTACCGCCTGGACAGCAACCAGGAGTTCTTCGGGCAGGCCGCGGGCAACCTGGCCTCTGCCCTGGTCCAGGGCTTCCCGGTGACGGGGAGCGACTCTCGCTCCGCCGTCAACGACGCCATGGGCGGGCGCTCCCAGCTCGTCGGAGTCTGCGCCGCGGTGTTGGTGACGGTGTTCGCGCTGTTCCTCACGCCGCTGCTGGAGAACCTCCCCCTGGTGACGCTGGGGGCCATCGTCATCGTCGCCGCGGTGTATCTGATGGACTTCGCGTCCGTCCTCGCGCTGTGGCGCGTGCGCCGCGTGGAGGCCTTCCTGGCCGTGGCGACGATGCTGGGGGTGCTGCTGCTGGGCATCCTCCAGGGCATCCTCATCGCCGTGGCGCTGGCGCTGGTGGACCTCGTCCGCCGCGCCGCGCATCCCCACGACGCGGTGCTGGGCAGACGGGAGGGCATGCCCGGCTGGCTCGACCTCACCCGGCACAAGGAAGCCCGGGCGATTCCCGGGCTCATCGTCTATCGCTTCGACGCGCCCATGTTCTTCGCCAACGCGCGCCATCTGCGTGAGCGGGTCCGAGAGCTGGTGGCCGCCTCCCGCCATCCCGTCGAAGAGGTCATCCTGGACGCGAGCTCGGTCTACGACCTCGACGTCACCGCGGCGGACGGCCTGGAGAAGCTGCGCGGCGAGCTGGAGGAGCGGGGCATCGTCCTGGTCATCGGCGACGCCAACGCGCCCCTGCGCATCATGCTGCGGCGCACGGGACTGATGGACCGGCTGGGAAGCGAGAACGTGTTCCTCACCGTGGAGGAAGCGGTGCTCCGGTTCCTGGAGACGCATGAGGCGCGGACAGCGGCAGGCGGCGAGAGCGGGGCGTCGCCTGTTCCGCCCGCCGTGCATTGAGGGCGCGGGACCAGCGGGGGCTCGCCTCCCTGGCTGCCCTGCGGCAGGCGCAGGCTGTCCGCCTGCCGGCACGGTCCTTATCTAGAAACCGGCATGCTGACTCCGCCCTCTCATCCTGGCCTGGCGATGCGCGAGAAACATCCCGCCCAGCAGGGGGATGGACGCGGCCGGCTCCCGCCCCAGCGCGAGAAGCTGCTCCAGGCGCGCATCAAGGACCTGTCGCTGCGGCTCGCGGGCACGCAATTGGAGCGCGACATCATCCAGCTCCACGCGGAGCTGGAGTCGCGCGGCATCTCCTTCAAGCCGCAGTGCTACCTGTCGGACGAGTGGGGCTGCCCGTCCGGTGTCCCCGTCATCGGCGTGCCCTTCTACCTGGCGGACGCGGACCTGCACTCCATCGAGGAGGAGCTGGGCGGCGGCGTGGAGACGGAGGAGGAGATCCTCATGTACCTCCGCCACGAGGCCGGCCACGCCTTCAACTATGCCTACCGGCTCTACGAGACGGACGAGTGGCGCAAGGTGTTCGGCGACTACTCGCGGCCCTACCGAGACGACTACAAGGCCCGGCCCTTCTCGCGGCGCTACGTGCACCACATCTCCGGCTGGTACGCGCAGAAGCACCCGGACGAGGACTTCGCGGAGACCTTCGCCGTCTGGCTCACCCCCAACAGCGACTGGCGCAAGCGCTACCAGGGCTGGGGGGCGCTGAAGAAGCTCCAGTACGTGGAGGACACGGTGGCGCGGCTCGGCCGGGCGCAGCCGCTGGTCCAACTCGCCGAGCCGGACCTCACCACCGAGGAGATGGAGGGCACCGTCCTGGACCACTACCGCCAGCGCGAGCTGGACGAGAAGGTGGACCTGGAGCTGCGTGACGCCTTCGACCAGTCGCTGGAGGACATCTTCTACGGCCCGGGCGAGGCACCCGCCCGCGCGGAGACGCTGGTGCGCTCCGAGCGCCAGCGCCTGCTGGCCACGGTGAGCCGCTACACCGGCGTGAGCCGCAGCGTGGTGCGCGCCCTGCTGGACCACCTCGCCGAGCGCTCCGCCGCGCTCGGCCTCACCCTGCACCCTGATGACAGCCGCGAGGCGGCCATGCACATCGCCTCACTGGTGACGGCGCTGGCGATGAACCACCTCTACACCGACCGCTTCTACGAGGAATGACCATGGCGTCTGGCCCCCTTCGCATCGCGGTCCTCCACTACCAGCCCAAGGGAGAGGAGCCCGACGCCGTCGTCGGGCAGGTGCGCGCCGCCCTGAAGGAGGCGGGCCACACGACGGTGGACGTCGGCGTGGACGAGAGCGTCACCGACCTCATGCGCAAGGTGGCCTCCAGCCGGGCGGACCTGGTCTTCAACATCTGCGAGACGTTCGCCGAGGACTATCGGCTGGAGGTGAACGTGGCCGCCGTGCTGGAGCTGGCGCGCGTGCCCTTCACGGGCTCGGGCACGGCGGGGCTGCTGCTGGCGCAGGACAAGATCCTCACCAAGCAGCTCCTGCAGTTCCACGGCGTGCTCACCCCGCGCTTCGCGACGTTCGACGGGGACTCCTTCCAGACGAGCGCGGACCTCAAGTTCCCGCTCGTGGTGAAGCCGGCCCGCTCGGACGCCTCCATGGGCCTGGGCGTGGAGAAGGACATGGAGGGGCTGGCGCGGCGCGTACGGAAGATTCGCGAGGAGTACGACGACGAGGCGCTCGCGGAGGAGTTCATCGAGGGGCGGGAGATGTATGTGGGCGTGCTCGGAGACCATGCCCGGCCGGACGTGCTGCCGGTGGTGGAGCTGGACTTCGGGAGGCGCTGGAGCCGCAAGCGGATGAAGATCGCCAACCGGGAGGTGAAGTTCGCCCCGGAGACGGAGGGCAGCCCCCGGCTGGTGCTCCCACATGACCTGTCCGACGAGCTGCGCGGTCGCATCGAGCGGGCGGCGGTGACGGCCTTCCGCGCGCTCAAGCTGCGCGACTACGCCCGCATCGACTTCCGCGTGTCCACCCGGACCAACGAGCCGTACCTCCTGGAGGTGAACCCCAATCCCTACCTGGAGGCGCAGTGCGAGGTGGCGCTCGGCGCGCGCGAGCGGGGCATGTCCTATGCGGCGCTCGTGCAGCGAATCGTCGAGGCGGCCGCCCGGCGCCACGGCCTGTCACGAGGCAAGGCCGCCCATGCGTCGCCCTCGGGTTCTGGACACGCCACCGCGCACTGAGCTGCTCCGGCACGGGGGCCGGGCGTCCGGGAGCGCGGAATACCGCGTGCACGTGCCGGTTGAAGGGAGAGGGGCGGAGCGTTATAGCCGCGCCTGCACGGCTGCTCATGGTGAGCGTGTCGGGCCCGGACGAGGCGCGCCGTACCCGGTCAGGACAAGACGACGCGAACACGGGAGTCGTGCGCCATGTCCTGGATCCTTCTCATCATCGCCGGGCTGCTCGAGGTCTGCTGGGCCATCGGTCTCAAGTACACCGAGGGCTTCACCCGCCCCATTCCCAGCATCCTGACGGGGGCGGCCATCGTCGCCAGCATGGTGCTGCTGGGCCTCGCGGCGAAGACGCTGCCCATCGGCACCGCCTACGCGGTCTGGGTGGGCATCGGCGCGCTCGGCGCGGCGGTGCTGGGCATGGTCCTCTTCCATGAGCCCGTCACCCCGCTGCGCATCTTCTTCTTGTCGCTGCTGCTGGTGGCCATCGTCGGGCTGAAGGCCACGAGCGGCGCGGGCGACGCGCACTGAACCGATACACTTCTTAATGGGCGCGCACCGGGGGCTGGCGCTAAGGGAAGGCCCCATGAGTGATGAAGTCGCGGCCCCCGGGCGCCGGCAGGGCAGTCGGAAGTGGAGGTTCGCCCTGCTGGGCGTCGCGTTGCTGGCCTCGGTCGCCACGCTGCTGGCCTGGACGTCCACCGGCCACTTCCAGGCCTTCGGCGCGGCGCCCACGGGCTCCCGGCTGGAGCGGATGCGCGCCTCGCCCCGGAACCGGGACGGCGTCTTCGTGAACACCACCGTCAACCCCGCCGTGCGCAACCGGCCGGACCTGGGCACGTTGAAGGAGCTGGCCTTCGGCAGCCAGCAGCGGACGCCGCCGGGCCCGCTGCCGATGGAGCGCGACGTGGCCGCGGCCCTGGCGAAGCCCCCGGAGAGCGGGCTGCGCGTGACGTGGCTGGGACACTCGACGATGCTGGTGGAGCTTGACGGCTTCCGCATCCTCACCGACCCCGTGTGGGGCGAGCGCGCCTCGCCGTCCACGCTGGTAGGCCCCCAGCGCTTCCATCCGCCACCGCTGCCGCTGGACGCGCTGCCGGACGTGGACGCGGTGCTGCTGTCGCATGACCACTACGACCACCTGGACATGCCCACCATCCAGGCCATGGTGCCGCGAGGCTGGACGTTCTACGTGCCCCTGGGCCTTGGCGCGCACCTGGAGCAGTGGGGCGTGCCGCCCGAGCGCGTGGTGGAGCTGGACTGGTGGCAGGAGGTGTCGCTGGGCGATGGGCGCCTGCGCATGGTGTCCACGCCGGCGCAGCACTTCTCCGGGCGCGGCCTGTCGGACCGCAACCGGACGCTGTGGACGTCCTGGACGCTGCTCGGGCCCCAGCACCGCGTCTTCTTCAGCGGGGACACGGGCCTGACGCAGGAATTCGCCGAGGTGGGCCGGCGCTTCGGCCCCTTCGACCTGGCCATGTTCGAGGTGGGCGCGTTCCACCCGTCCTGGGGGGACATCCACCTGGGGCCGCACCAGGCCCTCCAGGCGCACGAGCTGGTGCGCGGGCGCAGGCTGCTGCCCATCCACTGGGGCACCTTCTCACTGGCCATCCACGCGTGGGACGAGCCCGCGGAGGTGCTGGCCGCCGAGGCCCGCAAGCAGGGCGTCGCGCTCGTCACCCCGCGCCTGGGGCACCCCGTGGAGCTCACGGGCGACGTCCCCTCGGCACCCTGGTGGCGTGAAGTCCGCGCGCCCTGAGCACCGTCCGTACACGGTCGAAATCGTGGCCGACGCCTGGGGGCAGGTCTCACACCTGCCGCGTGACACGTACCGTCCGGGGCGTCAGCGCTCGCCGTCGCCCGAGCGGGCCTCGGCGAGCGTGGGCGCGGGACGGAAGCGGGGCAGCAGCCTCGCGGCCAGCTCGGACATGGAGCGCGCCGGGTGGGCACCGGGCTCGGGGATGCGCGAGGTCAGCAGGCCCGCGCCCAGCCGGGCCACCGAGGACAGCACGAACAGCACGTGCAGGTTCACCCAGACCTGGCCGCCCAGTATGAACTGCGAGGGCAGGGCGGCGGCGATGGCACCTCCCAGCGCGGCGGCGGCGGAGTAGGCCAGCCCGCCCGCGGTGGCGAAGGCGGCGAGGTAGAAGGGGCGGCCCTTGCGCGGGGCCACGGTGAGGGGCAGCGCGAAGATGGCCAGGCCATGGCCGCTCCAGAGCGCGCCGGCCAGCAGCACGTCGAACAGCAGCGGCCACAGGGTGCCCGCGGACGGCAGCAGCCAGAGCACGGGGATGGCGCTGATGCCCAGGGAGCACGCCATCAGCACCGGCTGCGCGCCCACCTTGTCGATGACGCGCCCCCACAGCGGTGCGGTGAGGATGCGCATCCCCGCCACCGCCGCGGCGTGCAGCGCCATGATGACGAAGGTCATCTTGAGGTTCTGCAGGCTGTGCAGCGCGAAGAAGGGAGCGGACACGCCCACCGCCGCGTTCCAGGCCACCTGGTACGTCAGCACGCGCCGGGCCACCGGGTCCTTCAGCGGCACCAGCGCGCCCTTGAGCTCCAGGCGCGGGGCGGTGCCCGGCGGGGCCGGGTCATGTTGCGTGGCCATCAGCAGCGTCGTCACCACGCCCATGACGCAGGCGCCCAGGGCGAGGAGCGGCAGGCCCAGGCCCACGCCCTCGGGTGGGCGCAGCCGGTCCATCAGCAGGCCCGCCGTGAGGGAGGCCAGCGTGCCCGCCAGCGTGGTGAGCGCGGTGCGCCGGCCGAAGAAGCGGCCTCGCACGGAGCGCGGCACCAGCTCCCCCATCCATGCCACCCAGGCGTTGTTGCCCACCACGCCCAGCAGCGCCGAGGCGCCGGCCACCGTCAGCAACAGGTGCTGCTGCGCGGGGAAGGACAGGCCCAGCCAGGGCAGCACGGCCAGGGGGAACATGACCAGGCGCGACAGGCACACCGCCGTGAGCGCCACCCGCCGGTGCCCGAAGAAGGACGTCAGCCACGCCGCGGGGAACTGCACGAACTGGGCGAAGAAGGGCAGGGCGGTCATCACCCCCACCAGGAAGGGCCCCAGCTTGAGGGCGATGGCCCAGGCCGTGAGCACCGTGGCACCCGCGCACGCGGTGAACACCTCCGCGAACATGCCCTCCGCCACGGACGCGCCCAGGGTGCGGCGCAGCCGGCCGACGGCCGGGGTGGACGTGGGGCCCGGCCCGTCCGCCGGAGGCGCGCCCAGCAGCGGCGCGGCCGAGCCCGGCAGGGACGTGCCAGGGCGGAACAGCGGGACGGCGGACGCGAGCGAGGCGAAGCTGCTCAGGAGGTGACGGCGGAAGGCGGCGGGGCTCAACGCATTCCTTCTTCAATGGTGATGGGGCCCCTCGTCTGTCGCACAGGCACCCCGGGCCCTCAATCCGCCCCCCGGTGAACCCCTCGCGCACGCCTGCCTCCCAGGCGGGCACCGGCCGCGTATCCCACCTCGCCCGCCCGCCTGGAGGGGGACGCTGGATTCAGGTGCAGTTCACGCGGTCTTGAACTATATGAACGGACGAGGAGACGGCGCACATGGACCTGGCTCGGGAGCTGACGGACTTTCTGGGGGCGGTGGAGCAGCGGCTCAACAGCACGCTGGTGGATGGCGATGCCGGTCCGGATGTGAAGGGCGACACCCTGATGGAGGCGGCCCGTCACCTGTGCCTGGGCACCGGCGGCAAGCGGGCGCGGCCCATGCTGGTGCGGCTGTTCGGCGGCGCGGTGGACGTGAAGCCGGAGCGGCTGGTGGACGTGGCGGTGGCGGCCGAGCTGATCCACTCCGCCAGCCTCCTGCACGACGACGTGGTGGACGCGGGCATGTTCCGCCGCGGCCGGCCCACGGTGAATGCGCGCTGGGGCAACATCGTGGCGGTGATGAGCGGTGACCTCATCCTCTCCACCGGCCTGTACCAGCTGTCGCTGCTGGACTCGCGCCTGACGCGCAGCGCGCTCTCCGTCGTCTCCGAGATGACCCGCGCCGCCATCGCCGAGGTGGAGGCCCGTGGCGACCTGGACCTGCCTCTCAACCGGCTGCGCTTCATCGCCGAGGGCAAGACGGGCTCGCTGTTCGGCTGGTGCGGGAACGCCGCGGCCGCGCTCGCGGACAACTCCGAGGCCATGGAGCGCTTCGACGGCTTCGGCCGCCACCTGGGCGTGGCCTTCCAGATTGCCGACGACATCCGGGACATCCTCGGCACGGACGTGGGCAAGCCGCGCTACGCGGACGTGCACTCGCGCACGCCGTCCATGCCCATCCTCCTGGCGGTGGCCAAGGACGAGTCCCTGCGCCGCAAGCTGAAGGACGCGTGGGCCTTCTCCACGATTACGCCCGAGCGCACGAAGGAGATTGGCGCGGCCATCGAGGCCACGGGCGCGGTGGATGCCTCCATGGCGCGGATGAACGTGGAAATCGAAGCGGCGCTGGACAAGCTGGGCCACTTCGCCCAGGAGCCGGCCGGCGCGGAGCTGGTGGGCTGGGCGCGCAAGCTGTCCGCCGGCATCGCCGAGCAGGTCCAGGGGCGGGCTGCATGAAGGGCTACCTGTGGACGGGGGGACCCGGGAGCCCTACATCCGATGCGCCAGCAGTGGAGGGTCGGCTGGCGTCGTGGGAAGCCATCGCGGTGGACGCGGTGGGCAATGTCATTGAGTTCTGGGGCTTCAAGCGCAACCAGGGCCGCGTCTGGGCCCTGCTGTACCTGCGCGGTGAGCCCCTCACGGCGGGCGAAATCGAGCGCGAGCTGGACCTGTCCAAGGGCGGCGTCTCCATGCTGCTCCGGGACTTGGAGCGCTGGGGCGTCATCCAGCGGGTGCGGCTGCCGACGGACTCTGCATGGCGCTACGCGGCCGAGACCGACCTGGTGCGCATGGTGACGCACGTCATCGAGGAGCGCGAGGCGGGCTTCGTGGCGCGCATCCGCGCGGACCTGGCGGAGGCGCGGCGGCTGGCGGAGTCGGTGGGCAACCTGCCGCGCGAGCGGCTCCAGCGGCTGGAGCGGATGACCACGCTGGCCGAGCACGTGGAGCGCGCGCTGAGGCTGTTCATCAAGACGTCGCGGCTGGACGTGTCCGGAGTGCTGGCGGTCTTCCGTGACGAAGCCGGGGCGCCGCGCCGCTGAACGGTGTAGAGGAGGGCGGACATGGACTCGCACTACGACCAGGTGATGAAGGCGCGTGAGGGGGCGGACCCCTCGGCCACGCGGCTGTATTTCGCGTACTCCACCATCCTGGACCGGGCTGCTTTCGACGAGTGGAAGCAGCAGCACAGCTACGCCTTCTTCGAGCTGCCCGAGGGGCGGCTGGCGGAGGCGGTGGACGTGGACCTGGTCTACGACTTCCCCTCGCGCTGGTGGGGTGGGCGGGTGGCGGGGCTGACGGACGCGGCGGGCCGGACGGTGTACGGACGGCTGTTCGAGATTCGCGGCCAGGACTGGCCCATCGTCCAGCACAAGGAAGGCTTCGTGACGGGGATGTGCGTGGAGCGCTCCGTGCGGGTGCGCGTGGACGGGCAGGAGGTAGAGGCCACGGCGTTCGTCACGAACCCGAGGCGCACCTCACAGGACGGCCCGGTGAGCCCGCGCTTCGTGGAGGCGCTGGTGCGCGGCGCCCAGGCCGCGGGCCTGCCCTCCGAGTACGTGGAGCGGCTGAAGCGCGGCGAGTAGCCCGGGCAACCGTGCGGCGGTAGACAGCGGCGTGCCCCCCGGGCTTCCCAGGCGGCCGGGGATGCGCAGCTTCCGGCTCGCCCATGTTCCTCTTCTTCTCGAACAAGCTTGGCTGCTTCGGCAGCATCCTCGTGTCCGTTGCCCTGAGCGCGGTGCTGTACTTCCTCTTCCTGCGCTGAGCGGGCCGACAGCTCACGGCTTCCCGCGCCAGAGGTCGTCCGAGTCCTCTTCGCCGATGGGGTGCACCTTCACCACGCGCCCGTCATCCTCGGGGGTGCTGCGGACCTGCTCCGACTCGGCGGGGGTATGAGGGGCCCGCTCGGAGAAGTTGTCATTCTGGAGGTGGCGCTGGCGTTGCTCGCTCGTCCCTCCGTAGCCCTCGACGATCTTCTTCTTTGCCATCTCCCTGCCTCCAGTTGAGCGCCAAGCCCAACGCTGGGGGCGAGGGGAGGGGGTAGCAAGCGTCACACGGCACGCGGCCTCGGGCCCCTGGATGCACGCCTGCTGGGGGAGCCGCAGCCGATGGCGTCTCCAGCCGGCAGCCATGCCGCCGCCCTGGCTCGCCCCAGTGGGCAGGTCTTCGACCGCTCCTGGTCATGATCGCCATGCCTACATGAACAGACTGTCAGCTAGGGACTTCCGATCGCGCGCTGCTACGGGAACGGGCTTTCAGTGAATGGCACTGATTTTGCGACATGCCGTGCCTACATGAACAGGTCTTCAGTCATTTTCCAGGCCCTCTCCACGGCCTCCGTGAGCACCTCCGGCGAGACTCCGCAGGGCCAGCGCGACGTCGCGGACCGGCAATGCCTACCTGAACGAAATATCAGGCAGTTTCGTGGGGATATGGAGTGCCGTGCCTACATGAACGGACTCTCAGTCATTTCCCGGGGGCGTCCTGAGCGAGGTGAGTCCTCAATCACAGTCAAATAAATACATGTATCAATTATGTCTTTATTGTATGTGTTTGGGTTCGGAGTACGAGGTCACTTTCCTTCAATACGCACGGGAAGCCGGCGCCTAGCTTCGGTCAGACACTTCACCTGAGCCGAAGAGGCATTTATGAGCATCTTTCTTTCCATGGCGGCCTTTGCCCTGGCCGCATCGATTTCTCCTGGGCCCGTGAACATCGTGACCTTGAGCACCGGCGCCCAGTTCGGCTTGCGCGCGGCCATGCGGTACGTGATTGGCGCCACGGTGGGCTTCACGCTGCTGCTGGTGCTGTTGGGCCTGGGGCTGTACGAGATCCTGGAGTACTGGCCGTTCCTGACGGCTGCCATCCGCGCGGGCGGGGTCGCGTTCATCCTGTACATGGCCTATCGGCTGGCGGTGGATGACGGCGCGCTCGGCAATGCGAAGGCTGGGGCCGCACCCACCTTTCTCCATGGCGCAACCCTTCAGTGGCTCAACCCCAAGGCCTGGCTGGCCTCTGTGGCGGGAATGGGCGCCTTCGCGGCGAACAGTGAGCCGCTGCGCGTCTGGCAGTTCGCGGCGGTGTACTTCGTGGTCTGCCTGGGCTCGATGGCTTGCTGGGCCTACGCGGGGACCTTCTTGCGCACCTATCTGGCGAACCCCGCGCGGGTGCGCCTGTTCAACCGGGTCATGGCCGCGCTGCTCGCCGGCTGCGCCATCTACCTGCTCCTGTCCTAGCGAGCTCGGCTCTGGCCCTGGTATTGCCCTGGTGTGGCTGCCAGCAGCTGTTTGAACGCACGCTGAAGGTGGGCCTGGTCCGCGAAGCCAGCCTCATGGGCTACATCGGCAATCCGACGGCCCCGCTTGAGCTGGGCTCGAGCGAACTGGACGCGGCGGTTGACCAGGTAGGCATGGGGCGTCATGCCGAAGCGCTTCTTGAACGCACGGATGAGGTAGGACGCGGACAGCTCCGCGGCCCGGCAGATGTCATCCAGCTTGAGCGGGCGCGTGCAGTTGTCGCTGATGAAGTCCGCTGCACGCTCGATCCTGAAGTTCACCTGCCGCAGCGGTGATGCCGAGGGATTCAGGAACTGCTGCGTCTGCGCGAAGAAGGTGACGGCGGCGCTGTGCTTCTGGAGGGACTCGGACCCGGGGGCGGTCAGCACGTCGTAGAACCGATTGAACGCCGCGTAGAGCCCGGGCTCGGTCGTCAGGGTGCAGGCAAAGGGGTGGTAGCCCTGATTTTCGTTGAGCCCCAGCTCATGCTGGAGGCTGGCCAGCCAACGCGTGTCCACATGCAGCATTCGATAGGACCAGGGCTGGTCATGGATGGGGTTGCAGGCATGTACATCGCCCGGATTCATCACCACCACGGCCCCGGCGCCCACCGGCATGCGGGCGGCCTGGTTCAGATAGGTGCTCCGCCCGCCGGTAATCACGCCGATGGAGAAGGTCTCGTGGAAATGCCGGGCGTAGCAGACCTTGCGCCCATCGTGGACCTCCCGCGCCTCGATGAAGGGCAGCCGGTCATCGCGCCAGAACCGGGAGACGGCCGCCGTCTTCGACCCCGGGTTGCCACGGCTCACCTCGTTCATCCGGTCTCGCTCCTGGGCTCGCGTGGCACGCCTCGGGGAGTCTTCACCGAAGTGGGCAGCTTCCTCAAGGCTCAGTGAGGCGCCGCCACGTCCGCGGCTGCGACGGGAGTCCCCGTGCTCCGTGACACCTTGGGGAAGAACAGCCCCGCGGCAAAGGCCGCCACGGAGAAGGCGCAGATGAGCCAGAAGTTGATGGTGAGTCCCGTTCCGAGCGCGTGGCTGAGCGTCTTGAGCATCTCCGCGGGCACCCCCTCGCCATGCGCGGGACCGAGCAGCGCGTTGGCGGCGGAGACCGGGATGCTCGGGTCCTTGAGGAGCTGGGACACCATGACGCCGCCCATCAGCCCCACGCCGAGCACGCCGCCGATGGTGCGGAAGAACATGTTGCTGGCGGTGGCCACGCCGCGCAGCTCCCAGCCCACGCTGGTCTGGACCGCGATGAGCAGGGCGGTGGACGCGAAGCCCAGCCCCACGCCGAACAGGCCCATGGCGAGCTGCAGGAGGAGGACGGGGGAGTCCGGCTTGAGCAACAGCGCCATCAAGCTGGTGCCCACCACCGTCAGCCCGAGTCCCCCCACGATGAGTGGACGGAAGCCCATCTTGAGCAGCAGGCGCCCCGCGAACACGCTGGCGACCGGCCAGGCGACAATCATCGGGGTGATCATCCCGCCCGCCAGCGTGGGCGAGCCCCCGAGCACGCCCTGGACGTAGAGCGGCACGTAGGTGGTGGCTCCGAACATCGCCGCGGAGAAGAGCGCGCCGGCCACGGAGGAGATGGCGATGGCGGGCTGCTTGAAGAGGGACATCGGGATGAGCGGCTCGGACGCCTTGCGCTCCACCAGGACGAACGCGAAGAGCAGGACGGCCGCCAGGGGCAGCGCCCACAGGTTCTGCCCGATGCCCTGGACGCCGAAGAGCAGCGCCACCACGCCGCCGGAGAGCAGCGCCGCGCCCGCGTAGTCGAGCTGCTGCGGCCGGTGCTTCACCTGCTCATGGAAGAAGGTCATCAGCAGGAGCGAGGTGGCCACGCCCACCGGCACGTTGATGAAGAAGACCCAGTGCCAGGAGAGGTACTTCACGATGAGGCCGCCGGTGAGCGGACCCACCAGCCCGGCGACGCCCCACACGGCGCTGAAGGCGCCCTGCACCTTCGCGCGCTCCTCGAGGGTGTAGATGTCTCCGATGATGGTGAGCGAGACGGGCTGCATCGCTCCCGCCCCCAGCCCCTGCAGGGTCCGGAAGGCGATGAGCATGTTCATCGACGTGGAGAGTCCGCTGGCGATGGAGCCGACGAGGAACAGGCCGGTGCCGAAGAGGAGGATGGGCTTGCGGCCGTACAGGTCCGACAGCTTCCCGTAGATGGGCACGGTGATGGTGGAGGACAGCATGTACGCGGTGAAGACCCACGCGTAGTTCTGGATGCCTCCCAGCTCGCCGACCACGGTGGGCATGGCGGTGGAGACGACGGTGACCTCCAGCGCCGCCATGAAGAGGCTCAGGGCGAGGGCCAGGGTGGTCAGGGGACGGTGGGTCTTTCGCATGCTGTCGGGTCGGCGCCGGAGACGGGCCGGGCCCTTCTAACGGGTGCGGGCGAGAGCCGCCACCGCCAAGCAGGTAGCCTCCGACGTTCCACACGGCGTCAACGCGGCGGCTCGCTCAGCGAGTGTCCGTACCACCCTCGGCTTTTTCCCGGAGCACACGGGCTGCCCGTTTGATGGCGGCCCGGATGCGCACGTAGGTGCCGCACCGGCAGACGTTGTCGCTCATGGCCGCGTCGATGTCGGCATCGGTCGGGTCGAGGTTCTTCCGGAGGAGTGAGACGGCGGCCATGATCTGCCCGGGCTGGCAGAAGCCGCACTGCGCGACGTCTTCGGCAATCCACGCCTGCTGCACGGGATGGAGCCCCGGACCGCCCAGGCCCTCAATCGTGGTGACCTGGGTGCCCGCCACGCCGCTGACGGGCTGGATGCAGGGGCGGAAGGCCTCGCCATCCAGGTGGCTGGTGCAGGCGCCGCACACGCCCACGCCGCAGCCGTACTTCGGGCCTGTCACGCCCAGCAGGTCTCTCAGCGCCCAGAGCAGCGGAAGGTCCGCGGGCGCTTCCACCGACACCGTCTGGCCATTGAGGATGAACTGGTAGGCCGGCATGGTCAGGCTCCTGCATCGAGCAGCGGAAAGCGGGTGGGCATGGTGCCGGTCGCCCGGGCGATGGCATTCGTCAGTGCTGCGGCGGCGCTGGGGTAGCCGAGCTCCCCCACGCCACCGACGCGGTCGTCCGAGCGGACGAGGTGCACCGTGATTTCCGAGGGCGCGTGCCGCATGCGGAGCCACCGGTAGTCGGCGAAGCTGCCCTCGCGCACGGCGCCCGAGTCGATATGGATGCCCGCGCTCAGCGTGGTGGAGAACGCGTCGATGGCCGCGCCCTGGAGCTGGGCCTCGATGCCCTTCGGGTTGATGGGTAGGCCCACATCGGCGGCGATGACCACGCGCAGCACGCGGGGAGCCTCGCCGGTGATGTCGACCTCGACGAGGTGGGCGATGGCGCTGTCCCACTCTTCGAGGACGGCAACGCCTTGAGCGACTCCGGGCGGCAGCGTCCGGCCCCAGGCGCCTTCGAGCGCGACCTTCGCCAGCACGGCCTTGAGCCGGTTCGACGTGAGCTGGGAGCGGCGCAGCTCCACCGGGTCTCGCCCGAGCTCGCGGGCGAGCTGGTCGATGAAGACCTCGTTGGCCACGCCCACCTGGCTGGTGAAGACGGAGCGGAACGACGCCGTGGGGATGGGGAGGGAGACCTCGCGAAGCTCCTGGCCCACCAGTCCGAAGCGATAGGGCACGTGCTGCGTGAGCTCGAAGAAGAGCTTGCTGGTCACCTCGGGAAGGACAGTGCCGGCCAGGGCGGTGATGGCGTCCCCGAACCCATGGGGGAACTCCACGGTGGGAATGGCGGCGCGGTGGTTCCACCCGAGGATGGAGCCGCTCGCGCCCACATACGCGAGGATGCGGTGGTGGCTGGCGGGCCGGTAGCGGCCGTGTCGCATGTCATCGTTGCGGCTCCACATCAGCTTCACCGGCCGTCCGAGCGCGCGCGAGGTGAGCGCGGCCTCCACGGCGGCCTCGGCGAAGAACCGCCGACCGAAGCCGCCACCGGCCCGAGCCGTATGCACGGTGACGCGCTGAGGGGTGAGGGCCCAGCCCAGCGCCGCCGCGACCTCGCGCCGCACGAACTTCGGGTCCTGCGCGCCCAGCCACAGCTCGGCGCTGTCACCCGTCACCTGGGCGACGCAGCTCTGCGTCTCCATGGGCGCGTGGGCGAGGTAGGGGAAGTCGAAGCGCCCTTCCAGGGTGCGCGCCGTGAAGAGCGGCGGGAAGGGGCGCGCGCCGATGGCATCCCGCAGGCGCGCGCGGATGTCCGCGTCGGACAGGTGGCTCGCGGGGCCGGGAGCCCAGGAGATCTGCAAGGCGTCTCGCGCAGCGAAGGCCTGTGCGTAGTTCCCCGCGGCGACCGCCACTCCCGACGGCAGGCGTGCCACGCCCAGGACACCCGGCATCGCCAGCGCGGCCGAAGCGTCGAAGTCCCGCACCGTGCCTCGCAGCGTGGGCGGGCGGGCGACGACCACGGGCACGGCGTTGGGGATGTCCAGGTCGAGGGTGTAGTGCGCCGCCCCGGTGACGATGTCGTGGGCATCGATGCGGCCCGTGGGCTGGCCGACCACCGTGTACTCACTCGGGTTCTTCGGTAGCGGAGAGACGAGTAGCAGCAGCACGGCCGCGGCGTCCTCGGCCAGCTCGCCGTACCCCGCGCGGCGGCCATCGGGAGCAATCACCTCTCCATTCGCGGTGGTGAGGGTGTGCGCGAGCGCGTGCCAGCGGTTCGCCGCCGCGGTGACCAGCCGGGCGCGGGCCGTCGCGGCCGCGGCGCGGATGGGGCCCGAGAGGTAGCGCATCGTCGAGGACAGGCCGGTGAGCTGGATGACCCAGCGCGAGTCCGCGTCGGCGGTGTGCACCTCCACCGAGCCGAGGCTGGCATCCAGCTCCTCGGCCACGAGCATGGCCACACTCGTGGTGATGCCCTGGCCCATCTCGGTACGGGGCAGGGTGGCGTGGATGCGTCCATCGGTCTGGATGGCGATGTAGAGGTTGAGCGCGGTCTCGTCGGCCGCAGCCTCGGGTACCTCGGCTCGAGCGGCGTCCGCCCGTGGGATGTCGAGCCCCAGCCGCGCCGCGACCACCAGCGCCGGCGAGGCCACCACCCACGTGAGGAACCGGCGACGGTCCACCACCACGGAATCAGCCTCGTTCTCGTTCGGCCTGGGCGTGTCCGCCATGGCGAGAGCATGGCACACGCTCCGGAACAGCGAGAACTCCGATCCCGCAACGCCCGCGAGCTTCAAACTCCTGTCGCGAGGTGAACGTGATGCGTGGAGCAGCACGAGGCCACGTGGTAAGGCTCCGGGCATGACCGTTCGGCAGTTCGACGTGGTGGTCCTCGGCTCCGGTCCGGGTGGAGAAGGGGCCTCGATGAAGGCGGTGAAGTCCGGCCGCCGCGTGTGCTCGGTGGAACAAAGTCCCTTCGTGGGAGGGGCCTGCACCCACACCGCGACCATTCCCTCCAAGGCCCTGCGCCACGCCATCCAACGGCTCGTGGACGTGCAGGGGGACCATCCGGAGCTACGAGCGGAGCTGGCGCGCACCACCACCCTCAAGGACATGATGCGCGTGGCCTCCTCGGTGGTGTCCCGCCAGGTCCAGCTGCGCAGCACCTTCTACGAGCGCAACCGCGTGGACCTGGTCGTGGGCCGGGCTCGCTTCCTGGACGCCCACACGGTGGAGGTCGCCGAGCCACGCGGCTCCCAGGAGCTGCTGTCCGCGAAGGCGTTCGTCATCGCCACCGGCTCGCACCCGTACCGTCCGCCCGGGGTGGACTTCGGCCATCCGCGCATCTTCGATTCGGACACCATCCTGCGGCTGCGAGAGCCACCGCAGACGATGATCATCTACGGCGCGGGCGTCATCGGCTGCGAGTACGCCTCCATGTTCCGGATGCTCGGCGTGAAGGTGGACCTGGTGAACACGAGGGACCGGCTGCTCTCGTTCCTCGATGACGAGATCTCCGACGCGCTCTCCTACCACCTGCGCGAGCAGGGAGTGCTCATCCGCCACCAGGAGGAGATGGCCCAGGTGGAGGCGCGAGGAGACGGCGTGGTGCTCCACCTCAAGAGCGGCAAGCAGCTCAAGGCGGACGCCTTCCTGTGGGCCAACGGGCGCACGGGCAACAGCGCCGACCTGGGACTGGAGGCACTGGGAATCGCCATGGACTCGCGAGGCTGCATCCAGGTGAATGACGCGTACCAGACCTCCGTGCCCCACATCTACGCAGTGGGCGACGTGGTGGGGGCTCCTTCACTGGCGAGCGCCTCGTATGACCAGGGCCGCTTCGCCGCCACGCACATCGTCGAGGGGCGGCTGGAGCACAAGCTGGTCAAGGACATCCCCACCGGCATCTACACCAGCCCGGAGATCAGCAGCCTGGGCCGCACCGAGCGCGAGCTGACCAGGGCCGGCGTGCCCTACGAGGTGGGTCACGCCTTCTTCAAGAGCCTGGCGCGCGCGCAGATCACCGGGCGCACCGTGGGCATGCTGAAGCTGCTGTTCCACCGGGAGACACGGGAACTCCTCGGCATCCACTGCTTCGGGGACAACGCCTCGGAGATCATCCACATCGGCCAGGCCATCATGGCGCAGGACGGCCCGGGCAACAGCATCGACTACTTCATCAACACCACGTTCAACTACCCGACCATGGCCGAGGCCTACCGCGTGGCCGCGCTCAATGGCCTCAATCGCCTGTTCTGACGCGGGGGCGGACGACGTCCATGTCCGGTTCCCGCGCGGGCGTGTGCGCTCACACCCGCGGGGGGACGTGAATCACGGAGGTGGGGGCTCGGACCTTCAGTCCACGGCAGCCTGGTCCACATAGAAGACCACGCGCCCGCCGAGTGACGGGCTGGTGGAGCCCTGGTAGCCCTCGGTCACCGTCCACAGGTTGGTGCCGCTGCCGGTGGCGTGCATGCCCTCGGGCATCCGGGCCCACCTGCTGTCTCCCGACAGGTACGCGGTGCGCGACGCGCCCGTGGACACCTTGAAGAGTGCGCCGCTGTAGCGGGTGGAGCTCAGCCAGTACGACGTAGTCGCGGTCGTGGTCATGATGGGCGCCACGCCCTGCACATTGGGCTCGTTCATGATGTACGCCCGCTCGGGTGCCGCAGCGCCATTCACCGTCTTGAGTCGGTTCGTGGTGGCATCCACCGGCCAGCGGTAGAGCCGCCCGCCGAGCCCCGGAGTGGAGTCGTCATATGGGCACTGCGCATCGCTGCTGTTGCAGTACTCCCCGGAGAGCACCACGTCCGTGGTGCCGCGCGTGTCCTTGCCCAGGAAGGAGAACTTGGGACGGCAGGGGCTGGTGAGGGTCGACGGCACCACGTACGCGCTCACCTGCGGCAGCACGTACTTGTAGCCATAGGCGCACCACACCGAGTTGACCTTGCCAATCCGCGTCTCACAGGTCGCGCTGGCGTCCACCTCGCGAATCTGCGTGAGGTCGAACACACGGAACCCCTGGGAGGTGTCGGCCAGATAGAGGTAGTTGCCGTACCAGGCCAGCCCCCCGCCATGCACGGGCACGGCGGTGAAGTTGCCGGAGCTGGTGGGCCGAACCAGGAGGACGTGGCGGTAGTTCACCGCACTCAGGGACATGTCCGAGATGTCCGCCACGGAGATGCGCACGCCCTTGTCCGGGCTGGTCGCCGCGTAGTGCCAGGAGACGATGGCCACATTGGTGGCACCGGACACGCCGGCGGTGAGCGCCTGGGGCACCCAGTCCGTGGTGGCCATGTCGCCATCGTTCCAGCGGAAGCCTCCCTTGTAGCCCACGGCGGGTGGGTGGTTGGTGCCTCCGAGGACGGGGCCCACGCGGTTGAGGTCGCCGAGCACGCCTGGCATTCCGACCGCGGGCCCCACTGGCGTCATGTAGGAGGCGGCGCTGCTCCAGGTGTTCTGGTCCTGCAGGCGAAGGCAGCTCGCATCGTGCGCGGTCAGCGGCGCGCCCTCCGTGAGAGCCTGTTGCGAGGTGCCGGAAGTATCCTCGAGCTCCTGCTCCGGGGCAGAGCCACACCCCGCGAGCCCGACTCCCGCGACCCACATCACGACGCCAAGAACCCGAGCCCTCATGTGGAAATCATTCACGAGCGTGTCTCCTGAGCAGAATGCAGCGTTTCACCGGAATCCAGCTCTGTAGCCCGAAAGCGGACCTGCCAGAAGGCGGGCGAGCGCTCTGTTCCTTCAGGCCCGGCGAGGAAGCAGCCCAGGGGACTCAACCCGGACGCAGTCACGGGCAGGGGCGATGACGGAGGGGCGGAACAAATGAGTCCGCGGAAGCGGTTGACTCACAACGCGGCGGTGGTAGAAGCCGCGCCCCTTCTCCGAAGGAGCAGCTGGCCGGAAGCCGTGGCCAGTCAGCTCCCGAAAAAGAGCGGGAAGAAAGAGTCAGCAGGAGGCGGTTGACTCACAACGCGGCGGTGGTAGAAGCCGCGCCCCACTCGACGGACCCGCTGGCGGGCAGCAGCAGCCAGATGGATCCGTAGAGCGCAGGACGGAAGAAAAGAGTCGGCCGAAGCGGTTGACTCGAAACGCGGTGGTGATAGAAGCCGCGCCCCCACGACGAAGCCCGCGCACTGGCGCGGAAGGGACTTCGGACGTGGTGCAGCCCCGACAAACAGAATACGGCGGTCGACGAAGCAGGTTGACTCACAGCGCGGCGGTGGTAGAAGCCGCGCCCCCGACGAAGAAAAAGCCCGGGAAGAAACAGGGCGAGGAACTCGGAGGGAGAGTCAACGAAGCGACGGTTGACAGGGAAGGCGGCCAAGCGGTAGAAGCCGCGCCCCCTCGAAAGAAAACAGCGGAAGCCACTGGGCGGCGCTGAGGACTTCGAGGACGCCACGAGAAAGCGAAAGCAGAAGTTGCAAGCGGACGCGAACTCGAATAGAAAATGCAGCCCCGCCGGTTGAAAACGGCAGGCAGCAAACGCAGCAACGGTAACAAAAAGTCGCAAGCAATTCAAGCGACTCGGTCTTTGAAAACCAAATAGCAAGCCCAAGTAGAAGACAGATTGCGGAAACCGCAGTCAATTCTTTGACGGTGCCAGCCAGGTCGCGCTGAGAAGCGCAGCCGGCAGCACCGATATGAATCAGC